>NZ_ACDZ02000014.1:0-327506 GCF_000173915.1 Gemella haemolysans ATCC 10379 | reverse complement strand
ATAGCTCCACGGATTTGTTTTGATACATTTAATTCAAAATACTGTTTTACTTTTCCTATTCCATCAATCGCTAGGGTTACTAGCTTTCCTGATCCTTCTCTTGATGTGAAATCAGGTCCTAGGTCAAAATAACTCTGAAGTAATTTTCTTCTAAGCTCCGTTTCAAACTTAATTGCATGATTTTCTGTAAAATATTGTTGTAAGTGTAAAAACACTATCCTAAAAATATAACCTATTAAAAAAAGAACACTATCTCTTACAACATTATCAAAATTTTTATCAAAAAGTCCCACTATGGCTTTTGCTAAAAAAGCAGCTTGTATAATTATACAAGCTGCTTCGAATATTGATAATATTAATAATGTCAATGTAAGACTTTTTTTAACAGGAAGTTTTAATTTTGCTTCCTTTTTTTTCATTGACTAATACTCCAATTCATCTTCTTTAGTTAGTCGTTTTCTAAAAATAGAATATGACCAAACTTGGTATCCTAAAACGAATGGCAATAGGAATAATGCAACTATTGTCATAAGTCTTAGAGTGTATACTCCACTCGCAGCATCATAAATAAATAGTGATTGACTAACATCATTACTGTTTATTATAGCACGTGGGAACATACCTGCGAAGACACTTAGAGTTAGGAACGCTAAAGTTCCAGATGTACTTAAGAATGCACCTAAGTCACGACCTTTAAAGTTTAAAACAAATGATAACACGAAGAATACTACTGCAATTATTGCTAGTACTAAACCAACATAGTAGTTTGTTGTAAAGATATCTGTTTTAAATAATGCCCAAATAGCAAATACTAATGTTACTATCGCAGCAAATGGGAATAATAATGCAGATGTTGCACGAGCTGCATTTCTTAATTCTCCTGTAGTTTTAAGAGCTAAGAATTGAGCTCCGTGAACTAACATTAGAAGTAACATCATTACTCCTCCAAGGATAGTAAATGGTGATAATAAACCTAAGAAACCATCAACTAAGTTTTTCTTAGCGTCAAGGTTTGCTCCTGTCATGAAGTTAGCTACTGCAACTCCCCATAATACTGGAGGAAGTAAGCTACCAACAAACATTGCTATATCATATGATTTAATCCAAGTTCTATTATCTCCTAATTTACCTCTAAATTCAAATGATACGCCTCGTAAGATTAACGCCACTAACATTAACACGAACGCGATATAGTAACCACTGAATAATTTACCATACCAGATTGGGAAAGCTGCGAACATCGCTCCACCACCTGTTAATAGCCAAACTTCGTTTGCATCCCAGAAAGGACCGATTGTATTGAAGTAAACACGTTTTTCTTCATCAGTCTTACCTAGTACTTGAGCTAGTACACCAACTCCGAAGTCATATCCTTCTAATACGAAGAATCCTGTAAATAGTATTGTTATAAGTAAGAACCAAATATTTGGTAAAGCTACTGACCAATCCATACTATGCTACCTCCTTCACAGTTGTTTCTTTTTTATTCATTGCATATCTAAATGCGATATATTGTGTAATACCTAAGATTGTATATAATACACAGAATACTAATAGTGAGAATAATACTGACGCTCCTGAATTTGGAGAAACTCCTGATTCAGTAGCCATTACACCAAAGATTAAGAATGGTTGACGACCCATTTCAGCCATTATCCAACCACAAGCAGTAGCAACTTCAGCTACTAGTAAAGTCCATGGCATAAGTTGTAAGAACCAACGTTTCTTAGTTTCAGTTCTCTTGAATGAATAAATTGTTCCAAGTAATGCCATCAGTATTAAGATACCAACAGAACCAGACATAATTCTGAATGAGTAGTAAATTGTTGGTACATGCGGTGTGTAATCGATATGTTTTCCAACTACTGGATAATATTTTTCATCCATTTCTTTTTGAAGAGATTTCATACCTTTAAGACTTCCTTCAAACTTGTCATATGCTAAGAAACTTAACATACCAGGTACTTCAAGGTAATGTTCTGCTTTTTGTTGTTTTTGATCGATTGTTGCTAACACTGAGAACGGTGCTGAATTTCCAGTATCTTCATATAGAGCTTCAGCAGCTGCTACTTTCATAGGATATTCTCTTACTAAGTATTGCATTTGAGAATGTCCAGTTACAAATAATCCAAGTGAACCAATTAGAGCTGCTACGATTGAAACTTTAAATGCTTTTCTAAACATTTCAACTTCATGTTTACGTAACATTTTCCAAGATGCAATACCTGCAATTGTGAACGCCCCTACTGTTAACGCCATTGTTACTACGTGAGGGAATTGGTTCCATAAGTATGGGTTTTTAACGATTGCAAAGAAGTCAATCATTTCTGCTTTTTTACCAATTACACCATTCTCAACATACTTAACACCTACTGGGTGTTGCATGAATGAGTTAGCTGATAAAATCCAGAACGCTGACATAAGTGTTCCTATACTTACTAACCAAATACACATTACGTGTAATTTTTTGTTAATTTTCTCCCAAGAGAAAATCCAAATACCGATAAATGTAGACTCAAGATAGAATGCAAGTAAGGCTTCTATCGCAAGTGATGGTCCAAAAACATCCCCTACGAATGAAGAATATTCAGACCAGTTCATACCAAATTGGAACTCTTGAAGAATACCTGTAACAACCCCAACAGCAAAGTTAATTAGGAATAAGTGCCCAAAGAACTTCGTAATTCTTTTGTAATGCTCATCGCCAGTTTTAACATAAATACTTTCAAAAATTGCGATTAAGAACACCATACCTATAGTAATAGGTACAAAGAAGAAGTGGAACACTGTTGTTGCTGCGAATTGTATCCTTGCAAGTAATAGTGGATCCAACATAGATATACCTCCTTATATGTGTTATTTATATTTAATTGTAAATATTATATTATTATTGTATAACATAGTTTTTATTATGGCAAAACAAAAATGATAAAAAGTAGTATTTTTCCTACATTTTACCATTTTTCGTTCACAATTTGTTCACAATTAGCGATAAATTCTATATTATCATATAGTTGAACATTTTATTTTTTAATTTTTTTTATATTTTAGCTATGTGTTACTCCCAATAATAAACTCACAATTAGTATTACTAGTACTAAAATACAAATTCTTACAAATTTGTAATCTTTTTCTTCAATATAGACATACAGTAAACCTAATATACGTAGAACAGGTGTTAATATTAAAAGAAATATACCAAACATTAAGTATGAATAATAATTAAATGATACTAAACCTCTTAGCATTTCATTAAAAGTATATCTTTCTAAAGTTAATACTCCATCTGCTCCTTGTATAAAACTAAGTATAATTCCTGTTATAATAAAGAATGAACTTACAAAAACCCCTGTTTTTATAATATTTGCAATTAATATATTTATATCTCTTTTCCCATTCATATTAAAGCACCCCCAGACCTTTCAGGAACATGTTTATAATAGTAAATAGTAAGATTGGAAGGAAAATATAACGAATATACTTTGCATCTAATCTTTGCATTACTTTTGCTCCAGTTCTTGATCCAATTAAAGTTCCAATCGCTATTGGTGCTGCTACTACTGGATTTATAGTACCATTAAAGAAATATATTAACGCACTTGCTGTTGCAGTAACTCCCATCATAAAGTTACTCGTCGCTGTACTTACCTTTATAGGCAATTTCATATAAGTATCTAAAGCTACAACCTTAAATGCACCACTACCGATTCCTAGTAATCCACTAGCAAACCCAGCACCAAACATAACAAGTGAGCCTTGAGGGACATTAGTAACATTATACTTTACAGTTTCGCCTGTAGCCTTGTCATAGTATGTTGAATTTAATTTATATTTATCAGCGTACTTATCATTTTCTACATTTTCTTCTTCTTTTTTCAATTTAGTTATTAAGCCTGTTTTCTTCAACATTCCATAAAAAGAATTTAACAGTATTAAAGAGAAGAAAATATATAATAATTTAGACGAGAATACTCCAGCCATAAGCGCACCTACTACACCTCCTGCTGTAGTAAATACCTCTAAAAGCATACCTACTCGCATGTTACTAACATGATCTTTTACGAATGCTATTGCTGAACCACTACTTGTTGCAATAACCGCGACAATACTTGCTCCAATAGCATATTTAATATCAAATCCAAATAGTATTGTTAATGCAGGTGTAATAATAATTCCACCGCCTAACCCTACTAAAGAGCCTAAGAAACCTGCAAAAACAGCTATCAACATAAATTGTAATATTTCTACCATTGTTTCTCCTTTTAATCTTTTGAGTATAGTACTAGTACATTATTACTAACTTCTAATTTTATTTCCTCATTACTTTTAAATTCGTTACTAGTAGCGTTAGGCCGATTTAATGTCAGCATTAGATTTTTTACTTCATATTTAGAATTTTTTATTGTCATTAAAGTATCTTCATAAATAGGTACTATTGAGAAATACTTATACCCTTCTATGCTTTCAAAGATATTCAGACCTTTTTTAGCTACTGTAATAATATTATTATCATCTATTATTCTAATTTTAATATGTTGATATTTCTTATTATTAAGTAAAAGTATGTTACCAAAAAAGTGATCAAGTCTTCTTCCAGTAGCTCCGTAAATATCTATTACTTCAACCTCTTCAAATAATTCTAAAATATGTTCTAACGCAAATTCTGCATCTGTTAAATCTTCACTACTTTTCACTTTAAAGTACTTAGATTTTTCTTCAACTTCCTTTCTTTGTTCAAGTGTTATCGAATCAAAATCCCCACAACTTAATATTGGAATAATTCCATTATTAAGCAAGTACAACGCGCCTTTATCTACTCCACACCATAATTTAGAAGAAGGGAATTCTTTTGGAAATACTCCACCTAACATTATGTTTATATTTTTTTTATTCATTATTTTAACAACTCACCTAATGTTTTTTCTTTATCACTTGCTCCAAATAAGAATGAACCACAAACTAATAAGTCCGCACCTTTATCTCGACAAGCTTTTGACGTTTCTATATTTATTCCACCGTCTACTTCTATTAAGAAGTTATAATTTTTTTCTTCTCTAAGTTTTGCTAGTTCTTCAATTTTTTCTAACATTTCAGGAATGAATTTTTGTCCACCGAATCCTGGATTTACAGTCATAATTAAAACATAATTCAATTTTGGCAACAGATATTTAATACTCTCGATTGGTGTTTGAGGGTTTAGTACAATACCAGCTTTTTTTCCATTGTTTTTAATTACTTGTATAACTCTATCTGCATGGTTAGTAGCTTCGATGTGGAACGATACCATATCACAACCTACTTTACAAAATTGTTCAACGTAGTTTTCTGGATTTGCAATCATAAGATGACAATCAAAAACTTTATCTGTCTTAGGGCGGATTGATTCAATTATTGGGAATCCAAATGAAATATTTGGAACAAAGTTTCCATCCATTACATCGATGTGAAACATATCAATACCAATACTTTCTAATTCTTTAATATCTCTTTCTAAGTTAGCAAAATCTGCTGATAAAATTGAAGGTAATATTTTCTTCATCTTATCTCTCCTTTATATATTTTCTCTTTTGATTTTGTTTTTCCGTAAATAATACTTTATAGTCTTCATAACGACTTTCTAATATTTCTTTACTTTCTACCGCTTCTTTAACTCCACATTGAATCTCTTCCATGTGATTACACGGTTTAAACTTACAATCATAATCGTTAAATTCTCTAAATAAATATTGTAAATCTTCTTTTTCAATAAATGTAATATCTAATGAAGAGAATCCTGGAGTATCTGCGATATAGAAATCATCGATTTGATAAAATTCAGTATGTCTCGTAGTATGCCGTCCTCGTCCTAGATGTTTAGAGATTTCTCCAGTTTCAATATCTAAATGTTCTGCAAGCTTATTAATAAACGTCGACTTTCCTGCTCCAGATTGTCCTGAAATAGCTACATACTTCTCTGAAATGACTTGTTTTAATTTTTCAATATCCTCATCAGAGTTTGTAAATACTTGATATCCTATTTCATAGTAATAGTTCATTATTTCTTTCATTTTATTAAGCTCTTCATCACTTAATAAATCAAGCTTTGTAAAGACAATTATAATATCTACATTACTATTTTCATTTAAACAAATCATTTTATTCAGTAATTTACTAGAAAACTCAGGATCTTTTACTGATACTACGATAATACTATAATCTATATTTGCTACCTTAGGTCGTAGTAATTCATTTTTTCTTTCTAATATTTCTACAACATACCCTGTATTATTATCACTTAATTGAATTTTTACATCATCTCCTACTAACGGCGTGATGTTTTCATTTCTGAAGTTTCCTCGTGCACGACAAGTAATCAACTCTCCAGAACAGTCTACATAATAAAATCCACTAAGTGCTTTTAAAATTTTTCCTTCTTTAGTCATAGTCCTCCTTTACCTTTACGGTATTTTTACTAACTACTTATTTAGTTTTTCTTTTATCTCTTCTTTAATTTTTTCAGCTAATCTTAACATTTCAATAGAGTGTTCTTCTGAAAGTTTTGTCATAGTATCTCCAGATACCATTCTTGCTACCTCTGCAATCTTTTGTTCTTCAGTCAACTCTCTAATAACAGTTAATGTTCTCTTATCAATGATTTCTTTACTAATTAGTAAGTTGGTATCCGCCAAAGCTGTTGTTTGAGGTAGATGCGAGATACATAATACTTGTGATCCTACTCCTAGTTGATACATCTTTTCAGCCATTCGTTGTGATACTCTTCCACTTACACCAGTATCTATTTCATCAAAGATAATTGAAGTAGCCTCTATACTTCTTGAGAAGATTATTTTTAGTGCTAACATCACCCTAGAAAGTTCTCCACCTGAGGCAACTTTAGATAATGATTTTAATGGTTCTCCTAAGTTAGCGCTAATCAGAATCTTAACATCATCTTTTCCTGTTGATGAGAATTCTTTTTCTTTAAAGTCAACTTTGATTGTACTTTTTTCCATATATAAGAATTTCAACTCATCTTGGATAAGTTTTTCTAATTTTAAAGCTGTATCTTTTCTAAAAGAGCTTAACTCTTCAGCTAAAACTGTTAATTCTTCTTCAATCTTCTTACTTTCTTCTAAATAATTTTCGAAGTTTTCTTCATAATTTTCTAACTCATCCAATTCTTCTTTTATAGTTTCTGTGAAATCTATTAGCTCATTTAATGGTTTTGAATATTTTTTCTCTAAAGTTCTTATCTTATCTAATCTATAGATTAATCTATCTAATTTTTCTTCATCATATTCGATAACATCAGTATAACTAGATACTTCATATTTCAAATCGTCTAAGATATAGTATAAATTTGTAATTTCTTCATACTTTTCTTCAAAGTTTGAGTTATATCTAGTTAACTCTCCCAGATTAGATCTTATTTCTGCTAGCTTAGAAATAACACCATATTCTCCATCGATTCCTTCGGTAATACTATGAGCAAGATTATTCACCTTCTCAAAGTTCTCCAGATAGTCAATATCTTTTTCTAGTTCTAGGTCTTCATCTTTTTTAAGTTTCATCTGACTTAATTCTTTATATTGGAATTTCAAGAAATCTACTTTTTGAAGAACATCACTCTCTTGTTGTTTTAAGTTATCAATTTTTTCTTTTATTATCTGATATTCTTTATACTTCTCTTTGTATTTTATATACACAGGTTGTATTTTCTCACGATTAAAAGAATCTACTAAATTAAGATGATTTTTTTCTACTAATAGAACTTGATTATCGTGTTGTTCATGGATATCTAATAAATGAGCAGCTACTTTTTTTAATGTCGATAGGTTAACTATAGTCCCATTTATTCTACAGACACTCTTTCCACTACTATAAATGTCACGACGAACTACTATTACCTCATCTTCTAGATCTAAGTCTAATTCATTAAAAATTTCCTTAACTTCCTTACTCTTTGGAAAATCAAATACTCCTTCTACACTAGCCTTATCTTCACCATATCGAATATAGGAAGTTGAGGTTCTTTGACCTGATAATTGCGAAATTGCCGCTAGAATCATTGATTTCCCAGCACCTGTTTCTCCACTTAAGACAGTTAAACCATTTTTAAGTTCTATAGTTGCTTTTTCAATTATTCCAAATTGCTTAATATTTAACTGAATTAACATTAGCTCCTCCTCTATTTAAAGTGATTATGAGCATTGTTTACGATATGCTCGATATTTATATTTTTATTTTCTACTTCTTTAGTTGCATTGTATTTTAATATCATTAGGAATTCAATATTTCCTTCTCCTCCTGTTATTGGAGAATAAGATAGGTTCGTCATACTAAAACCTACACTATTTGCTAACAATAATACCTTTTCTACTACTTCAAGTTGAACTTTTTTATCTCGAACTATTCCGCCTTTTCCTACCTTATCTTTTCCAGCTTCGAATTGTGGTTTTACAAGTGCACAAACTTCTCCACCATCTTTTATAATTTCTGCAAGATTTGGTAATATTAATGATAATGAAATAAATGAAACATCAATTGATGCTATATCTATATCATATACATCAAAGTCTTCTTTTACTGAATGTCTGAAGTTAGTTTGTTCCATTACTTTTACACGTTCATCATTACGCAATTTCCAAACAAGTTGATTTGTTCCAACATCTAATGCATAGACAAACTTCGCTCCATTTTGTAAAGCACAGTCCGTAAATCCACCAGTTGAAGAACCAATATCAATCATCACCTTATCTTTAACATCAAAATTTAGTTCGTTGATTGCTTTTTCTAATTTAAGACCCCCACGACTTACGTACGGCATCTTTTTACCTTTAATTCTAAGCTCAGCAGTTGATTCAACCTTTTCTCCTGCTTTGTCGATTCTTATATTATCATTATAAACAATACCAGCCATTATCGCTCGTTTTGCTTTTTCACGTGATTCGAATAATCCTTGACTCACACAAAGGACATCAGCTCTCTCTTTTGCCATAATTACCTCTTTTAAATTTACTAATTATTTTCTTTTGAAAATTTTTTTAATTTTCAATTTCAAACAGTCTTTTCTTCTAATTTTACCATAATAATAACTTTTTATCTATGAGAACGGCGTGTTTATATACACTTTATGATTAAAAACAAATATATTTATTTTAAATCCGTAATAAAAATATAAAGAAAGAGTAACTTAGAAAAATAAATTTTCTAAGTTACTCTATTAAAGTTTATTCTATTTTACTTTTTTTATATTCCAAATGTCCTTTGCGTATTCTTCTACTGATCTATCTGCAGAGAAGATTCCAGCGTTAGCTGTATTAACTAAACTCATACGTCCCCATTTTTCTTTATCTTGATAAGTCTCTGCTACTTTTTCTTGAGCTGCAATATAACTTTCAAAATCCGCTAGACACATATAATTGTCTTGAGTTAATAGATAGTCTACAATAAAGTTGAAGTTCATACCCCCAACAGTCATAGTTCTAATAAAATCTAGAGTTTCTTTTATTTTAACTGAGTTATTATAATATTCCCATGGTTTATAGCCGCGAGCATTTAATTCATCTACTTCTGGTGTTTCAAGACCGAAGATAAAGATATTTTCATCCCCTACCGCTTCATGGATTTCCACATTTGCTCCATCAAGTGTTCCTAATGTTAATGCACCGTTTAGCATTAGTTTCATATTTCCTGTACCACTTGCTTCTTTACCTGCTTGAGAAATTTGTTCACTAATATCAGCTGCAGGTATTATTTTCTCTGCAAGAGTAACTTTGTAATCTGGAAGGAATACAACTTTGATGTAATCACGAACTAATTCATCACATTCAATCATTTGAGATATTGAGTGGATAAATTTGATGATATTTTTAGCCATTTGATATCCAGAAGATGCTTTTGCTGCGAAGATAAATGTTCTTGGTACTGGACGTAAACCATTGTATTTAATTTCTCTGTATAAGTATACGATGTGTAAAGCATTAAGTAATTGACGTTTATATTCATGTAGTCTCTTAACTTGAACATCAAAAATAGAGTCTGGATTTACAGTTATACCTGTAGTATTTTGAATATATGTAGCAA
Organism: Gemella haemolysans ATCC 10379; assembly: GCF_000173915.1. NCBI lineage: Bacteria > Bacillati > Bacillota > Bacilli > Caryophanales > Gemellaceae > Gemella > Gemella haemolysans. The sequence goes on along the minus strand of NZ_ACDZ02000014.1, from coordinate 317,441 downwards.
GTTGTTCTTTTTTAACTTTTTTAATTTCTTGAAGTTTTGCTACAACTTTCTTATCATTTTTATAGTCATTTAATTTACTGATTTTAGATAAATCTTTAACAAAATCATCACCAATTAGATCTTTTAGATAAGATGCTAACTCAGGGTTTGCTTGACCTAACCATCTGCGGTGAGCTATACCATTCGTAACATTACCGAATTTTGTTGGATATAATTCATTAAATGCTCTAAATGTTGATTCAACAAGAATATCACTATGTAATTTTGATACACCATTAACGTTATGACTACCTACGATAGATAAGTTAGCCATTCTGATTTGATTATCATAGATAATTGCAGTTTCTGCTAACGTATAATGTTTTCCTTGATCAATTACCAACTGACAGAATCGTTTGTTAATTTCTTCAATAATTGAGTAAATACGTGGTAATAATGGCTTGAATAAATCTACAGACCATTTTTCTAAAGCTTCTGCCATAATTGTATGGTTTGTATAAGCAAATATTTTAGTCGTAATTTCCCAAGCTTTATCCCAAGAATATCCGTATTCATCAAGTAATAATCTCATTAACTCTGGAACTCCCATAGCTGGATGAGTGTCGTTAATATGTAATGCTACATGGTCACTTAAGTTTTCTAATGTTCCAAATTCATTATAATGATTTTTTACTAATTGTTGTAAAGATGCACTGATAAAGAAGTACTGCTGTTTTATACGTAATTCTTTACCTTCATTTGTGCTATCTGCTGGATATAATAATTTAGAAATTGATGAGGCAATTGCTTCTGCTTCTGAAGACTTAGAATATTCTCCACGTTCAAATAATTTCATATTAAAACCAGTTTTTGCTTTTGCTTCCCAAAGACGTAATGTATTAACTGTTTTAGTTTTATATCCAGAGATTAATAAATCATATGGTTCAGCTTGGATTGATGTATAATCTTTGTGCTCAACTTTAAATCCATCTTCAGTCATTTTTTCTTCTACATGACCGTAGAATCTTACTTCAATTTCTTCATCATTTCTATAAACAAGACCGTATTTTCCTAAGTCTAACCAATAATCTGGAAATTCTTGTTGCCAACCATTGTTGATAACTTGTTTGAAAATTCCATATTCGTATAAAATTGAGAATCCAGTTACAGGATAATCACTACTAGTTAAGGCATCTAAATAACATGAAGCAAGTCTTCCAAGTCCACCATTTCCTAAACCTGGGTCTGGTTCAATATCATAGATTTCATCTAGATTAAAATTATTTTTTTCTAGATATTCTTTAGTTTGCTTTTCAATTCCTAGGTTAAATAAGTTATTTCTTAAAGTTCTACCTACAAGAAACTCCATTGACATGTAGTAAGCACGTTTTTGCTTTGTTTTTTTCAATTCTTGTTCGTAAGCAAATTTTTTCTCAGATAATTTTTCTCTTACCGTACTCATTAACGCTTCATAAACTTGACGTTTACTTGCTAAAGTTATAGTAATTCCAAATTGTCTTTTTAAATACTTCTCTATTCTTTGTTCAAATTCTTGATGTTTCATTATTCTCTCCTATAATCTAGTTTATTAGACTATTTCATTGTACATATCTATGTATTGTAAAGCTGATTTTTTCCAACTTACATCTTGTTTAATTGCATTTTTCATAATTTTATTCCAAATATGACGTTCTTGATAATAGCAGTATGTCGCTCTATAAACAGCATCTAGCATATCATACGCATCGAAACTTTCAAATGTAAATCCTGTTCCAAACTTACCGTCAAATGGTTCTACTGTGTCCCTTAACCCACCTACTCTGTGAACAATCGGCACTGTAGCATATCTCATTGAAATTAATTGAGATAAACCGCATGGTTCAGTTTTAGAAGGCATTAAGAACATATCACAAGAACTATATACTTTTGAAGATACTTCTGAAGAAAACATTATTAAGCTTCTTACTCTATCGTGACGACGATATTCTAATGAACGCAATGCATCTTCATAATGTCTATCACCTGTTCCTAAAATTACTAATTGTGCACCAGTTTTTAAAATCTCATCTGCTACATGAAGAACTAGATCTATACCTTTTTGATGAGTTAGTCTTGTAACCATTCCAATCATTGGAATATTTTCATTCACTTCTAATGCTAATTCTTCTTGGAATTTCAATTTGTTTTGCACTTTATTTTTTAAAGTTTTAGAATCAAAATTTTTGAAAATTTGTTTATCAGTTTTTGAATTAAATTTATCAGTATCTAATCCATTAATTATACCGTGAAGTTTCCCTTGTTCTATTCTTAAAATATCATCTAATCCGTATGAAAAATACGGGTCTAATATTTCATGAGCATATGTTTCACTTACAGTATTAATTCTATCAGCTAATTGTATAGCTCCTTTTAATAAATTTAAATCACCTTTGTAAATAAGTGCATCAAAGTACTTATTATCTAGCCCGAATAAGTTACCCATTTCATAAGGATTGAATTTACCTTGGAATTCAATATTATGAATTGAAATTACACTTTTAATATTTTGATAGAAGCCTTCTCCTCTTGCTTTAAGATCATCCAAATAAATAATCGATAATGCCGCATGCCAATCATTAGCGTTTACTACATCTGGTTTATAGCCAATATGAGGTAATATTTCTAATGCTGCTTTTGAGAAGAATGCAAAACGTTCCCCGTCATCTTCTTGACCATATACACTCTCTCTATTAAAATATTGTTCATTATCAATGAAGTAGTAAGTTACTCCATTTACTACAGTCTCAAAGATTCCACAGTAAACTGTTCTCCATCCTAAATTAATAAAAATATGTTGTCTGTATTTTAAATCGTACTTATCTCTGTCTATTGAAGAATACAACGGTAGTACCACCCTTGCTTCTACATTTTCATCTTGAAGGGCTTTTGGCAATGAACCTATAACATCACCTAGACCCCCAACTTTAACAAATGGTGCTGCTTCAGCTGCCACGAATAAAATTTTCATTATATTTCTCCTTATTCGTAATTTACTTTCATACTAAAAGGGTTAGTTTTAGATGCAGTCTATCTGTATATTATACTCTTTTTTCTTTTGAAAATCGAAAGTTTTACAAATCTCTCCCACATATTAATCTAACCCTTTTTTTTATTATTCTACTATTTTACCTTTTTCTACGATAACTTGGCAGTTTTCTGTTCCTTTTAATTCAACTTTTTCTGAAACTACTGCATATTTATCTAAAATCACACAATCTAAGTATGCTGATTTTTTAATCACACAATTAGGAAGTACTATTGAGTTTTTAATCACCGCTCCGTCTTCAACTACAACATCTCTAAAAAGGATACTATTTTCTACAATTCCGTTAATTTCACAACCATCACCTAGTATAGAATTCTTAACTATTGCTCCGTCTCCATATGTAGTTGGCACGCTATCTGCTACTCTTGTTAGAATATCAGTTCCTGATAAGAACAATTCATTTAACTTTTCTGGATTTAATAAGTCACGATTGAAATTATAGTATTCTTGTACGCTATTAATTGTTCTGTTGTAATTCTTAATTTCATATCCATAAACATTTAAACGATGGAAGTTCTTTGTAATAAAGTCTAATAGAAGGTCTTGCCATCCTAATGTCGTACCTTTTTTAACTAATTCTTTAAACATTTGTTTAGACATTATATAGATTTTAACCTGTGTCGGGCAGACCTGATCATATCCATCATAATGATATAAACTATCATAAACTCTATTCTTGTCATCAAAAATTATTTGCGATTCACGTTGTTGAGGTTTTCTATAAGTATAAGCTAACGTTATATCTGCATTTGTTGATTTATGGTAATTTATCATATCTCTAAAATCAATATTACCTACAATGTTCCCATCAGCTAAAATACAATATTCTTCTAACAATGTATCTGCATATTTAGAAGCATCCCCTAATGCCTCAATCTTGTTTTGAGCTACACGGTTTGAATGATGGTTTGACATTGGTGTAATAAACTTAAGCCCACTATTTTTTCTATTTAGATCCCAGTCTTTCCCCCAACTAAGGTGATCCATTAATGATTTATAGTGATAATTTGTTACTACTGCAATATTTGATACTTCAGCTTTTACTAAAGAAGATAACATGAAATCAATCATTCTATATCTTGATGCAACAGCTAAAGATGCTAGTGTTCTATTTCTTACTAATCCTTGCAAATCATCATTACGATAGTTATCTGCAAATAATACACAAAACGCATTTACCATATTATTTTCCCTCTACTTTCCTATTGTCATTTACAACTTCATCCCTACCGATTACCGTTATTTGTTCTTTTCCTATAACTATTTCTCTGTGACCAACTTCTACATTTTCTTTAACTATCGAACCTTCAGCAATAATTGAATTATAGACTTTAGCACCTTTTTCTATTAGTACATCTTTCATTATTATGCTTCCTACAACTTCTGCACCTTCTTCGATTCTAACACCTGAAGAAATAATTGATTCAGAAACAGCACCATAAACTGCAGTACCATCAGAAATCATAGAATTTTTTACATTTGCACTATGTCCTAAGTATTGTGGCATAGCACCTTCATGACGATAGTAAATTCTCCATAATCTATCATCAATATTGAAATTCTCTTTATTTTTAATAAGGTCCATATTAGCTTCCCATAAGCTTTCTATTGTACCTACATCTTTCCAATATCCATAAAATGGATAAGCATAGATGTTTTTACCTTCATTTAACATCATTGGAATAATATTTTTACCGAAGTCTTTTTCACTATCAGGATTTTCCTCATCACGTATCAGGTATTCTCTAAGTTCTTTCCAACTAAAAATATAAATACCCATTGATGCTTTTGTAGATATTGGATTTTCTGGTTTTTCTAGAAACTCTGTAACTTTTAAATCTGTATTTGTATTTAAAATACCAAAACGGCTCGCTTCTTCAATAGGAACATTTATATGTGCTATTGTTAAGTCAGCACCTTTTTGTTTATGGAAATCTAACATTTCTTTATAATTCATTTTGTAAATATGATCTCCAGATAAGATAAGTACGTATTCAGGATTGTATTGCTCTATGTATTTAATATTTTGATAAATCGCATTTGCTGTTCCCTTGTACCATTCTCCCGTTTTACCTGCAGTATAAGGTGGTAGAATTGATAATCCACCATCCATTCTATCTAAATCCCATGGTTGACCATTCCCCATGTATGAGTTAAGCTCAAGTGGCATAAACTGCGTTAATACCCCAACTGTTGAAATTCCAGAGTTCGCACAATTTGATAATGGAAAATCGATAATTCTATATTTCCCACCAAAAGGTACAGCTGGTTTAGCCATATCTTTAGTTAATACTTGAAGCCTCGTACCTTGTCCTCCTGCTAGTAGCATAGCTACTACTTCTTTTTTTCGTGCCATAAATTTGACCCCCTTCTTCTAAAACTTATTATTTCTTTTCTATATACATCGTTGTATAAGGTGGTATGTTTATACTCAAAGTATATTTAAATTCATTTTTCTCTTTATTTATAGTTTTTAAATTTCTATTTGAAATTGCTAATCCATCATATTTCTTAGCATCCGAGTTCAATACTATTTTATAACTTCCCCAAGTATTTACTCCTATTTCATAATGTTTTAATACTTGATTTGAAAAGTTAGTAACTACTAGTACTTCTTTACCAGATCTGTCTATACGTGAGAAAGCAAAAACATTATTGTTATTATCGTCCACAACATGCCATTTAAATCCGTCCCAGTCACTATCGTTTTCCCATAATGCAGGTGTAGATTTATAGTACTTGTTAAGTTCTTTAACATATCTATGTGTGAATACATGTTTTGGATAAAGCATTAATAACCAATCTAATTCTCTTTCTTCATCCCATTCAATAAACTGAGCAATATCAATTCCCATAAATGTCAGTTTTTTCCCGGGATGTGCATACATATATCCTAAGAATGCCTTAAAATTACCAAACTTATCTTCATAAGGAACAGGACTTTTATCTAATAGCGATTTTTTCCCATGTACTACTTCATCATGTGAAATAGGCAAGATGAAATTTTCTGAAAACGCATAATGCATTGAGAAAGTAAATTTGTTATGTACTCCTTTTCTGAAGAAAGAATCTGTTTCTAAATAATCAAGACTGTCATTCATCCATCCCATATTCCACTTAAAGTCAAATCCTAAACCTCCATGGTCAACAGCGGCTGTTACTTTTGAATAACTTGTCGATTCTTCAGCTATCATTGAAACACCAGGATAGTTTTCTTTTATGTAAAGATTTAAATTTTTTAAGAAATCAATTGCTTCTAAATTTTCAAAACCACCGTAGATATTTCTTGCAGATTTTTCCTCATCTCGACAATAGTTTAAAAATATCATTGAACTTACAGCATCTACCCTAATACCATCAATATGATAATCTTCTATCCAAGAAACTGCACTTGATGTTAAAAAGGATCTTACTTCATTTCGTCCATAGTCGAAGACTCTAGTTCCCCAGCCTTCATGTTCCATTTTTCTTGTATCTGAATACTCATAACAATGTGTCCCATCAAATTCATATAATCCATGAGCATCTTTTGTAAAATGTCCAGGTACCCAATCTAAAATTACTCCAATATTATTTTGATGACAACGGTCAACAAAATACATAAAGTCTTCAGGTGTTCCATATCTAGATGTCGGTGAAAAATATCCGGTTGTTTGATACCCCCATGATTTATCATAAGGATATTCAGTTATAGGTAACAATTCTATATGAGTGTAGTTCATATCTTTAACATAGTCTACTAATGTATGAGCCAATTCTCTATAACTTAATTCCCTACCATCTTCATGATGTTTCCATGACCCTAAATGAACTTCATATATATTCATTGGACAATGATAAGGAACCTCTCTATTTTTCATCCATTTGCTATCTTTCCATTCATAGTAAGGTAATGAATAAACTTTTGAAGCTGTTAATGGTCTAGTTTCAGCATGCTTTGCATATGGATCTGCTTTCCATAACTCAGTTCCACTTTTAGTAACTATTACGTATTTATATGCATCATATTGCTTAATACCACTAAGCTCAACTTCAAATACACCTTTATCATTAATTAATTTCATTTCATGAGTATGCGGATGCCAAGAACAAAACTCACCAGTTACAAATACCTTAACTGCATTTGGCGCCCATACTCGAAATATACATTTATCCCCATTTAAAAATGATCCTAAATATTTATGGCTATGGTAATTGGTCCCTTCATGGAATAAATATTCTGCCATATTATTGTTCACTAAATAACCCCCTTTCCATCGAAAGTAAACGTTTACTTTAGCTGGTAAAAATTTTTATAATATAGAAATATAAATAAAAATAGTTTATTTTATTACTAATTATTTCTTTATTTTTTATATCTATATTATAACACAATGAAGCCTTGATGTAAATGTTTTCTTTAGTTATTTTCTATAAAGAAATATACCCCTTATCTTGTTTTTATATTGATTAATTTTTACTATTTTATAATTAAATTATTTACTTTTAAAAACTTTTATATTAAAATTAAACTGATTAATTTTAGAAAACAGTTTAGTAATGAAAATTTTATGTTTCGGAGATGAAAAATATGATTAAATTTAATCCAATAAAAAATAAATACCCTCAGGGGGCATTAAAAAATAATGATGATTTCTATTTTGAAGTATTTATTAAGGATGATTTTTACTTTAATGACTTTAAAATAATTATTAAAAATGAATATACAGGTGAACTTATTTCAAAAAGTTTAGAGTTTAAAGAAAAAGCTAGAGAGAACTACTCTACTTATCATGTAACTTTTGAACCATTTAATACTGGTCTTTATTTTTATCATTTTGAAGTTCACTTTGACAGTTTTTATGTTTATTTAAAAAATGATAAACTCGACGCTAAGTTGGTAAATAGCAAAGACGAGCTACCTGATTGGCAGTTGACAGTATACGATAAAAACTTCACTACACCAGATTGGTATAAAGGGTCTATAATGTATCAAATTTTCCCAGATAGATTTAAGCGTAGCGAGAAATTCATAGCAAAAGTCGCAAAGAATGAAAATGTAAGAATTAGACATGAAAATTGGAATAGTATTCCTCATTCATCTATCACTCATGAAAATTATGGAGCTAAAGATTTTCTAATGGGGAATCTACTAGGGATTGAAGAAGAAAAAGAATATTTCAAAAAATTAAATATCGAGAGCATCTATCTTAACCCAATCGTTGAAAGTCCAGAAAATCATCGTTATTCTACTTCAGATTATTTTAACGTTGATCCATATTTTGGTACTAATGAACAATTTGAAAAGTTTTGTAAAGAATTTAAAGATAATAATATTAGAATCATACTAGATGGTGTATTTAGTCATACCGGTTCAGATAGTATCTATTTCAATAGGTATAATAACTATGATAGCATCGGAGCTTATAATTCACAAAATTCACCATATTATTCTTGGTTTAATTTCATAAATTTCCCTAACGAATATCATTCGTGGTGGGGATTTGATAACTTACCTACAGTAATAAAAGAAAATAAAGAATACAGCGATTTTATTAATAATAAGGATAGTGGGGTTGTCAACTTTTGGCAAAAACTTGGAATTGCTGGATGGAGACTTGATGTTGCTGATGAATTTCCTGACGAATTTTTAGATAGAATTCGTGAAAGTGCGAAATACTATGATAAAGATGCTCTAATCATTGGTGAAGTTTGGGAAGATGCAACTAATAAGATTTCATACAATACTCGTCGTCGTTATTTCTTAGGTAATCAACTTGATAGTGTTATGAACTATCCTTGGAAAAACGCAATTATTAATTTTGTAAAAAATAAAAACGCAGAAGACTTTACTCTTGAAATTTTAAAACTAGTAGAAAATTATCCCCGACCAGCTCTTGATGCTGTAATGAACTTATTAGGAAGTCATGATACAGAACGAGTATTAACTATGCTAGCATTTGATAATCCTGAAGATGTTCCTGTTCATGAAAGACCAACATATAAAATGTCTAATGAACAATATGCTAAAGCGAAAGAACTCCTTAAGTATGCTAGTTTTATTCAATTTACTCTACCTGGTGTTCCTTGTATTTATTATGGTGATGAAATTGGAATGTACGGCTTTAGAGATCCTTATAATCGTTTAGGGTATACACATAATGATAAGGATGAAGATTTGTTAAATCACTATATTAAACTATCAAACTTTAGAAATGAAAATAAAGATGATTTTATCACAAACTTCGAGTTTACTTATACAAACAACAAGTGTGTTGCATATAGACGAAATAATGTTCTTTGTATTATAAATCTTGATTCTAAAGCTCATTTTGTTGAAAATTACTCTGGTGAAAAACTATTTGGAAATAACAACGTTTATTCTACACCTTTCGGAACAGTTATTCCACCTAAGAGTTATGTTGCTATAAAAATTAAATAATTTAAAAAGGGAGTGACTCGAAAATCATGATTTCTTAAGAAACAAGATTTTTTAGAATCATCCACATTTATTTACGCAATTAAAATTCATATCTTATTGTATAGTTATAAAGTATTAAATTTTTAAAGAAAGAGAGGAATCGTATCGTTTCCTCTCTTTCTTTATTATCCTGAGTTTCTAAGTCCTGTAGCTACCCCGTTAATTGTTATGTGAATTGTATTAATTTGTGATTCAAGTAATTTACCTTCTCTTGAACGTTTAATTAACTCTAATTGAATTAAATTTAATGTATTAAAGTACTGTAACCTATTTTCTAAACTTTGAGTTAAATAAGTATTATCTTCTAGGAACTCTTTATGTTCTGAAATTTCTAAAACTACTTGTTTTGTTAAATTCCATTCTCTTAAAATTTCTTCATATATCTTTTTAGTTTCTTCTTCTTTACACAAGTTAGCATATTCTCTAGCTATATCCATATCTGATTTTGCCATAACCATGTCTACATTTGATAATAATGATGTGAAGAATGGCCACTCTTTATACATTTTACGAAGCTTTTCAATATTACCTTTATCTTTGTTTATGTAATTAGAAAATGCTGTTCCTACTCCATACCAACCAGGAAGCATGATTCTACTTTGTGACCATGAGAATACCCATGGGATAGCCCTTAATCCACCAATATCAGTAATTTTCTTACGTGAGGCTGGACGCGAACCAATGTTTAAACTTGAAATTTCTTTGATTGGTGTAGCTTCAAAGAAATAATTGTAGAAGTTAGGATTTTCAAATACTAGTTCTCGATATTTATTGTAACTATCTTCTACTATTTCATCCATAATAACTTGGATTTCAGGTATATCTCTAATATCAGTATTCACTTTATCAGCGTTCATTCTATGAATTACAGCTGAGAATAGCGCTTCTAAGTTATAATATGCAGCATCACTATTACCATACTTAGCCGCAATAATTTCACCTTGCTCTGTCAGACGTATTCTATCTTGAACACTTCCTAATGGCTGAGAGATAATCGCATCATAACTTGGACCACCACCACGCCCAACAGTACCACCACGTCCATGGAAGAATGTAACTTTAATATTATATTTTTCTCCTAATGATGATAGTTCCTGTTGAGCTTTATATAACGACCATCCAGATGATAAATATCCACCATCTTTGTTACTATCTGAGTATCCTAACATAATCTCTTGGTATCTGCTATTATCACTTACCCATTTTTTTACAATATCTAGACTTAAGTATTTATCCATTACTTCATATGAATTCTCTAAGTCTTCGATTGTTTCGAATAATGGTACAAGTTGCAATCTTGCAAAGTCACTTCCCACTAATCCGACTTCTTTTAGCATAATTGCAAGTTCTAATAAGTCAGAAACACTTGTTGTGTGTGAAATAATGTTTTGTTTAATAACATTATCACCTAGTTTATCTTTTAATTTTCTAGCTGTTCTAAATATTGCTAATTCTTTTCTTAATTCTTCTGATTGTTTGTTTTCATCATTAATACTTAGTGGACGTGGATCTTCTTTTAATTGATTTAATAGAAGTTCACATTTTTCTTCTTCACTAAGTGAACTATAATCTTTTTCAATATTAGCACTACTTAGCAATTCAGCAACTGATGCTTCATAGACACTTGAATCTTGACGCATATCTATACTTGCTAAATAGAATCCAAAGATTTTAACAACATTAAGCAATTCTTCAAATTCACCGGTTACTAAGATTTCACCTTTATTCTCTAATAATGACTTTTCAATTATTATTAAATCAGCGACAAACTCATCAACTGTAAGATATTTATCTCCAATTTCTTTATCTTGTAATAAATACTCTCTAGTATTTTCAAGTTTTTCTTTAATATATGATATCGCTCTTCTGTATAATTCTTTTTCTCTATATTCAGAAGTATCACTTGAACGATTTGCCAATTCTTCTAGTTCTTTACTTCCTTTAGCAACATGAGATGACATTGAGAAAGTTCTATATAAACTATTTAGTTTTTCAATATAATAAGCTATAATAAGCTCACATTGTTTCATAGCTGATAGATTTAATGTTTCAGCTGTTACAAATGGATTTCCATCACGGTCGCCACCAATCCACATTCCCATTGTTATTGGAGTCTCATTTTTTAATTCTATCTTATTTTCTTCTAACAATAATTTATACTCAGTCATTAACTTTGCAACTGCTTTAATAAATGATAGGTTATAATATTCTAATACATTTGTGATTTCGTTAGCTACTTTTAATTTTTTCTCACGAATAATATCACTTTGTGTTAATATTTCAATATGTTTTTGGATTGCATTTTTCCATTTTCTTTCATTTATTAAACCATTTTTTACATCACGGTGTTTTCTTAATAATGTGTGTAATTTTTCCGTTAAATCAAGAACTGTTTTACGTTGAACTTGTGTTGGATGCGCTGTTAATACTGGTACTACATTAATATTTTCTAAGATATTTTTATCTTTAATATTTTTAATAGACTCAGATAATTTCCCTACATATGTTTCACCTATATTATTTTTATAGTTAACTTCATAAGCTAAATCAACATCTTCAGCTATGTTAATTAATAATGGTAAAATTGAAAAGAAATTTGCAACAATTTCCATTTCTTCTTGAGTTAAATCTTTAATTATAAGATTTAATTTTTCGTAATTTTTTTCATCTGCTAACGCTTTTAATTCTACAATTTTTTCAAATGTATTTTCAGAAATCATTTTTTGTGTTGCTTTTAACAGCATTTCTGTAAGAATTTGAATCTCTTCTTGTATAATATTTTCATTTACATTGCTTTCTAATCTTGTGTTTTGCATTTAGTTACTCCTTGATAAGATTTTTACTAATAAAGTATATTTATCAGTTTTAACTACATATTCCATTATAAAACTTTTTTTCTAATAAAACAATGAATTTTAGATATTTTTTTTATATTCTTAATTATTTTACTAACTTTTTTTAGAAATTTCTTTTTATTGTTCTTATTTCACTGTGTTTAATTATTTATTTTAAACCACTTATAAACCTTTATTATATTATAATTTTTACATCAAATATTACTATGAAAATACTATTATTTAATACTTTATTTTCATAATAAAAAAAGCAACTTTATAAATAGTAAAATACTATTTATAAAAATTGCTTTTTTTATTATCTAATTATTTCTATTCGTCTTCGTAGCTTTCTTCTTTAGCTGCTAAAGTTACAGTTGCTACTTTCTGATCATCAACTAGGTTAATAACTTTAACTCCAGTCGCTGTTCTTCCTAATGTACTGATTGTAGAGACATCTATTCTAATAATAATTCCTTGATCAGTCATTATCATTAAATCTTCATTTCCTGCGATTGATTTAACCGCTACAATCTTACCTGTTTTCTTCGTAACTTTTGCTACTTTAACACCTTTTCCTCCACGGTTAATTACATTGAATTCCGTAGATTTAGAAATTTTACCAATACCATTTTCTGTTACTGTTAAAATTTTCTTAGATTCATCAACTACTTCCATACCTACTACATAGTCATCTGGGGAAAGTGTGATACCTTTAACACCGCGACTTACACGCCCCATTGTACGAACTTTTTCAGCATTAATTCTAATTGCTTGTCCATTTGCTGTAACGATCATAATATCTTGATCATCTGTAATTCTTTGAACATCGATTAATGAGTCATCTTCATCAAGTTTAAGGGCAATCTTACCTTTCTTAAGAATACTTGCGTAATCTCCTAATTTAGATTTCTTAATGATACCATACTTAGTTGAGAATATTAAGTTTGTTCCTTCTTCTTGTAAATCAGAAATAGCTATAATAGAGTTTACTTTTTCTTCTTTTTCAATTTCTAATAGATTAATAATTGGTATTCCTTTAGATTGTCTACTCATTTGGTTAATTTCATAACCTTTAAGAGTATAAACCTTACCTTTATCTGTAAAGAATAGGATATGATCATGAGTTGAACAACTTAGCATATAAGCTACATTATCCTCATCATTTGTAGTCATACCATTTACTCCACGTCCACCACGTCCTTGTGATTTATATGTACTTGCAGCAAGACGTTTAATATATTGGTTATGAGATAGTGTAATTATGATTTGTTCTTTTTCAATTAAATCTTCGTTCTCGATTTGATCTACTTGTCCTTCAATAATTATACTACGACGTTTGTCTCCGAATTTTTCCTTAACTTCAAGTAATTCATCTTTAACGATTTGAATTACACGTTCTGGTTTAGCTAGAATATCTTCTAAGTCAGCGATAAGTTCCATAAGTTTACTATATTCTTCTTCAATTTTATCACGTTCTAAACCTGTAAGTCTTTGCAGACGCATATCTAAAATCGCTTGTGCTTGAATTTCAGTTAATCCAAATTGATCAATCAGTCCAGCTTTTGCTTCTTCAGCAGTTTGAGAACCACGGATTAAGCTAATTATTCTATCGATATTATCTAAAGCAATTCGTAAACCTTCTAATATGTGGGCACGAGCTTGTGCTTTTTTAAGATCGAATTTAGTTCTTCTAACTACTACTTCTTTTTGGTGCTCTAAGTAATAGTAAAGTACTTCTTTAAGATTTAATAACTTAGGTACTCCATTTACAAGAGCAATCATGTTAACACCAAATGAACTTTGTAATGGTGTTAATTTGTATAAATTGTTTAAGATTACGTTACTATTAACATCTCGACGTAATTCAATTACAATTCTGATACCTTTTAAGTTACTTTCATCTCGAAGGTCTGTAACACCTTCAATTTTCTTATCACGAGCTAGTTCAGCAATTTTTTCAACTAATTTCGCTTTATTTACTTGATAAGGAATTTCTGTAATAATAATTCTTTCCTTACCATTTTTCATTTGTTCAATTTCAGTTTTACCACGCATAATTACAGAACCACGTCCTGTTGTATATGCTTTAACTATCCCACTACGTCCTAATAGGAATGATCCTGTTGGGAAGTCAGGTCCTTTAATTTTAGACATTAGTTCAGCAATTGTTATTTCAGAGTTATCAGCTAATGCGATTACCCCATCGATAACTTCACCTAAGTTATGAGGTGGAATATTAGTCGCCATACCAACGGCAATACCGCTACTTCCGTTAACTAACAAGTTTGGAATTCTTGCTGGTAATACTTTTGGTTCTTGTTTTGTTCCATCGTAGTTATCTTGCATATCAACAGTATCTTTGTTAATATCACGTAGTAACTCAGAAGCTATTTTACTCATTCTAGCTTCAGTATAACGCATCGCAGCAGCACTATCTCCATCAATAGAACCAAAGTTCCCTTGTCCATCTACTAAAGGATATCTACTATTGAAATCTTGTGCTAAACGTACAATTGTTCCATATGTTGCAGAGTCACCATGAGGGTGATACTTCGCCATTACTTCCCCTACAACGAAGGCACTTTTTTTGTAAGGTTTGTCATATGTTAACCCTAAATCATTAAAAGCATAAAGTATTCTTCTATGAACTGGTTTTAACCCATCACGCACATCTGGTAATGCACGTGATACAATAACACTCATTGAATAATCTAAAAATGAATTTTCAATTTCAGTTGTTATGTTTCTTAAGGTAATATTATTTTTATTATCTTCCATGTTCTATCCTTTCTTTCTAAATGTCTAAGTTTATAACATTTAGCGCATTATCTTCGATAAATTTACGTCTTGGTTCTACTTTTTCACCCATTAATGTATCAAATGCGGCATCTGCTCTTTGAGCATCATTAACACTAACTTGGTACATTAAACGGTGTTCTGGATCCATCGTTGTATCCCATAGTTCTTCTGCGTTCATCTCTCCAAGACCTTTGTATCGTTGAACAGTATACTTTTTATCTCCAGCATGTTCTTCAATATTTTGTTTAAGTTCTTCTTCTGTATGGCAGTAGAATTCTTTCTTACCTACTTTTAATCCATATAGAGGTGGTCTAGCGATATACACATATCCTGCATCGATTAATTCTCTCATATATCTGAAGAAGAATGTTAATAATAATGTTCTAATGTGACTTCCATCGACATCGGCATCGGTCATAATAACGATTTTGTGATAACGAAGTTTATCGATGTTTAATGTTTCACCAATACCCATTCCAATAGCTGTAATTAATGAACGAACTTCATCGTTAGCTAGTACTTTATCAATTCTTACTTTTTCTACGTTCAAAATTTTACCTTTAAGCGGTAAAATAGCTTGGAATTTACTATTACGTCCAAGTTTTGCACTTCCTCCCGCAGAGTCCCCCTCGACTAGGAATAATTCGCATTCAGCCGCATCTTTACTTGAACAGTCTGCAAGTTTCCCTGGTAGATTAGTAAATTCTAATGCATTTTTACGACGAGTAGATTCACGAGCTTTCTTAGCTGCTATTCTAGCACGTGATGCTTGAAGACCTTTTTCAACAATTATTTTTGCTGTTTTTGGATTTTCTAATAAGAATCTATCTAACTCTTCAGAGAATAGCTTATTAGTAATAGTACTCATTTCTGAGTTACCTAACTTAGTTTTTGTTTGTCCTTCGAACTGTGGGTTTGGGTGTTTAATAGAGATAATCGCAACAAGCCCTTCACGAACATCATCACCTGTTAAAGATTCTTTATCTTTAATCAGTTTATTTTTCTTACCATAAGAGTTAATTATTCTTGTAAGTGCAGTTTTAAATCCACTTTCATGAGTACCACCCTCATGAGTATTAATGTTATTTGCATAACTTAAGACATTATTTGAATATCCTGTGTTATATTGCATTGAGATTTCTACTTCTTTACCATCCATCTCACCGTGAACATAGATAGCTTCATGTAAAGCATCTTTATTCTCATTTAACATCTCTACATATTCTAATAGTCCACCTTCATAACAGAAAGTTTCTTCTTTTTCTTGTCCTATTCTTTCATCTTTAAGAATAATTGTTATTCCTTTGTTTAAGAAAGCAAGTTCTCTAATACGTGTTCTTAAAATATCGTATTCATATACTGTTGTTTCTTGGAAGATTTCTGGATCTGCTTTAAAACGAATAGTTGTTCCAGTTCTATCAGTATCTCCAATTACAGTAATACCTTGAACTACATCTCCTCGTTCAAATTTCATACTGTAAATTTTTCCATCACGATGAACAGAAGCTTCTAAGTTAGTTGACAAAGCATTAACTACACTGGCACCAACCCCATGAAGACCACCAGATACTTTGTATCCGCCACCTCCGAATTTACCACCAGCATGTAGTACTGTAAGGATAACTTCAAGTGCTGGTTTACCTGTTTGTTCTTGAATATCTACAGGAATCCCACGACCATTATCCTCTACTCTTATCCAATTTCCTTCTTCAATTGCTACTGTTATTGTATTACAATATCCAGCTAAGGCTTCATCTATTGAGTTATCTACTATTTCCCAAACAAGGTGGTGTAGACCTTTACTAGATGTAGAACCGATATACATACCAGGTCTTACCCTAACAGCTTCTAATCCTTCAAGGACCTGAATCTGATCGGCATTATATTCTTGTGTTTTTTTATTTTCTACCATGATTTTTCCTTTCATTTTAGTAAATTCATAAATAAATTTTTTAGACTATTTCACTAATGTTTCCATCCTCTATTTTGAAAACTTTAGCCTTTTTTAATAAATCTTCTTTAATATCTGATATTGAAGGTGTTGTAATGAATGTTTGTACATTTTCATTAATTGCATCTAATAATTTTAGTTGTCTATTTTTATCCAATTCGCTCAGCACATCATCTAATAGCAATACAGGATATGTTCCTGTTTTTTCTTTTAGAAAGTTTATTTCGGCAAGTTTAAGTGATAATACTATACTTCTTTGTTGACCTTGAGAGGCATACATTTTAGCATCAAGATCATTTATATAAAATTCTAGATCATCATGCTGTGGTCCAATTTTTGTACTACCTCGCATAATATCATCAAAAGATTTCTTCATCATGACTTTCGTCAAGTTTTCTTCAGTAAAAGACTCATCATTTATCTCTGCAATATTCAATGCATCTAAAACCGAACTTTTATATTTAATTTTTAAAGTTTCTTGTCCATTAGATATATTCAACATATTTTTATATGTTAACTTAGAAATATCTCGAACAAATGACACTCTCTCTTTTGTAATGTATAGTGCTACTTTCACAAGCTGAGAAGTAAGAGTTTCTAGATACGCTAAAGACATTTCATCTTTCGGATTCTTTCTCATATCTTTTAAATATGAATTACGCTGTTTTAAAAGATGTTGATACATTAAGTAGTATTTATGATAAATACGTGAGAATTGATAGAATTCACGATTCATAAATTCTCTACGTAGCGCTGGAGAACCTTTAACAATCTGCAAGTCTTCTGGAGAGAAAAGAACAACGTTTAATTCACCAACAAAATCAGTTAGCTTTGTTTTCTTTATTCCAGCAATCTTTGCACTTTTACCTTTATTATTAATTCCTAACATTATGTCTAATTCTCTATCATTTTTATTCACAATACAAGACATAGCTGTCGCTGTTTCTCCAAACATAATACACTCGCTATCACTCTTTGTTCTGTAGCTTTTTCCAAGTGCCAAACAAAAAATAGACTCTATAATATTAGTTTTTCCATTCGCGTTGTTTCCTACTAAAACATTAAGCGAGGGATGTACTTCTATATTCGTAGATAAATAATTTCGAAAGTATAGTAATTTTAAACTTTTAATTTTCATTAATTATTATAAATTCGTTTCCTTCTAATTTTATTACATCATTTGAATATAACTTTTTCCCTCGTCTGTTTTCTAGCTCTCCATTAAGCTCAACTTCTACTTCTTGTAAAAAGTATTTAGCTTCTCCGCCTGAACCTATAAATCCTTCTAATTTTAAGAATTGAGCTAATGTAATATACTCACTATTAATAAAAACTTCTTTCATTTCACACCTCCTATGATATTTAAAAATGAAACTATGTGTATATAAATATATTTTATACATTATAATTATATCAAATTTCTTGTTTTTTTCAACAACCACCATTTTTTTATAAATTTTTAATTTAAAATATCTATATATACCAGGTATTTTTAAAGATTAGTATCAATTTAAGTTCACATAAATAATATAGTATATATTTATAAATTTATTTCAAAAATAATGGAAATATATTATGAAAAAAAATAGTATTTTAATAAAAATTCAAAAATTAATTTTATAAACAATGTAATCGTTTTTCTTTCAACTTTAATTAGTTTATTATATAATTATAGTGAAAAAGGATTTTATATTTCAGAAACTAAGGAGGAGATTGATATGTACAATTTAGATAAACTTGAAAAAATCTTAAAAGAAAAAGTAATCTCATTAGAAGAAACTAGTTATGGAATCACCAATAAGAACTATATTATTACAACGGACAGTAATAAATATTTCTACAGAACTTCTAAAGATTCTACAAATATTGCAAATAAAGATAACGAAAGAGAAGCTATTAATCTTCTAGCTAATGAAAATTACTTTCTTAAACCAATATTCTTCAATAATGATAATCTAATTACAGAATTTCAACCTAATCCGAAAACATTTATTTCACAAAGAAAATTATCAACTATCATAAGAATAGGTAAACTTATTAATAACTTTCATTCGAAAAAATTTCAAGCTGAGCATATATTTGATCCTATTAAACAATTTTATAATTATTATAACCAAATAGATGAAAAAAAGAATATTTTTGATCAATACTTATATATTATAGACGACTTTAAAAAGTTCTATGAACCTGACAGATTATGTCACAATGACTTAGTTGAAGGTAATTTCTTATTTTCAAGAGATAAATTATATTTAATAGATTTTGAATACGCAGGATATAATGATTATTACTTCGATATAGCGAGTTTCATATCAGAAAATGATTTAAACTACGAGGAAACAATTACCTTCTTAAAAGCATATTTTAGTGATAAAGAATGCAATTATAAGAAACTAGATGTATTTTTACAGTTTTGTGATTTATTATGGTATATATGGGCAATTTTATTGTATGAAAAACGAGGAGAAGAAATATACAATGAAATTGCTCAAGCAAAGCTTCATAGACTAAATAATCCTAGAAAGATAGTATATTAATCAATAAAACACCTTAAAGAATCATAATAGGTTCTTTAAGGTGTTTTATTATAAAAAAAGAATACTTGCAAAATTATGCAAGTATTCCATAAATTATCTTTAATTATTTAGCTAAAGCTGCTTTAGCTTGTTCACAAATACTTGTGAATGCTGCTGCGTCGTGGATAGCGATTTCTGATAACATTTTTCTGTTAATATCGATTCCAGCAACTTTAAGTCCGTTCATTAGACGGCTGTAAGATAAACCATTTAATCTTGCAGCTGCATTAATACGAACGATCCACAATCTTCTGAAGTTACGTTTTGTTTGACGACGGTCTCTGAAAGCATACATTCCTGATTTCATTACTTGTTGCTTAGCAACTTTGAATAATGTATGTTTTGAACCAAAATATCCTTTAGCTAGTTTTAAAACTTTTTTACGGCGACGACGAGTCACAGTTCCACCTTTAACACGTGGCATATCTAATTCCTCCTTATGTATAACTTAAATAAGTATTTACGCTATAATTAATCTTCTTTAATATTATTTAACTAATAAAGTTCTAATACGTTTGTAATCACCACGAGATACTAATGAAGCTTTACGTAAGTGACGTTTTTGTTTAGTAGTTTTTCTTGAAAACCAGTGAGAAGTATAAGCACGGCTACGTTTTAATTTACCGCTAGCTGTTTTTTTCACACGTTTTGCTAAACCACGGTGAGATTTCATTTTTGGCATTATCAAATTCCTCCTATATTAAACCTTTATTTCTCTTTTTTTGGTGCTAGAACTAAGAACATACTGCGACCTTCCATTTTAGGTTTTTGTTCGACAGTAGCTATATCGCTAGCTTCGTTAGAAAAGTTTTCTAAAACTTTCTGTCCAATTTCTTTGTGGGTGATTGCTCTCCCTTTAAAACGAATAGAAACTTTAACTTTGTCTTCTTTTGCTAAGAATTTACGTGCATTTTTCAACTTAGTTTCAAAATCGTGTTTTTCAATAGTTGGAGATAATCTTATCTCTTTTGTTGTTACGATTTTTTGTTTCTTACGTGCTTCTTTTTCTTTCTTTTGTTGTTCGAATTTGAACTTACCGTAGTTCATAATTTTAGCAACTGGTGTTTTAGCATTTGGAGCTACTAGAACAACGTCTAAGTTCATACGCTCTGCAATTTGCATCGCTTCTGCCTTAGTTTTAACTCCTAATTGTTCTCCATTTTGACTAATTAAAAGAAACTCTTTCGCTTTAATACCTTCATTTACTTGTGCAGTATCTTTACTAATGATCAGCACCTCCTATTTATAAAATTCATTAAATACTAAAAGCATTAAAAAAACTGAGTGCAAAACACCCAGCATAAAATTCTACATTTCATCTACATAAACCTGAACAATCATTATTGGCAGGTGAGAAACGGGTGCTTCTACTTTTGTATTCAACATTATCTATTTTACATACTTTTTATAGATTTGTCAATAGGAATATAATATTTTTTTATATTCCTATTAACTTTTCTATGTTCTAAATTAAATAGATCCTAATTCTTCCTGTAATTCTTCTTCAATTGGTCTACTTAATTCGTTATCCATTTCTAATTCAAGCTCATTTTCGGCTTTGATATCTACGTCATTATATCTTGCCATTCCTGTTCCTGCTGGAATTAGCTTACCAATGATAACGTTCTCTTTAAGTCCCATAAGTCTATCAACTTTTCCTTTAACAGCTGCGTCTGTAAGAACACGAGTAGTTTCTTGGAATGAAGCTGCAGATAAGAAACTTTCAGTTTCTAATGATGCTTTAGTGATACCTAGAATTACAGGCTTAGCTGTAGCCATGTTTCCACGTACCGCAAGGATTTTTTTGTTTTCATCTGTAAATTTGTGAATATCAACTAACGAACCTGGAAGTAAATCAGTGTCTCCAGCATTGATTACACGCACTTTTCTTAACATTTGACGTACCATAACCTCAACGTGTTTATCACTGATTTCTACCCCTTGCATACGGTAAACTTTTTGTACCTCAGTTAATAAGTAACTTTGTACAGCTTCTAATCCAGCAATTGATAGTAATTCTTTTGGTTCAATAGAACCTTCTGTTAAAGCTTGACCACGTTTAACTTTGTCGTCTTCTTTAACTAACATACGGCTTGCACCATAGTCTTGATATTCTCTTTCTTCACCGATTTCACTTAATACGTAAATTCTACGTACGTGATTATTATCGATTTCAACTTTTGTAACTGTTCCATCTACTTCTGAGATTAATGCCTTACCTTTCGGATTACGCGCTTCAAATAACTCTTGAATACGAGGTAAACCTTGAGTGATATCGGCACCGGCAACCCCACCTGTGTGGAACGTACGCATTGTAAGCTGTGTACCAGGTTCTCCGATAGATTGAGCGGCAATTGTACCAACTGCTTCCCCAACTTCTACTTTTTCACCTGTAGCTAAGTTTTTACCATAACATTTCTCACAAACTCCATGACGAGAGTTACATGTAAATGCTGATCTGATTACAACACTTTCGATTCCAGCTGCTTCAATTTCTTTAGCTGTATCTAGAGTGATTAATTGACCATCTTCAACGATAACTTTTCCTGTCTCTGGGTGTACAACAGTTTCTTTACTGTATCTACCTTCAAGACGTTCTTGTAAGCTTTCGATTTCATCTGTTCCATTTTTAAGTGCTGCAACTCTTAATCCACGAGATGTACCACAGTCGTTTTCACGAACGATAACATCTTGTGCAACGTCTACAAGACGACGAGTTAAGTAACCTGAGTCGGCTGTCTTAAGCGCAGTATCGGCAAGACCTTTACGCGCACCGTGAGAAGAGATGAAGAACTCTAATACTGTTAATCCTTCTTTAAATGATGAACGTACTGGCATTTCCATGATACGTCCTGATGGAGATGCCATCAGACCACGCATTCCGGCTAACTGTGTAAAGTTTGACGCATTACCACGGGCTCCAGAGTCACTCATCATGTAGATTGGGTTAGTAGCTGGAAGAGAGTCCATAAGTTGATCTTGGATGATATCTTTTGCTTTTGCCCATTGTGCAATAACGTTTTGATATCTTTCTTCTTCTGTTAATAGACCACGTCTGTATAATGTTGTGATTTTATCAACATTAGATTGTGAGTCTGCTAAGATTTCATATTTATTTGGTAGGACGAATACGTCACTTACCCCTACTGTAATACCAGCTCTTGATGAGTATTTGAATCCTAAATCTTTCATTCTGTCTAACATCATAGATGTTTCAGTGATGTGGAATCTGTTAAAGATTTCAGAAATGATTTTCGATAGGAAACCTTTTTTAAATGGTGTTACAGCTTCTTGTTCAGCAATGTATGCTTTTAATCCACCTTCTGTAAGATCAGATGGTGATACGAAATATTTATCAGGAGTAGCTGATTCTAAATTATCTTTTGTAGGTTCATTTAGATAAGGGAATCCTTCTGGTAATATGTCGTTAAAGATTACTTTACCGATTGTAGTAACAAGTAATTTTTTGTTTTGTTCTTCTGTGAACGTTGGGTTTTCAAATGATTTAGCCGCGATACCAACACGTGTGTGAAGGTGAATATATCCATTTTGGTATGCTATTCTTGCTTCATCGGCATCTTTGAAAATCATACCTTCCCCTACTGCTCCAGGTCTTTCAAGTGTTAGGTAGTAGTTACCTAATACCATATCCTGAGATGGAGTAACTACTGGTTTACCATCTTTAGGGTTAAGGATGTTTTGAGCAGCTAGCATTAGCATACGTGCTTCCGCTTGTGCTTCTTTTGATAAAGGTACGTGAACGGCCATTTGGTCACCATCGAAGTCGGCGTTAAACGCTGTTGTAACAAGAGGGTGAAGACGAATTGCACGTCCTTCAACTAAGATTGGTTCGAATGCTTGGATACCTAGTCTGTGAAGAGTCGGGGCACGGTTAAGTAATACCGGGTGCTCACGAATAATATCTTCTAAGATATCCCATACATGATCTTCCATTCTTTCGATTTGGTTTTTAGCATTTTTAATGTTATTAGCTAACTCACGTTTAACTAATTCACGCATTACGAATGGTTTGAATAATTCAAGCGCCATTTCTTTAGGTAATCCACATTGGTACATTTTTAAGTTTGGACCAACTACGATTACTGAACGTCCAGAGTAGTCAACACGTTTACCTAATAAGTTTTGACGGAAACGACCGTGTTTACCTTTTAACATATTAGATAATGATTTTAATGTTCTGTTACCAGGACCTGTTACAGGACGACCACGACGTCCGTTATCGATTAATGCATCAACAGCTTCTTGTAACATACGTTTTTCGTTTTGTACAATTAGCCCTGGAGCTTTAAGTTCGATAAGTTTTTTCAGACGGTTGTTACGGTTAATTACACGTCTGTATAAATCGTTTAAGTCACTTGTTGCGAAACGTCCACCATCTAATTGAACCATAGGTCTTAATTCAGGTGGGATAACTGGCAATACAGTCATAATCATCCATTCTGGTTTATTTCCAGAATGTTTAAATGCTTCAAATACTTCAACACGTTTGATGATTTTTACAACTTTTTGACCAGATTTATAGTTGCTTTCACTTAATTCTTTAAGTTCATTTTTTAGGTCTTTAAGTTCTTTTTCAATATCTAGTTCAGCTAATAGATCGCGAATCGCTTCAGCTCCCATTTTAGCTACGAAAGAGTTTGCTCCAAATGTGCTACGTGCTTCACGTACTTCACGCTCAGAAACAATTTGTTTCTTCATGAAGTCAGTTTCACCTGGATCAATAACAATGTAAGAAGCAAAGTAGATTACTTCTTCCAATTGTCTTGGACTAAGGTCAAGTAGAAGACCCATTCTACTTGGAATACCTTTGAAATACCAAATGTGGCTGACTGGGGCAGCTAATTCTAAGTGCCCCATTCTTTCACGACGAACTTTAGCTAAAGTTACGTCAACTCCACATTTATCACATTTAATATTTTTATATCTAACTCTTTTGTACTTTCCACAAGCACATTCCCAGTCTTTTGTTGGACCAAAAATTCTTTCACAGAATAGTCCATCATTTTCTGGTTTTAAAGTTCTATAATTAATTGTTTCAGGTTTTTTAACCTCTCCATAAGACCAACTTCTGATTTTTTCTGGAGAAGCTAAACTAATTTTCATATATGCAAAATTATTTACGTCTATCAAGGAGCATACCTCCTTTATTTTTTTGTATAAATGCCTTGAATAGTTCTTTGTGATTAATTGTAAAATTTATATTATTCTTCATCAGTATCATCTTCAACGTCTTCATACTCATCTGTATCTGACATTAAAAGACTAGCTAATGCTTGATATCCTGAAGTTTCTTCACTTGATTCTTCTTCAACTTCTTCTTCTGAATCAGATAGAATTAAGTTAGCTAAACTTTGATATCCATTTTCAGTGTTTTCTTTTGAAGCTTTTTCAGTTTCATTAGCTTCTTCGTTGTGGTTGTGATTGTGTGATTCGTGGAAATCAATTGTATCTCCTAAATCTATATCACCCATGTCTACTTCGTTATCTTCATTATCCATTACTCTGAAGTCCATACCTAGTGCTTGAAGTTCTTTCATAAGTACTCGGAATGATTCAGGAACTCCTGGACGTGGAATGTTTTCACCTTTAACGATAGCTTCGTATGTTTTAACACGACCATTAGTATCATCTGATTTGTACGTTAAGATTTCTTGAAGAGTATATGCAGCACCATAAGCTTCAAGTGCCCATACCTCCATCTCACCAAATCTTTGTCCACCGAATTGAGCTTTACCTCCAAGTGGTTGTTGTGTTACTAATGAGTATGGTCCAATTGAACGAGCGTGAAGTTTATCATCAACCATGTGTGCAAGTTTAATCATGTACATTACCCCTACAGATACACGGCTATCAAATGGCTCACCTGTACGTCCGTCATAAAGAACTGTCTTAGCATCTTTAGCCATTCCAGCTTCCGCAACTGTAGACCAAACATCTTCATCAGTAGCACCATCGAATACTGGTGTAGCTACGTGGATTCCAAGTTGTTTAGCAGCCATACCTAAGTGTAGCTCTAATACTTGTCCAATGTTCATACGAGATGGAACCCCAAGTGGGTTTAACATTACGTCAACTGGTGTACCATCTGGTAGGTAAGGCATATCTTCTTCTGGTAAGATATTTGAGATAACCCCTTTGTTACCGTGACGACCGGCCATTTTATCTCCTACACGAATTTTACGTTTTTGGACGATAAATACACGAACAAGTTCATTTACACCGTTAGGTAATTCAGCACCATCTTCACGTTTAAAGATTTTAACATCAGCAACTACTCCATCAGCACCGTGAGGTACACGTAATGAAGTATCACGTACTTCTTTAGATTTAGCTCCAAAGATAGCATATAATAATTTTTCTTCTGGAGTTTGTTCAGTTAATCCTTTCGGTGTAACTTTACCTACTAAAATATCTCCATCTTTAACTTCAGCCCCAATACGAATGATTCCTCGTGCATCTAAGTTTCTAAGTGCATTTTCACCTACGTTTGGAATCTCACGAGTAATTTCTTCTGGCCCAAGTTTTGTATCACGAGCATCTGTTTCATATTCTTCTACGTGAATAGAAGTATAAACATCGTCTTTTACTAAACGTTCACTCATGATAACAGCATCCTCATAGTTATATCCATCCCAGTTTACGAATGCTACTACAAGGTTTTTACCTAAAGCTAATTCTCCTTTATCCATAGATGGCCCATCTGCAAGGATATCTTTAGGTTCTACTCTATCTCCAACTTTTACGATTGGTTTTTGGTTGTAAGCAGTAGAGTGGTTAGAACGTACGAATTTGTGAATTACGTAAGTATCTAAGTCACCTTTAATCTCTTTACCTTCTAGAGTTTCAATACGACGTACTTTAATTTTCGCTCCATCTACGTATTCAACGATACCTGGATATTTAGCGATAACCGCAGCTCCTGAGTCACGTGCTGCTAGGTGCTCCATACCTGTACCAACGAATGGTGCTTCAGTAATCATTAATGGTACTGCTTGACGTTGCATGTTCGCTCCCATTAGGGCACGGTTAGAGTCATCATTCTCTAAGAACGGAATACATGCAGTGGCAGCAGATACTACCTGTTTAGGCGATACATCCATAAAGTTCATCATTTCACGAGGTTTAACTGTGTTATCTCCTCTGAAACGACATACTACTTCTTCATCTACGAAGTAACCTTTTTCATCAACATTAGCTGTTGATTGTGCTACTACGTATTTATCTTCTTGATCAGCTGTTAAGTATTGTACGTTTTCAGTTACATATGGACGACCTTCTCCATCAAATTCAACTTTTCTATATGGAGTCATAATGAATCCAAATTCATTTATACGCGCAAATGATGAAAGTGAGTTAATAAGACCGATGTTTGGTCCCTCTGGTGTTTCAATCGGACACATACGACCATAGTGTGAATAGTGAACGTCACGTACTTCCATTCCAGCACGTTCTCTTGTTAAACCACCAGGTCCAAGTGCTGATAAACGACGTTTGTGAGTAAGCTCACTTAATGGGTTTACTTGGTCCATGAATTGTGAAAGTTGAGAACTTCCAAAGAATTCTTTGATAATCGCTGTAACTGGTCTTACATTAATTAGTTGTTGTGGAGTAATTTCGTTTGTATCTTGAATACTCATACGTTCACGAACAACACGTTCCATACGAGAAATACCTACACGAATTTGGTTTTGTAATAATTCACCGATACAACGTAGACGACGGTTACCAAGGTGGTCGATATCATCTACACGTCCGATTAATTCAAATTCAAATCCGTCGTTATTTCTACGAGTTCTGATTAATAATAGATAGTAGTTGATACTTGCTACGATATCAGCAATTGTTAATGTTAGAACATCTTTATTAGGTGCTCCATTACCAATTACGTGTAACACTTGATCATCAGTTAATTCATCGATATCATAGTCATTACCTACTTTAACTTGGTTTACAATTTTGAATAATTGTAATTTTAGGCTATCACTTCCATCAAGACTTTCATTCATATCGAATTCAACTACGTTAGCTGTAGTTCCTAATTCTTCATAAATTCCATCAATGATTTCACGTGTTAATTTAGTACCTTTTTCTACTAAAATTTCTCCTGTTTCTGTATCAACGATTGGTTCAACTAGAATTTGGTTTTCTAGACGTTCACCAACGTGAAGTTTGTTATTTAGTTTATAACGTCCTACTTTAGCAAGGTCATATCTTCTTGGATCGAAGAATCTACCGTGTAAAGTCGCTTTTGCAGTTTCTACGTTAGCTGGCTCTCCAGGACGTAATTTATCATAAATTACTTTTAACGCAGTTCCTGTATCTAGGTTTTCATCTTTTTCTAATGTATTTAATAGTTCTGTATCTTCACCGAATAATTTAATAATAGATTCGTCAGATTCAAAACCTAACGCTCTAATAAGCGTTGTTAAAGGAATTTTTCTAGTTCTGTCAATACGAGCATAAACTAATCCTTTAATATCTTTTTCAAATTCCAACCAAGCTCCTCTGTTAGGAATAACAGTTGTTTTATAGGCATTTGGAATATTTTTAACTTTAAGTTTGTCATCTTCTGTAAAATATACAGAAGGCGAACGTACTAATTGAGATACAATTACACGTTCTGCACCATTGATGATAAACGTTCCAGTTTCAGTCATCAACGGTAATTCACCCATAAATACTTCTTGTTCTTTAATTTCGTCACGTTCTTTATTAATTAAACGTACGCGCACTCTTAAAGGTGCTGAATATGTAGCGTCACGTTCTTTAGACTCATCAACATCATATTTAGGAGTTCCTAATTTATAGTCGATAAATTCTAAACTTAATTTATCATTATTACCTTCTATTGGTGATACATCTTTAAAAACATCTTTTAGACCAGTTTCTAAAAATTTATCATAAGATAAGGTTTGAATTTCAATTAAGTCCGGTAAATCAATTACCTCTGATATTCTAGCATAGCTACGTCTTTGTCTGTGCTTACCAAATTTAACTTTTTGCAACTGTGTCACCTCTCAGCTTTTCTCTTAAAAACTAAAAAGAAAATATATATATTTT
The DNA here is from genome assembly GCF_000173915.1 of Gemella haemolysans ATCC 10379. Taxonomy (NCBI): domain Bacteria; kingdom Bacillati; phylum Bacillota; class Bacilli; order Caryophanales; family Gemellaceae; genus Gemella; species Gemella haemolysans. Next base: position 288,673 of record NZ_ACDZ02000014.1, on the reverse strand, counting down.
CTCTTACTTACTTATATAATTTTGGCAATTCTATCTAAAAGAAAATAGAATTACTTGCAATATATCATTTTATCATAGTCATAGCAAGTTGTCAATTATTTTACGGCTTTCAGGATATAGTAACCCTTATTTTTCGTTACTACTTCTACCATTGAAAATGTATCTTCTAATAATTTTTTACAACTAGCCATTCCTTGTTTTTTTTGTATAACCACCCAAAGCTCACCTTGAGCATTTAGATGTTCATAACTATCTGTCATTATTTTATGTACAATTTTTTTCCCGGCTCTTATAGGCGGGTTTGTTAAAACTATATCAAATGTTCCTACAACATTGTCAAAGGAACTACTTTCTAGTACTTCTACTTCATTTTCTATTTTGTTTAGTTCAATATTTTTTTTAGATAATTCTAATACTCTATTGTTTACATCTACCATAGTAAACTTATATGTCGGGTATTTTTTTGCTAAGAATATAGATATTACTCCATATCCACATCCAATATCCACTACCTTTGCATTTTCTTTATTCGTAGTGAAACTTTCTAACATTGTTTTAGTTCCAAAATCTACACTCTCTTTAGAAAATACTCCATTATCTGTATAAAATTTCAAATTCTCATTCGCTATTGTTGAGTTGATAATTTTTTCACGACTTTCGGTCGTCGGATTATTTGTATAATAATGTTCCATAATAAAGACACCTCTTAAAATGAAAGAAAATAGTATATCCCATAGCTAGACACTTGAGATATACTATTTTTGTTATTATCATCGTATCAAATATTCTCAAATAGAATATTATTGTTTATTTACATCTATCTTTTTATCTACTTAGAATAGAAATTATTTAACTTCTACAGTTGCTCCAACTTCTTCTAATTTAGCTTTGATTTCTTCAGCTTCTTCTTTAGAAACTCCTTCTTTAAGTGTTGCTGGCGCACCATCAACTTTTTCTTTAGCTTCTTTTAGTCCGTCTCCAGTGATTTCACGAACAACTTTGATTACTTTAATTTTTGAGTCTCCAGCGTTAGCTAAAACTACGTCAAATTCAGTTTTTTCTTCAGCAGCTCCAGCAGCAGCTCCACCAACTACAGCTACAGGTGCAGCAGCAGTTACTCCGAATTCTTCTTCAATTGCTTTTACTAAGTCGTTTAATTCTAAAACTGACATTTCTTTGATAGCGTCTAAACTTTGTTCTTTAGTCATTATAAATTTCCTCCGATTTTTAAATTATATGTTTTTAATATTTTTTATTTATTAAGCTTCTTGTTCAGCTTTTTGGTCTGCAACAGCTTTAACAGCTAAAGCAGTATTGCGCATTGGCGCTGTTAACACAGATAGTAACATTGAAAGTAATCCTTCGCGGCTTGGTAATGACGCGATAGCTTTAATTTCAGCTCGATCTGCTACTTTTCCTTCTATAACACCAGCTTTTAGTTCTAAGTTTTCGTGTTGTTTTAGCGAAATCGTTTAAAACTCTAGCAGGAGCTACAGCATCGTCCGCTGAGAAAGCGAAAGCATTTGGTCCAGTTAGAACTTCGTCTAATCCTTCAATCCCTGCTTGCTCCATAGCACGACGAACTAATGAGTTTTTGTAAACTTTAAAAGTTAAACCTTCGTTACGCATGTTGTTACGTAATTCTGTTACTTCCGCAACGTTTAATCCACGGTAGTCAGCAATAAGAACTGAAGAACTTGCTTTAATTTCTTCTGCGATTTGATTTACTAACTCTTGTTTTCTCTCAATAGCTTTTGACATTGAACTTCCTCCTAAGTAGATTTATCAATTTCAGTACCATTAAAAAAACCTTCCTGCATGCGAGAACATACAAAAAGGCACATAAGTTTCTTTTCGAATTTTGTCCTCGGTAGGTTAATTAAGGATTTCTCCCCCTACTGTCTACGGTACATTTTCAACTGACTTAATTATTCTAATATATATAATTTCATTTGTCAATAGTTTTTTTAAAAAAATTTCAAAAGAATTCTAAATTAGCCATTTCTTCTATAGATTACTTATTTAATCTACTTTTACAATATGCATCTATAGCTCTAGAAGTATATTCAGCTACCCCTTCTCCAAATTTATCTATATTTTTTTTAAATTCTGGATTTTGAGAATATCCTTTTCCTATATACGAGAATACTTCTACACTGCAATCGAAAGCATACTTATTCATATAGTTATATAATTCTTCGACTTTCGATTGAACTTCTTTTTCTTCTATATTTATATTATTTTTTCTATATTCAGCCATTGAACGAAAAATACTATTAAATTTCTCAGCAACTATATCTTCATTACCACTCTGTCTTTTTTTAGATTCTTCTATTGTTCCTTTTCCATATTTTTCTATAGCTTGATCTTCATACTTATTTAAGTCCTCTTTTTTAAATCCATTAAATTTTTCTTCTATAGTCATTTTTTGTTCTCCTTTATATGTTTTTATTGTTTTTTCTATATTATGAAGAATTATTTCAAAATTCTCTTTTTCTTTTAAAATTAATTCACGTTGCTGTTCAAGTATTTTTAAACTATCAATATCTCCATCAAGTAATTCTTTTATATCATTTAACTTAAACTTTAGAAATCTATAAAATAGAATCTTTTGAAGTTTATCTAAATTTTCATCTGAATAATCTCTATATCCATTATTTAATTTTTCTGGAATCAATAATCCTATCTCGTCATAATATTGCAACGTTCTTGCACTAACTCCTGTAAGTTTTGCGACTTCATTTATTCTCATCTTCGCTCCTAAATTCTCGATATATTTCACCAGTAATATACCTATTATATACTATTACGTTACGTAAAGGTCAATACAAAAACAAAAAAAATCGCTAAGTAAATTTCTTAACGATTTTTTATGAATATTATTCAAATACTTTTTTAAGATCAATAGCTTTATTTAGGGCTTCTGTAATAACAATACCGATTACCATTACAACAACTTGTGATAATAAAAGTGATCCATAAATTGCTGTGAACGCTTCAAATTCAAATGGCACTCTTGCAGAGTTTTCACCGCTAAAAATAGCAATTTCATATGCAATAATTGGCATACAAACCACTAAGTAAATAACAATATTAAGGATGTGTCTAGCGATTCTATTTTTTACGAATTTGAATACAAAAATACTGATAGCTAACGCTAAACCTGTTCCTAACGTTCCAAAGAACACATCAACTATACCAAGTGGACTAAAAATATTTGCTATTGCTACACCTAAAGTTATAGGGAACCAATATTTTTTACTAAATACCACTAATTGAGATAGTGATTCACTAATACGTAATTGAATAGCACCGTATGAAAATGGCGCGATAGCAACTGTTAAAACAACATAGATAGCTGCTATTAATGCTTGAATAGTTAATACTTTAACTGTATTATTTCTCATTATATATCTCCTTGTCTTGTTTAAGAGAAATTAAAGAAGTACTGATTAAGAGAAATCAGTACTTCAAGTTTTTTTTATAGATGGATCTCTCAAACATCTTTTATTATAATAAAGTCAGAAGACAAATAACCTTACCTATGTAAAATTAAATATCAACGTCATTTATACTAACACATATTATATCCATTAGTCAATAAAAATATAAAAAATTATAAAAAAATAATGTAATACTAAAATTTTTATAAAAATATCTTGCATTTACATTTTTAATATGTTAAAATGAGGTAGTTGTATCTAACAACACTTAATTCATTGTAATTAAGAATATTAATTAATATTTCTTAGTAATAAAAACTATAATCAGGAGGTGAATCGAATGCCAAACATTAAATCATCAGTATTAAGCGTAAGAAAAGATGCTAAAACTAATGCTGCTAACACAGCTAAAAAATCTGAAATGCGTACAGCTATTAAAAAAGCTAAAGTAGCTAAATCTGAAGGTGCTGCTAACGCTGCAGAGTTAGTAAACCTTGCTTACAAAAAAATCGATAAAGCTGCTAAAACTAACTTAATCCACAAAAATGCAGCTGCTAGATATAAATCAAACCTAGCTAAATAATTATATTAACTACTCAGGCTTCTGGGTAGTTTTTTTATTACTAATAAAATGAAGAACCTAGAGAAAATCTCTAAGTTCTTCATTCTTAATTAATTCTAGTTATTACAATTTTTAATTATTCTATTAATAGCCTCTTTAACATTTTCTGGGCTAGTCGCTAGATTTATTCTAATATACTTGTTATAACCTTTACCAAACCAATGGCCAAAATCAATTGCTAGGCCACATTCATCTTGTATGAATTGTTTTGTTGTTTTTACATCTAGTACTTTTTCTAAATTCACTAAAACTAAATATGTGCCTTCTAGCGGATATACCTTAATCTCTGGAACTTTTTCTGCAAGGGTATCGTATAATAAATTATAATTATATAATACCGTTTCCTTCAAGCCTTCAAGCCATTCATGACCTTCTCTATAACCAGCTTCTAAAGCAATTTGTCCCAGCAAGCTAGGTTCCGCTTCTAAGTTCTCTTTTTTATACGCGTCAAAGACTTTTCTTACAGCATCATCTGGAATTAATATAGTTGCATGAACTAATGATGCAAGATTAAATGTTTTTGAACCTGAGTTAGCAACAATAAGACGATGATTATATTTTCCATCTTCCAGTGCTAATGCAGAAATTTGCTTATGATTATTATATGTGAAATCTTGGTGAATCTCATCAGATAATACTAGAACATCATATTTTTCACAAATTTCAAACACTCGTTTTTGTTCTTCTAACGTCCATACTCTACCCACCGGATTATGAGGTGAACAGTGGATATATAATTTTACATTGTTATCACGAATTTCTTTCTCAAATGTATCGAAATCTATTTTAAACTTACCGTTTTCCTCAAGCAATGGTGATTCAACTAGTTTTCTACCACTATTCCTAATAGAATTAGCAAAAGGATAATATACAGGCGGCATAATTATAACTGAATCGTCTTTTTTCGTGTACGCATGAATTACCCATAAAATTGCTTGAACAATACCAGGAGCAAATCTTATCCATTGTTTTTCTACATTGATATCGTATTTTTGCTTATGCCATTTTTTATATTGATCATAATAACTTTCAGGTAACTTAGTATAACCGAAAACCCCATGATCGATACGCTCAATTAATGCTTCTCTTATACTATCTGGTGTTTTAAATTCCATATCAGCTACCCACATAGCAAGAAGATCTTTATCGCCAAATCTTTCCTCTAAAGCATCCCATTTTAAACTATTTGTATTTCTTCTTTCGACATAATACTTATTTACAAATTCTTCTACTCTACTCATTTTACTTGTCCTCTATACCTCTAATGCTTGTGTAAAATCTTCTAATAAATCTTCAATATCTTCAATTCCTACAGAAATCCTTAATAAATCTGGTGTAAGACCATAAGAAAGACGTAACTCTTCTGGAATATCGAAATGTGTTTGAGTTGTAGGATAAGTAACTAATGTTTCTACTCCTCCTAAACTTTCAGCGAAAATTGCTATTTTTAACGAACGTAAAAATTTATCAATTTTAGAAGCATCGTGAAGTTTAAAACTTAACATAGCCCCCCTATTTGGATATAGAACTTCTTTAACATTTGGATTTTTTTCCAATTCTTTTGCTAATTTCATTGCATTTTTTTCTTGTTGATTAAATCGTAATGGCAAAGTTTTTAAACTTCTAATGAACAACCAACTATCAAACGATGACAATACAGCCCCTGTTGTATTAGAAATCCATGCTAATCTTTCTCCAACTTCTTCATTATTAGTAATTACAGCTCCAGCTAAAATATCGTTATGTCCTGTTAAATATTTTGTAGCCGAATGAACAACAATATCTGCCCCTATAGTTAATGGTTTCTGTCTTAATGGTGTTAATAAAGTATTATCTACTATTAATAAAGCATTTTTTTCTTTAGCAATCTTAGCAATTTTTTCAATATCAACTTCTTGCATCAATGGATTAGTTGGTGTTTCTATAAATACAGCCTTTGTATTTTCTGTAATTTTCACTTCAAGATCTTCTTCATCTGTAAAATAGACAAACTTCTGTGCACCTTTACGTTCAAGTTCATCAAAATATCTAAAACTTCCACCGTATAAATCTCTAGAAACAAGAAATTCACTATTTAATTCAAATAATTCAAAGACTAATTGAATTGCACTCATACCTGAACTCGTTACTATCGCACGACACCCTTCTTCAAGTTCGCACAATCCTTCTTCTAAAATTGTACGAGTAGGATTTTTTGTTCTTGTGTAATCATAACCTGTACTCTCTCCTAGTCCAGGATGCGCATATGCGGTAGATAAGTATATCGGAGTTACAATAGCACCGGTTACTTTATCTTTTCTATTTCCTAATTGAGCTAATTTAGTTTCAATTTTCATCATTAAACAATACCTCATTTTATTAATTTCTTTTCAACATTACTATTATAACATTATATTTACATATAATAAACTGATTTGTCTGAATTTTTTGTTTTTTTAGAACTATTTCAAGAGAATGTATTAAAATTCATTGAATTAACGCAAAATGATTGTTTGAGATTTTTTCAAACAATCATTTTCTTTATTAATATTCCTTTTTAAAAAGTATAACACCAGCAACAATTATCCGAAATATTTATAATACATACAATCATTCTTGGATAAAAGAAATACCAGTACTAATATTATTGATAAATTCACTAGTTAGATAAAACACACTATTTATAACAAAAAGAAACACTCGATCATATTAAGTCCACTTCAATCACTAGTTCTTATAATTTATAATTTTTCTTCTTTTGTAATAATGAGAAAAGTACAAAAACACAATATTATTTTAGCTCCTCAATTAATTTATTAATAAACAAATCTAAAATCAAATATTTATCCATATATGATGATTTCAATAACTTATCATAATCAGCAGCTAAAATTAGTGTCTTCATAATCTTGTCCACACTATAATTTCTAATACCTTGTGCAGCAAGTTGTACTCTATATGGATGAACTCCTAATTCTCTAGCTATATCTTTTTGTGAATAGTGTTCATTTAGTAGAACCTTTACTTTATAGTATATTCTTAATTGTCCACTAATAAGTGATAATAAGAAAATCGGTTCCTCTTTTTTTAACACTAAAGAATTGTAGACTACTCTTAGTTTAGAATAATTTTTTCCGAACAACTCGTTAGTTAAACTAAACACATCGTATTCTAAACTCCTTGTTGCTAGTAATTCGATATCTTCTCTAGCAATTACTTTCTTCTCTTCACAATAAAGAAGTAGTTTTTCTAATTCTTTTTTTATATTAGCAAAATCTAATCGTGTATAATTCACAAGAAATTCTGCATCATCTCTTGAAATTTTCAAATTAGCTTCAGCAACTGTTTTCACTATATAGCTAGCTATTTCCTTTTCATCGAAATTTGAAAATTCCTTAACTTCTCCTACTTCTTTAATTTTCTTTATAAGTTTTTTTCTACTATCAATCTTTTCAGAAATCTTTAAAATCAATACGACTTCTTCACTAATATTATCCAAATAACTTATTAATGTATCCACATTGTGCTCTACTTTAATCTTCTTAGGTTTAGCAAGTAGGAAATTACAGTTTTCTGCAACTACTACTTTTTCATTCCCAAATAAACCACTGCTTCTACATTCATACACTAATGACTCCAATGTATTTTCATGCATATTTATTTTTATATAGTTAAATTCATCCAAGTCTTTTAAATACTTTTTAGCTATACTCTTTTCATAATCATTAATGGCTTCAAAATTTTCACCATATATTACATAGACATTTTTCATTAATTATCTACCTCAATTTCAAATTCAGAATTCTTATTCTTTACTCTAACTTTTTTATTATGATAATAAATAGAACTCTTTCCAAACTTCATCTCTATATCCTCTTTAAGAACAATATAATCAATTTTTTTATACTGCGCCATATTCTTTATTTCTTGTAATTTTTTTTCTAAACTATCTATTACAACAACTTTTCCAACCAGGCCTTTTGCTATAAGATCTAGAGAATATCCACTCTTGTTCTTTTTCGCAGAAGTCAAAAGTAAATAATCAAATTTATATTTTCCTTCATAATTAAAAAGCAAATCGTACTGATTTATTATATCATAATCCTTATCATTTTTTCTGTAATCTGTATAAAAATTTTGAATATTATTAGATGTATTTATTAATAGATTATTCTTATTTTCTCTAATATATAAAACACTCTCTTTCCCTATTTTTACATCTTCGATATATGATTTAGGCGTATATGTTGCCCCTAAACAAATTAAAATTACCACAAGAACTCCATAAACAGCATTCATATATTTGAATTTATTCAAATTTATCAATATTGATAAAACAACAATAAATATAACTATTATAAAAAATATGTTTAACTTACCTATGCGAATAGGTTGAGCAATTAAAAACAACTCCTGAATTTTATCGAATACTTTGAAAGCAATATTTAATATTGGTCTACAAATAATATTAAAAACTTGGGCATTTATTAGGAATACAAGATAGCTAAAAATAACTAAAGGAAAAATCACAACACTAAAAATTGGTACTAAGATAATATTACTAAATACAGAAATATAAACAATATTATAAAAATTATACATTAATATCGGAATACTTGCTAATGTAGAAATTACACTGATTCTAAGCGCACTATGGAATTTATTCTTAGATTTTTTAATATAACTTTCGGACATCAGTAGACTAAATGTAATTAAAAATGATAATTGGAAACCGATATTAAAAATAAGTAACGGATTATACATTATTAATATTAGAAAAGTAAATAACAAACTGCCCAACTTATCTATATTTTTTCTTCTAAGCAAGATATAAAATATAATCATAAAACCTGCCCTAAGAACAGAAGCGCTAGCTCCACTAAGCAACATATACAATGGAACTATTATCAAGATAATTTTCTCAATATATTCAATACTTACTCTAAATTTTAATAAGATAAAGTATATTAGAGAAATAAGTACACCTATGTGTAATCCTGAGATAGCTAATAAATGACTTGTTCCTAAATTTTTAAAAGAATTTATGTCATCTTTTAATAAATATCCTTTATCTCCGAAAATTAAAGCCTGAAAATAACCACTTTTATCAAAGGTTAGTTCTTTATTAATTTTCAAACTCAATTTATTCCTAAAAGTTATAAATTTAAAGTATACAGAATCTATATTTTTAACCGCTTGAACTTCATTAATAGTTAATCTTTTAAAGATTCCTCTATTCTCATTATATTTTTTATAATCAAATGAATAAAAATTAGTCTTTTCTGAAATATCTTCTATATTAGCATTTACTAATAATTTCCCACCCCAAAATTTTTCTTTAAAAAATTTCTTTTCTTCTTCACTCTTGACTATATAACTCACTAGCACCTTCTCATCTGAAAGATAGCCAATAGAAGACACATAGGCTCCATTAACATCAAATCTATCAGAAACTACTAGTTCTAAATTTTTATTTTCACCATTACCTAGATGCGTAATGTTATTCTTTTGTTCATATGCTCCCCGAATAAAAAAAGCTAAGAAGACTATTACACAGATAATAGTTTTCCTAGCATTAAGATTTTTATTTTTCCAAGTTATCAGTAGAAAAATAACAATACATAGCATAGATATTATTACATTATAATTTAATAATATCGCCCCTAATGCTAGTAAAGAAAGTTGTAAGTATATCATTACTATTTATTTAGTAACCTTTCTACTACATTATTTACGTCGTAATCTACTTTTCTTACGACAACTCCTGATTTTTCTAATAACTCTCGAGCATATTCATTATTTCTATAATCATTTGCATAGCAAATTTCTTTTATCCCTGCTTGAATTATAGATTTTGTACAATTCAAACATGGGAAGTGTGTAACATAGATAGTTGCACCCTCAGTTCCAACACCGAACTTAGAACATTGTAAAATAGCATTTATCTCAGCGTGAATTGTTCTTACACAATGCCCTTCTACTACTTTACAACCAACATCTATACAATGTTCATCCCCTTTAATTGAACCATTATAACCACCAGAAACTATTCTCTTATCTTTAACTATCGTCGCTCCAACAGATAATCTGCTACAAGTCGATCTAAGTGATAATAGATGGCTTTGAGCCATAAAGTACTCATCCCAACTAATTCTCTGCATAACTATACCTCTATTTTATCTTTAATTTTCTCAAAAGTAGCTTTACCTATACCATGTACTTTTGTAATATCTTCTTTCTTTTTAAAATCCCCATTTTTTTCTCTATATGAAATTATTGCCTCAGCCTTCGTTTTTCCAACTCCTGAAATTTTCATAAGTCGCTCTTTATTAGCAGTATTAATATTAATCACATCTGTATTAGATGAACTACTACCACCATCAGATATTTGTTTCGGCTTTTCACCATGCTTAAGGACATAAATAACCATCTGATCTTTTACTTTTTGACTCAAATTCAAAGTAGAAGTATCAGCATCATCCAAAAGTCCACCGGCTTCTTCTATTAAATCTTTTACCCTTTTATCTTTTGTCGTTTCAAATACCCCAGGATGTTTTACTGCACCTTTCACATCAACAAAAATCTTTTCATCGTGTCTATTTTCAGCTTTTTCATCCTTATTATTAGTCTCATTACTAATATTAGAAAAACTAACACCACTATAATCTTCTGTCTTATTTTTATTAAAATAAAATAAACCACCGATTATTAAAACAAGACTACACACAAATGCCAAAATAATAGACTTAACATTTTGTCTAAAAAATAATACGACATCTTCCTTTTTAATATTCATATGTCTCTCCCCCTAGTACCTATATTATATCATTAAATCTATTATATTAGTACTGAAAACATAATTATAGTACATTATTTATAATTCATATATTTTATGTTATACTGATAAAAAATCACAAAATTCAATCAAATAATTAATTTTTTAAAATAAGGAGAAACATTATGGCTAACGAAATGAATTTATTAAACTGGACATTTTTTAGAGAAGTTGCTATCCCTCAAGATATTGCAAACTTATTGATAAACGGCGAACAGCCTGTCGCAGCTTTTGCAACAATAAGAGATGTTGCTGTGTTTACTGACAAAAGACTTATAGTAAAAGATGCACAAGGAATTACAGGGAAAAAAGTAGAAATCTATTCACTACCGTACTCTTCAATACTAATGTGGTCAACTGAAAATGCGGGTAAAATCTTTGACTTGAATGCTGAAGTAGAACTTTGGACTAAAGTTGGTAAAATAAAAATTAATCTAAAAAAAGATATCGATATTCGTAGATTTGATACATTACTAGCTCAATATATACTATAGTCTTATAACTTAGAAATAAAAACTAAAAATCCTAAAAATTAGAGTTTTTCTCTAACTTTTAGGATTTTATTAAATATTACAGTTGAAGTTTTTTCCCATCTTTATATACTTCGTCGATAATTGCTCCACCTAGACAAACATCTCCATCATAGAAAACAACCGCTTGTCCTGGAGTAACCGCACGTACCGGTTCTTTATAAACAACTTTTACTTTGTTATCTTCTAATACTTCTACTTCTACTTCAGTATCTGGTTGACGATATCTGAATTTTGCAGTACATGTGAATTTATTAGGTTGTGGATTTTTCGTTGTAAATGATAGTGAACTTGCTAGTAAACTATCTGAATATAGTTTTTCATTGTGGAATCCTTGGCAAACATACAATACATTATTTTCAAGGTCTTTACCACATGCAAACCATGCTTCTCCTTCTGTATCTTTAGTTCCACCAATACCTAGTCCGTGACGTTGACCGATTGTATAGTGCATTAAACCGATGTGTTCTCCACGTACATTTCCATCTAAGTCTACCATTTTACCACCTTGAGCTGGTAGGTATTGAGATAAAAATTCTCTAAAGTTTTTCTCACCGATAAAACAAATACCTGTTGAGTCTTTTTTCTTCGCTGTAGCAAGACCTGCTTCTTCTGCAATCTTACGAACATCTTTTTTCTCAAGTTCTCCTACAGGGAATAGGATATTTTTGATTTGATGTTGTTTTAATTGAGATAAGAAATACGTTTGATCTTTATTATTATCAACACCACGTAACATTAAACGTTCTCCATCAACATCTTTAACTCGTGCATAATGCCCTGTTGCTACATAGTCAGCTCCTAAATCTTCTGCATATTCTAAGAAAACTTTAAATTTAATTTCTTTATTACACATAATATCTGGGTTAGGTGTACGACCTTTTTTGTATTCATCTAAGAAGTAAGTGAATACTTTATCCCAGTATTCTTTTTCAAAGTTTATAGAGTAATACGGAATATCTAATTGTTCGCATACTTTAATTACATCTTCATAATCTTTTTCTGCAAGACAAACGCCTCTGTCATCTTTTTCTTCCCAGTTTTTCATGAAAACACCGATAACATCATATCCTTGTTGTTTTAGAAGATATGCTGTGACCGATGAATCAACTCCACCACTCATTCCAACTACTACTTTTTTGTTGCTATTCATTATTAATTCCTTTCTTTAATTCTTTTCTCTAAAGTTGCAATCTTTTCTACAACTTCATCAATTAATTCTTTGCTTGTATCAAAGCCAACACTCATTCTTACAGAATGTGCAGCACGTTCAATATTATACATCTCTGTTATTATACGACTTCCTTTAATATTTCCTGAACTACAAGCAGATCCGCCAGAAATATAAACATCACGAGCATCTAGATACGTAATAAGTCGTTGTGCTTCAATATTTTTAAAATAAATATTCAATATATTCGGCAATGAATTCTCTATAGATCCGTTTACTTCAAACTCAACTTCATTTTTCTCAAGTTCAGAAATAAAGTAATGTTTCAATTCTCTAAGAGCTGGAATTGAATTTAATGTCTCTGATAAACAGTCATTAAGAACTAGTATCCCTAATAAATCTGTTGTTCCAGAACGAAGACCATTTTCCTGACCTCCACCTAAAAGTAATGGTTCAACATCTCCATCTTTTGCGTATAAAAATCCAAAATTATTAAGCGAACCAATTTTATGAGCTGATGCTGAAGCAAAATCTAATCCTAATTCTTTCACATCAATTTCAACTTTACCTAATGCTTGAACAATATCGCTATGCAATAGTATATTTTTATCCGCAATAAGTTCTGAAACCTCTTTTATAGGATTTAGTACCCCTGTTTCATTATTTGCTAACATAATTGAAATCAATACTGTCTTAGAATTAATCTTCTCTTTCAATTCATCTAGCGATATAGCTCCACTTTCATCTACTGATAATTCATGAACCTTAAATCCAAACCTTTCAAGTCTCTTAGCACTAGCTCTAACTGATGGATGTTCTATAGATGAAATTATTATTTCTCCAGTTTCAAATCTAGTTAATACATGATTAAATACTGTATTATTACTTTCAGTACCACCTGAATTAAAAATTATTTCATTACTACTTGCGTTTAGAGTATTAGCTATTTTTTCACGACCTTCACGAACTAGCCTATTATTTTTCTTTCCTAGAGTATGGCCACTACTTGGATTAGCATAAACTTCTTTTAGTATATTCATATTCTTTTCTATGATATCAAAATGTTTTCTTGATGTTGCTGCGTAATCTAAATAAATATTCGCCATATCATCGCCTCCTATTATTAATCATATTATATTTTAACACAAATAATAGTCAAATAAAATCAATACCACTTTATGATATATAAATATATTGGATATAAAATTATTAATCCCTTTCTTATCAATATAGAAAGGGACTAATATTAATTTTATTTAGTTTTTTCTCTAAGTTTACTTATGACTATTATTAATATTGCTAATACTCCTGAAACATACAACAATATATTTTGTTCCTCTAAAATAGGAGTATTAACCACTCGTGGTTGAGTGTATACTAAGTAACAAAATGTCATTGGATAAAATAGAAGTTTTGCAGATCTTATAGCACTAACTTTCTTTAATACTCTAACACTACTAACAATCAGAACAGTTACCAGAATATACATCCAATCAATTGGTAGTTTTCCGAAAAAGTAAGCAGGTATGATACAAATAAAACTCATGAAAGCTATTATTTTAAAGATTATTGTATATACTGTATACATAAAATCCGCAGAATTTTTTAATTTGAATAAGCCATTAACAATAATTAAAATAAAAATATAAGTACCTATAGTAAGTTTAATTTCATTACTAATATTGTAGTTAGACCCTTGTGTAATAAATGTAGAAATATTCATATATATGTACATTATTATAATCGGAATATATGTCCAAACATACGCTAGGAATTTACTGTTTTCAAAATATGGTACTTCCCATTCCCAGATGTACTGTCTATCAATTACTTCAAGAACAAGGGCATTTAAAAACGTTCCTGCTATTAAATTAAAAAGAACCTCTTCAAAATTTCCACGAGCTAACATTAACATTATAAAATTAACGATTACAAACAATCCGGCTCCCAAGAAACCTGCAAAATATATCACCATCATTGCTGGTGAATTTTTAGAAGCACTCTGCCCGTATTTATTAAGATATTCTGTATTTTCTACTACTAAATAATTATATATATTTGAAATATTTGAATTATCTTGTTTATTTTTTAATATACCAGCCAACAAAGATCTTACAGGGAAAAATTCAATTTTTGTAAAATCTATATTACATATTTCTGTCCAAAACTCATCATTCATTTCTGAATCCTTAGAAACTAGTTTTGACAGTTCTCGCATACTTTTTAAATCATTAACGTTTTCTTTCAACTTATCGACTAAAAGTAATGCTTGTCTATGACTTTCTCCTAACTTTTTTTCACTAATATTATTCACTCTTCAACTCTCCTATTCCTTAATAGTTATTTAAATGTAATAATTTACAACATCTTCTAACATCTTTAATCCTAACTTCTCAAATTCTTTATCTTTAACACGTAGGGTGTAGTTTAAAATACCTAATGCCGATATGAAAATCATGCAGTACTCTAGTTCCTCAGAAAGAACTTCCTCATTTGAATGTTTATAATAATGTTTTAAAAATAGATCTTTTTTAAATTTATCATTATCTAAATCTTGATAGAAATATTTAATAAAATCTAAATAATAACTAGCATATTTAACTCTTTCGAAATCTATTAATACTAGATTATCGTCTTTTCTCATAATATTTCTAAGACCGAAATCTCCATGAATTAAAACTAGTGTTTTTTCATACTCTTCTTCTAATTTACTAATATTTTTTAAAAATCTAGAATGAAGCTTACTTATTTTAGTATACTCTTTTCTAGAAGCTAATCTATATACATTTTTTTCTAGAACTTTTTCCAATGAAATTTCTTTGTCATTTTCAATTGAGAGACAATTTCCTCTATAAAAATCAGATATTAACACTGCAATTTTTATTATATCTTCATCATTTATGTTTTCCTTATTTAGTGGAGTAAAGTCTTCATATTTCAATACTAGTGCAGAATACTCAGAAAAATCTAATAAAAAATTACCTTTATTTCTTAAAACTTTATACTCTAGTTTATATTTTAATGGATCTTTAAAAATTTTAACGAATACTCGTTGTCCTAATCTTTTAGAAAATCCTATAAAATGCTTATTTTCAGAAATATGATTTATTTGTTGTAAATTAGTATCTAATAATTCATCAAGTTGTTTTTTCATAATTACACCAAAACATTTATAAAAAGAGCGTGACTCAAAAATCATAATTTTAAAAAATCAATTTTGACGAGTCAGTTCCCTTCTAATGTTTATCCTCTAACTTCTTCTAAGTCTAATGTTGACTTCGCATTTAGCGTTAATGGATTAGCGAATATATTATTTTTATAATAATAGTATCCTACAGCTCCCATCATCGCAGCATTATCACTACAATAACTCATTTTTGGAATAAGTACTTCTACTCCTAATTGTTGTTCTAGTTCTAAGACTTGCTTACGCAGTTCACTATTACCTGCAACACCACCTGCTAAAATCAACTGCTTAACACCTAGATTCACAATAGATTTCTTAGTTTTTGCAATTAAAACTTCTACTACCGCTGTTTGGAAGCTGCATGCTAAATCTTCAGGTACGATCTCTTCACCACGTTGTTTTGCATTATGTACAAAGTTAATCACTGCTGACTTCATACCTGAAAAACTAAAGTTATAATCGTCACTATCAATCATCGCACGAGGGAATTTATACTTATCTTCACCTAATTTTGCTAGTTTATCTACTTTAGGACCCCCAGGGTACTCAAGATTTAACTGTCTAGCTACCTTATCGTAAGCTTCACCTACAGCATCATCATGAGTAGAACCGATTATTTCAAAATCAAGTTCATCTTTTAAATATACAAGTTCAGTGTGTCCTCCACTAACTACAAGTGCTAGTGATGGGTATACTATATCATTATCAATATTACTAGCATAGATATGACCTGCAATATGATGTGCTGCAATTAGAAGTTTATCTAAAGCATAACTTAATGTTTTCGCCACATTAACACCAACTAGTAATGAACCTATTAATCCCGGTCCTTGTGTTACACAAATTGCATCTATTTCATCTAATGCTGTTTTTGCTCCTTCTAGCGCTTCTTCAACAATCTGCATCACTACTTCTATATGTTGTCTACTCGCTATTTCAGGTACTACCCCGCCAAATTGCTTATGTGTTTCAATTTGACTACTTACAATATTCGATAGTACTTCTTTACCATTTTTAACTACAGCTACACTAGTTTCATCACAACTTGTTTCTATAGCTAATATGTTTATATTATCTAAATTCTTAAATTCGTTCATTGCTAAAATCCCTTATCATTACATAAGCATTTTCGCCATTATTTTTGTAATAATTCTTTCTTATATCTATAGTACTAAATCCTGCTTTCTCATAGACAGTTATCGCCGGCATATTACTTACGCGAACTTCTACAATCGCTTTTTTTACACCTTTTAATTTTAAAAGTTGCATAACGTAAGTGAAGAAAATTTGACCTAGTTTTTTATTTTGGTGCGGTTTATCGATAACTATTTTGTTAACTTGATATTCATCAGCAACTAGCCAACCACCACAAAAACCAATAATTTCATCATCGTTAAATAATCCATAATATTCTGCATTAGCGTGTTCTAACTCAGATTTAAACATCTCTTTTGTCCACGCATCTTCAAAATTATCTATATCAATTCTTGATAATACATCTAAATCATTAACATCTACCTTATTTACTTTTATCATTCTCAAGTTCCCTTTCTGCTTCAGTTTTTCTTAAATATTGTGGTTTCATATTATAACAATCCACTTCTTCTAATGAATCGTATATTTTTACAACATTAGCTGCTCGAACCATTTCATTATTTTTTAATCCATCAAGAAGGAGTTCATTTAACTTTTCTATATCTTTACTGATGTATACATATTCTTTGTTCTGAGAAACAAGGAAATCATTGATTTCTTCAAGTGAGTAATACCCTTCTTCTAATGTTTCTATTAAGTTTCCCCCAATATTTTCATATACTGCACCAAAAACATTACCACGTCGTGCATCAATAAAAGGTACAAGTAGCTTATTACTATCAAACTCCAATAACGCCTGTAATTTTAAAGAAGAAACTTTTTTCAATTTAATCTTAAGTGTATAAGCTAGTGTTTTACATACTGCTGCAACTACACGGATAGCTGTATATGAACCTGGTCCCTCACTAGATATTATTTCTGTTAAATCAGTTTTTTTCTTATTTGCTTCTTTTAAGCATTTTTCTATTTCTTCTAAAATAACCGAGGACAAGTTATTACTACATACAAAGTTTTTTTCGGCTAGAATATTTTTTTCTTCAAAACATGCAATTGAACACACACCATTCGAAGCTTCTACAATTAAACTTACCAATTTTCACATATCCTTTCTTCTATTTTCTCATATTCACCATTAGAAATAATTTCAACTTCTCTATGGTCATCTACTAATCGAATATTAAAAATTAATCTTTCTTTTGGTAAAAAGTCTTCAATAAACTCTCCCCACTCAATAACACTAACATTATCTTCAAAGAAAATATCTTCAAATCCTAAATCTTCATCACTATCTTCTAAACGATAAGCATCAATGTGATATAACTTTCCATTAGGATACTTATATTCTTTCATAATATTAAAAGTTGGTGAGTTAACCACACTCTTAACCCCTAAATATTCTGCTAAATACTTAGTAAAAGTTGTTTTCCCTGCTGCTAAATCTCCATTTAACAAAAGTACTAATCTATCTTCTATACCTTCACTAACTATTTTTGCTAAACGTTTAGTATCTTCTAAATCTTTTATTACTATTTTTAACATTATTAAACCTTCTAAATCTTTATTTATATACCAACTACTATAATATCATATTTACCAGTATATTCCAACAACTAAAGGTACAAATAATATTTATAGAAATAATCATTTATCACAAAATCAAGCGTCTTTCCCTACATAAATCATTCGTTTAGTAATCATTTCTAATAAAATCATAAAATAACGCCAAGATATCACTATCTCAGCGTTATTATTACTCATTTAATCCGTCGTTAAATCAAATCCTATTTTACTACTCTTACTCTTGAAGTTCTTTCAATTGGTGCAGCTTCTTGTAATTTTTCACCAAATGGCATTTGAGCACGTAGTACTAAGTTTGCAGGAATATTCCATTCAGCAGCAACTTTTTCATCAATTACTGGGTTATAGTGTTGAATGTTAGCTCCAACTCCAGCCTCTGCTAATGCATTCCAAACTGCAAATGATGCAATTCCTGTTGATTGTTCTGACCAAATTGGGAAGTTATCAGCATATGATGGAAATTGTTCTTGAAGACCTTTTACTACATCGTGATCTTCGAAGAATAAAATTGTTCCATATGCTGCAGCAAAACTATCGATTTTACCTTTTGTAGCCGCTTTAGCTTCTTCATTTGGTAAGAATTTTTCTAATTCATCAAATGTAATATCCCATAATTTTTGGTGATTTTCACCTAGTAAAACTACTGCGTGTGCAGTTTGTGAGTTAAAAGCACTTGGTGAGTATTTAACTGCATTATCGATAATTTCTAATGCATCTTGTTCTGAAATTGGTAAATTTTTACCTAGTGCATAAACACTTCTTCTGTTTTGATATAAATTTTTTGCTTCTGTCATTGTTATGTCCTCCGTTTTTTAGCTATTGCCAAACTTTATTATTTGCTTTATAATTGTTATATATATAATTATAATATTTACCAAAATTTTATCAAGTACGTTTTTTTAGAATAGTAAGTATCTTTTAAGATAGAATTGTATAATACCAACGAAATTTTAAGGAGATTTTTTATGGAACAACAAGAACCTTTTGGAAATTGCCCCTTTTTTACAACTCAAAAAATATTGTCTGGAAAATGGACAATATTAATTCTTCATCTACTGGAGGATAAAAGTGTTAGATTTAATGAGTTACAAAGATCACTAGGAACAATTACCCAAGCTACATTAACAAAACAATTAAAGCAATTAGAACAAGATAGATTAATAAATCGTAAGGTTTATGCTCAAATTCCACCAAAAGTTGAGTACAGCTTAACTGATATCGGAAAAAAATTCCAATCAGTACTAAATGAATTAGAAATTTGGGGAAATGACTACATAGAATATTTAAAAGAAAACAAAGAAGCAGTATAAAGTTATGGAAAAACTAAATGAAATTAAATCAAAACTTCATCTACTTTCAGATGAACAATTAGATATAATACATAGACTTATTTCAACTTGGAAGATTGAAGACAATAAAATTCAAACAGATGAAAATCTTGTCAAAAAAATATATGAAAGTACAATTTCACCTATAGAAGATCCTTTAAAAAATTATTCAAAAGAGGAACTCTTAGAAGAATACGGTGTGTTATTTTATAATCCGCAAGAATCAGCTAACGAAAATTTTGGAGAAATTTCCATCGAGTATAATTATGATGATAATCATACAACTCCAAGTTATAGTGACCAGATAGAACTTAACAAATTTTTTAATATTGCGGATAATAATACCTATTTTGAAACAATTAATTCAAACAAATTTACTTTTGACAACCCCTCAAACATTAACATCTCTAATATTGAATTCGACGATTTTGATCCACTATTTCCTGATACAGATTTCGATTCTTTAACAGGTCTAAATAAAAGTAAATACGATGATTTAGACTTTTCAGCATTAATTTCGAAAAAACCTAAATAAACATAAAAAAGAATCTAAACATTAACACTAGTTTAGATTCTTTTTTTTATTTCCTTCTAAACTCTTTCTTCTCTTGACATTTCATTATCAATCTCAATATATATAAAAAGAGAAGCAAATCGCTTCTCTTTTTATTATTATTTTTGTTTACGTCTTCTTCTTAGTCCAACTAATCCTAAAATTGCTAATCCTAATCCTGCTAATGCAGAGTTTTCATCAGCTATACCTGTATTAGGTAATACTTTTTCTCCTGTTTTAGCTACAGGAGCTTTTGGTGCTTCTGGAGTAGCTGGTACTTCTGGTGTTGACGGTTTTTCAGGACGTGGTGCTGGAGTTTCTTTCTTAGGAGTTACTGTTACTGGTACTTCTACTTCAACAATTTCTCCTGTTGGTAATTTAACTTTAACTTTAACACTTGGTTTTTGTCCTGCTGTTTCTGTTGTTGGGATTTCTCCAACTTCTACGATTTCAGCACCTTTTGGTAATTCAACATGTTTAATAACATCCTCTTTAGTAATTGGAGTTCCTACTTCTACAACTATTGGAGTTGTTTTTACTGTTGGTCTTGGAGCTGGTGTCGCTTTTGGTGTTACTGTTACCGGTACTTCTAACTCAACGATCTCACCTGTTGGTAGTTTAACCTTAACTTTAACAGCTGTTTTTTGTCCTGGTGTTTCTGTTGTTGGGATTTCTCCTACTTCAACTATTTCCCATCCTGGCTCTTTAGGAAGTTCAATGTGTTTCTTAACATCATCTTTAGTAATAGGTGTTCCTACTTCTACTTCGATTGGTGTTACTTTTGGTGTTGAAATAACAGGTACTTCTAACTCAATTACTTTTCCATTTGGTAATTTAACCTTAACTTTAACACTTGGTTTAACTCCTGCTGGAATTGTTGATGGAATTTCACCGATTTCAACAATTTCCCATCCTGGTTCTTTTGGTAAGTCGATGTGATTCTTAACATCATCTTTAGTAATAGGTGTTCCTTGAGGAACGATAATTGTACTTACTTTTGGTGTAACAATTACTGGTACTTCTACTGTAATTTTACGTCCATCTGGTAATTCTACTTCTACAGTTACAGATGTTTTTTCACCTGGTGTTGCAGTTGTTGGGATTTCTCCAACTTTAGTAACTTTCCATCCTTTTGGAAGGTCTACATGTTTCTTAACATCTTCTGCAGTTACTGGAGTCCCTACTGTTACTACTACTGGAGTAACTTTAGGTTTAACAATTACTGGTACTTCTATTGTAATTTGTTTTCCATTTGGTAATTCAATTACTACTGGAACCACTGGTTTAACACCTGGTGTGTCTGTTCCTGGTTTGTCTCCGATAGAAACAATTTTTCCACCTTCTGGAATCTTAACATTTTTCTCAACGTCTTCATTAGTTATTGGGTCTCCAACATTCTTAACAATTTCTTTAATTGGTGTTACTGTTACCGGTACTTCTACTGTGATTACTTTTCCATTTGGTAATTCTACAGTTACTTTAACTGGGTCTTTCTTACCTGGTGTTGTTAAGTCTGGAATGTTTTCTACATTCGTTACTTTTCCACCTTCTGGAATCTTAATACCTTTAGTGTAATCTTCTGGTGTTAATGGTGTTTTCGTTACCGGTGTTTCGATTTCCTTAACTGGTGTTACATTTACCGGTACTTCTACTGTAATTACTTTTCCATTTGGTAATTCTACAGTTACTTTAACTGGGTCTTTCTTACCTGGTGTTGTTAAGTCTGGAATGTTTTCTACATTCGTTACTTTTCCACCTTCTGGAATCTTAATACCTTTAGTGTAATCTTCTGGTGTTAATGGTGTATTAGTTACCGGTGTTTCGATTTCCTTAACTGGTGTTACATTTACCGGTACTTCTACTGTAATTGTTTTTCCATTTGGTAATGTTACAGTAACTTTTACTGGAGCTTTCTTACCTGGTGTTGTTAAGTCTGGTAAGTTTTCTACATTTGTAACTTTTCCACCTTCTGGCACTTTAACATATTTAGCAATATCTTCTTTTGCTAAAGGTGTATTCGTTACTGGCGTTTCGACTGGTGTAGGTACAGCTTCTACAACATTGACTGGCACTTCAATTACTTTAGTAATTTCATTTCCATCTTTATCTGTGTATTTAACTTGTACTTTTGCTGGTTTTTGTTCACCTGTTTTATCTGTTCCAGGAGTTGTTTCAACATTTGTTACTGTAACTGTTACACCTTCTGGAAGACCTTCAAGTTTTTTAGCTGCTTCTTCTGCTTTTTCTTTAACAACTTTTGCTAATTCAGTTTTATCACTATTTTTCGGTACTACTACACCTTCTGGTTTAACTTTTGGTAATACTGTTACTGGTACTGTTACTGGTTCTTCAACATTGTTAGGATATGTTACTTTTGTAGTAACTTTAACATCTTTATCTCCAACTTTACCTTCTGTTGTTGGGATAGCTTTGTTGATGTCTTCATCAGTTACAGGTGTTTTAGTTCCATCTGTATCAGGGATGATTGCTTTGTTTACATCTTCAGCTTTTGGTTGGTCACCTTCTACAACGTATACAGGTTTAACATCTGAACCTTTAACATTTACTGTTACAGGGATTGTAGTTGTGTAGTCTTTTCCATCAACTGTGTATGTTACTGGTACTTCTACTGTCGTTACTCCAGTTCCTTTTTTAGCAGTTACTGTGTCTTCTATAGCTTTTGTTACATCACCTACAGTTACTGTTGCACCTTTTGGTAATTTATCTGTAAAGTCTTTTGCTTGAACTGCTTCTTCAGCTTTTGCTTTTGCTAATTCTTTCAGTTTGTCTGGAGTTGTATTCTTAGCTACTGTTACTTCACCTTTAGCTACTGGTAATACTGTTACTGGTACTGTTACTTTCTCAGGGTCTTTAATTCCTGGGTAAGTTACTGGTACTTCTACTGTTACATCTGTAGCTCCTGCTTTTCCAGCTGTTTCTGGTAATGTTGTTGGTTCTCCAACTGTTCCACCTTGTCCTGGTGTTACTGCA
The DNA here is from genome assembly GCF_000173915.1 of Gemella haemolysans ATCC 10379. Lineage (NCBI taxonomy): Bacteria > Bacillati > Bacillota > Bacilli > Caryophanales > Gemellaceae > Gemella > Gemella haemolysans. The sequence goes on along the minus strand of NZ_ACDZ02000014.1, from coordinate 265,361 downwards.
TCTTTAGCTTTTGTTGGTTTTTCACCTTCGAATAGTACTACTGGTTTAGGTGTTGAACCTACTACTGTTACTGGTACTTCTACTTCTTTAGTTCCAACAACATTTCCTTTATCATCAGTATATTCAATAACAACTGTTGCTGGTTTTGGTTTTCCTGTTTCAGTTACTTCAGCTGTTGTTGGTGTAGTTCCTGCTTTCACTTCTTTAACTTTTACAGTTACACCTTCTGGAAGTTTATCTTTTGGTAATGCAGCTACTACTTCTTCGGCTTTAGCTTTAACTGCAGCTTCTAAGTTTTCGCTTCCTTTAAGAACTGTTAACCCTTCTGGTTTCACTAATGGTAATACTTTAACAACTGCAGGTACTTCTACAAGTTTATCTTCACCATCTTTAGCTACTACTGTTACTTTCTTGTCTCCAGGTGTTGTTGTGTCTACATCACCATCTTTATAAGTGAATTTAGTACCTTCTGGGTATTGTTCAGGATCAATACTTTCATCAGCTGATGGTTGTGGTTTAGCAGGATCTTCAAACACATATTGTGTCTTAGGATCTACTACCATTACTTTAGCTGGTACTTCTACAATTGTTTTTCCATCTAATTCAGCTACAACGACTACATCTTTTTCACCTGATGTCGTTGTATCAACTGGTTCTTTATATTTAAATTTAGTTCCTTCTGGATATTCTTCTGGGGTAATGCTTGATTTAACATCAGGTTGTGGTTTCTTAGGATCCGCAACAACAAATTGTGGTTTACTATCAACTACACGTACTGTTGCTGGTACTCTTACTAATTCGTTACCTTCTTTATCCGTTACGATAACCTTAACTTGTTTATCTCCAATTGATGATGTATCTGGATCTTTTTCATAAGTGAATTTTGCACCTTCTGGATAATCAGCTGGATCAATACTATCTTCTGCTTTTGGAGCAGTTGTTGGATCTACTGGTACGATTTGTGGGTATCCTTTAACAACTTTCACTGGTACATTAACAGTTTCTTCACGTTTATTATCCCCTGAACCATATGTTACTGTTACAGGAGCTGTTAACGTTTCATCACCAACTTTATCAGTTGTATCAGGAAGTTTAGTTTCATCTACTGTTTTCTCATTTCCTTTAGTAGTAACCGCATCTTTTAATTTTTCTGAAGATGGTTTATCTCCTTCTACTACATAAACAGGTTTGGCAGTTGAAACTTGTGGTTTAACTTTAATTGTAAACTCTTGATCTATTTCTTTCTTAGTATCAAACGTTGGATCCTGATCAAATGGATTATCTACAATATCATATCCCATAGATTTCAAAACATCAACACGCGCTTGAACTTTTTCTTCTGGAATTTTATCTCCTGATTTACCAGCAAGATCATCAATATTATATTTCGCATCTAATGGTGTTTCAACACCTTTATCATCTACTGAAACAAATTTAACTTTTGCTTTTTGATCATCTTTGTCATAGGTAATCTTGATGTTTGTTTTTGGATCCGTAATTTTCGGTGGTTTATATCCTTGTTCTGGATTTGCAGGATTTACTGGTTCTAATGGTGTTCCATTTCCATCTTTCGGAGTATATCCATCTTTATGAGGAATAATTTCCGTAATTTCTCCTGTTTTCGTTGGATCGTTTGGATCATTAGGGAATGGAATTGGTTCTCCATCTTTACCTGTTGCTGGATCTACTGGAATCCAACTTCCAATCTTCGTATAAGTAACTTTATCAGTTTCATCAGGAATTACTTTTGTATCTTTTGCAGGAGTTACTGCTTCTTTCGCTGGAACTTCTTTTTTATCTGCAATATATCCAGGTAGAACATCTACTTCGACTTTATCCCATGTTTTATTTGGGCTTTCCCAATCTGTATAAGTTACTTCTTTAGTAACAAGATTAACGCTCGCTTTTCTTGTGAATGGCACCGTTTGAACAGTATCATCCTTAGCTTTTACTTCAGGTGCTGTATCAGAATCTTTCTTCACATATGAAATCACACGTTTAGCAGTTGTGTTCAAATCAGATTCAGTTAAGCCTTCTGGCCATTTAAGCTCAGGATTTTCCCCATTTGGATCTACTGGACTATCTTTTTCATGAGGTGTTGATGAAGGAACTTCAACAATTCTAGGTTTTACAACAATTTTAAATGTTTGAGAAGGTGCTGATGAACCATCTGTTGGGTTAACATCTTCCTTATCATCAAAAATTGGATGATGATTATCTTGAGTATGATATTCATCACTTTCTACTTCATAACCTTGGTTTTTAAGTTCTTTGATTTTGTTATCAACGTCCGTACTTGCTGGTAATTCTGAACCAGATTTACCTGTTAAATCAAAGCTAGAAACAACCTCATTAGCTCCTCCATCTACTTTTTTCTCAATAACCACTTTAGCTTTCTGAGTTGACGGAGTATACGTAATTGGCGATGTTCCAAAATTATCAGCTGGTGTAAATCCTTCCGGAACATTGTATCCTTGTGTTGGATCGTTTGGATTTTTCGGTGTTAATTCTTGTCCGTTATATACTGGAGCATATCCTGGTACATAAGGAATTGTTACAGTGCTAAAGTCCCCTGGTTTTGTTGGATCTGTTAGATGATTTGGATAATTTATTTTATCCGGAGCTCCTTGTGGTTTCTTACCTGCTGGGTACTCAGGCACAAACGAACCAATCTCCTTATAAAGAACTTTCTTCACTTCAGGAGATACTGTTCCATTTTGTGCTGGCTTAGGAGCATCTTTTTCTGGTACAAGTTTATCCGCATTATCTACTAATAAATAATTATTTATAACTGGAGATTCAACTGAATTGTACTTACCTTTGGTACCATCTGCTGTAGCATCTGTTAATTTATCAGCTCCATTGTAAACTTCCCAATCAGAGTAAGTTACCTCTTTTGTTTCTGGGTTAACCGTTGCTGTACGTTTATAAGTTACTTTTTGTACTTTTTCAGCATATAGAGGAGTTGCATCATCTTTGTTTGCATCTTCTTCTTTTAGATACTTAATTGTACGTGTAACTTCTTTAACTAAATCTTCACGAGCAACTCCTGCTGGATATTTACCAAGATTTTCATCTCCTTCTTTTACAGGTTTATCTGCTGTTTTTGGAGATACTGGAGATGTTGTACTTGGATTTGTTGGATCAGTTGTTACTGTTGGATCTACTTTGATTAAGTCTAATACGTGTACCGTTACATCAGCTTCTGTTGATTTCTTACCTTCACTATCAGTTGATTGTACTTTTACAGTATAATCTCCAACTGTAGTTGTATCTAAGTTACCTGCATCACTTACTGCGATTGTTGGTTTAGTAGAATCAACACCATCACGATCATCTTCTAAATCAGTTGCTGATGGTTTAGCTTTTTCTAAAACTTTAGCATTGTTCCATTTATCAGCTTCTTTTGTTTTATAAACATATAAATCTCTTTTCTCAACTGCTACTGTTGGAGCTTCGTTTAGAACATTAGCATAAGCAGGATCTGATTCGTTACCTGCTTTATCAAGCACAGTGACTTTGATACGTTTGTCCGGATTTGTTGTCTCATTCGCTTCCGTTAAATCTGTACCTGCTGGAACTGGAACAACTAATTTACCATCACGTACTTCGACTTTTGTTGCACCATTATACCAACCATCAGCTTTCTTCGTTAGAGTAATTGGTGTTTTACTATTCGGTAAAGTAACTTTTAATGAAGTTAATCCACCAATAGCTTCTTTAATATTGTCTACCTCAGTGTTAGCATCACGGTTCGTTCCGTTATTTCTATCGTTTTCAACGATATCTTGTTTTTCTCTAGTTTCATCTGTTAAGTTTTTTTGTTTTTCCGTAGGAACAGAAACTAGCAACTCTTTAACTTGATTTTTATCAGTTTTTTCACCATTAATACTATCTGTATGGACTGGTTCTACTGTAGGAGCAACAGGTTTAACAGTATCAATATAAATTGTTTTATTGTAGTAGTAATCAGGTTTATCTGTATTTCCAAGGGCATTGAATGTATTTCTATATGGACTATTTGGATTTACAACAGCTCCATTTTCTAACACCCTGTTTCCTTGTAAATCTGTAAATCCTTCTTTAATTTCTGCAGTTACTTTAAAAGTAGCAGTCCCTTTAAAGTTTTTCGCTGTTGTGAAATCAATACCGAATGTTCGAGTTCCATTTTTGGCAGGAACAGAATCCCCCGCATTGAATTTTAATCTAAGTGTTCTAGTTGTTTCATCATATGATACCACTTGGTAAGGACCAGGCCAATTCCATTCATTAGCTTTTTTAATTGAATCTTTTAATTCAACACCTTCAGGAATTTTAATAGTGTATTCATATGCACCATAAGTTGGTAATCCCCCAACATTTTTAACTGTAACTTTTAATTGACCAGACTCGTTATCTTTATATAATACATCTTCACCATATTCAGAAGTTGATTTACCACGAACGACGTCTGTTGTCATTTCTAAAGCTGCACCGACAGTTAAGTTAACTCCCCCTACAAAGTATCCATCTTCAATTTCTGTTTTACCTTTTACTGGGTAAGTCTTTTTAAATGCTGGACCATCTTCTAGTGCTTTAATAGTTACCTTAATTTTTTTAGTAGTATTTGGAGTATTAATAATAGTTCTCCAAAAACCAAAACCATTTCCATTACCACCATCACCGTATGGAGTTGAAACGTGTGTTGTTTCACTATTATTATTAGCATCTCTTAGTGTTGTTAATACTTCACCTGTATCTGCATCTGTAACTGTAATTTCTACTTTTTCTCCAGTACCAGCAGTTCCCATATTACCGTAAGCTCCACCTGTTAAAGCACTAAGGTATAGTCTAGAATTTGGATTGACATTAAATTCTTTAGAAATTTGTGTACCTTTCTTATTTAATTGAATATAATAACCTTTCCCTACAGCTGAATGTGCTGCATTATTTAAAGGAACACCAGGTACACTTGAGTAGTTAACACCATTTGCATAGTTTTGATTGGCTTTATTAGGCGCTAAAGGATTATTTGGAGTAGGAGTATCGTTATATTGTCTGTCAATACTTCCATTATTATCGTAAACTTTAGATGGTTTCGGATCAAATCCAGCAGGTCTATCCGCTGCAAATTCTGTTGGAGCTTCTGGTTTAATCGCTGTTACATAATTATTTGTTCCTTCTATTTTCCATCCATCAATTTCATTTTCAATTCTCTTTTCTTTCCAATTATATGTAATTTTACCAAGCTTCACTGGAGCTGGCTTTGGACTAGAAGCATTATTTCTTGAATATTGATTTTCAACAGTTGCGGATTTTGTTTTAACATCTTGAGTATTAAAATCAATATCTCCAAATTGATTTTTCAAACTTGAAATAACGTTATCTACTGGGTTAGCTCCTACCCCTCTTTTATTATTACTAGTAGGACCTTCTGCTGCTTGTTCTCCTACACCGGTAGGTGTTGCTCTAAACCCACTTTCCCCTTTTCCTGGTATAGCTTTTCCATTACGTGGATCATTATTTTTATTAACTTTTTCTTCTTTAGGTTCAGTAGATACTTTCTTCATACTTTCTAGTACGAAAGCTTTATTTTTTAGTTCTACTACTTTTCTGTTTATCTCTTCTTGAGTAGCTGTTGAATCTTGTGCTAAATTTTGTGCTGATGCTAATTCTAATTTAGCTTCTTCTATGAATGATTTTGTTTTGTCATTTACTCCAGCTTTTTCTATAGCAACCTGCAATCTATTAATTGAATTTTCTAATTCTGTTTTATTAAGCTGTTTCTCGACTTTAGGTTGTGATGAATCTACATTCCCTGCTTTTAAATTCTTAGTCTCGTCTTTTTCTACTAACCTACTACTTGTATTATTCTCAGTATTTAATTTTGTATCTGGACTAGGCTTATCAGTTGCTAAAGCTGTGCTATTTTCTGCATTATCACTAGCAAATGCATTTGTTCCTAAAAATGCAAAACCTGCGGCTATCAATACCGAAGCCGTTCCTACTTTGAATTTTTTTATACCGTAGTAATTAATTTTTTCTTGTTTCTTCTGAATAATCATTCTCTTATTATTCTTACTGTACATTTTTTATATCCTCCTTATCTAAACAATAAAAAATATAATATCTAAGTAATGTTAACGCGAATATTTTCATTATAATAATTACGTGATTTAAATTATCATTTTTTAAGATTTTTTCATCGCTTAAATTAATTTTACCTATTAAATAAGCCTATGTCAATAGATTTACTGCTATTTTAAGTATATTTAAGTTAAAAAGAAATTTCATTTTCATAATAAAATAGTTGTTTGATTTATGAAATAATCTTATTTTATTAAAAATAAATTAACATAATTTAATCATCAAAACACCTCTATTAGCTAACTTAATAAACTTTATAAAGTTTACGTATGTTTTCGATTGATTAGAATTCAACTGAAATTCACTATTTTTGATAACGTTTTCTAATTTTCTACATTTTAATTTGAAAATTATCATATATTTTAATAAATATTTAAGTAAAATAAAAGGAAATATCAGTAACCTTTTAAAAAGCTACTGATATTTCTTTTTATTTTATAATCTTATTCTCTAAAAAATCACAGTATCTCATCTCTAGATTTTGAACATATAAATTCGGTGCTTTATTTTTCAATTTTTTAGATTCGGCTAATAAACCTAAAGCTTTCTCATCATCTAACTTTACACCATATTCGTATGTTGCCAGGATATTTTTAGTCTGAGGATTTTTTTGCTTAAGTCGAACTTTTAAACTTTTATCCTTCATAATTTCTTCTAATAGTTCATCTTCTGGATTCACTAAACTTATTAATTTTACTAACAATGCCATAAGTTCAACTTTATAAACAGATAACAAATCATCTCTTTCGGTATATAGTTTTCTTACCTCATTGTATAAAGCATCAAACTCAAAGAAATATTCTAATCCATCTAATTTTATAAATTCTAGTGCATCAGTTAGATAATTAGTATTAGTTATTTCTAATGAATTTATTTTTTCTACTATTTCAGGTTTTTCAATTAATAAATTCTTTCCAATACTTTGATAATATATATATTCCAATTGTAAATGTAATATGAATCTAGTAGTTTCATCTTTACTAGCGTGATAGAACGTCATTCCATCGTTGAATCCCATCGGAATCAAATTTAGAAAAGCTAATACAAATCCTATTAAGGCGAATAGTAAAGTATAATAACTTGGTAAAACTAACCAAAATACAACAGAAAATACTATATTAAACGTTACTCCACCTAATAAGTATAATTTATACTTAAATTTCCCTTCAACATATTCAGGTGCTCTCATCAGACACTGACCGCCAGTTCCTGCCAGTCTTTCAAATCTAATTTTAAGTTTTCCATTTTCATCCTTTATAATTTTAAAGTCAAAAACCCTAAAACTAATAAACTTATATCCTGATAACAATCCAAAAAATAAATGTCCCGCCTCATGAACTATGATATGCAATATGAAGGCTAAAACACCCGCTATTAATAACAATATGCTATTTGGTGTATCCACTTTCGAAAGGGAATCTCCTACAATCTTACCAACAGAATATCCTATTATCGCCCCAACAATCATAATTCCTAATATTTGTAAAAGTCCGTTAAAAATTTTTTTCTTCATAAATTATTCTCCTATTCATTTTTTTCATGAATATAAGTCATCATTTCGCTAATATTTTCCATATTTTCATCTACTAAGATATACATCCACTCTCCCATAGCTGTTGCAAATACTTCCGGTACTCTATCAATTAAACGAAGTTCTTTAGAATATCTATTATAAATATCTTCATTAGTATATTTATAAGTATATTTATCACGTCTCGATAAAGCAACACCATTATAGTTATTCTTTACTTTTTTTGGTGAATTACCAACTACAACATCAGCATACATTTCAAATAAGTCACATTCGTAAGTATGATTATATAAATCAACTGTATATCCACCCGCTATTCTATTATTATATTCTAGCGCAATATAATCATTATTAGGTAATTTGAAAAATTCGATATGGAAGAACCTTTCCTTCATACCAAACTCTTTAACAATATTTCTACCATATTCTTTTAGTTTAGGATCAATTTCTCTAGAAATTATATTTCCATAATCTAGACTATCATTTAATAAATCTAAAGTAGGTTTTGTATAATAAAAACTAGTCTCAAATACGACTTCACCTTTAGAATCAATTAGCCCATCATAAGTGCAAAGGACACCATTATCTATATAACTTTCAATGAAATACACAACCTCTTGATCCCATTGATTTTTAAAATCTTCAACATCTTCTTTTGAGATTAATTTAAACGTATTATTAGCCCCTACTCCATTATTAGGTTTAGCAATTACTGGTAATTTAATATCTTTTATGGCTTTTTCAAGTTCTCTAATATTTTTTACAGCTCTCCCCTTAGCAACTGGGACTTTTGCTTTTATAAATCGTTCTTTCATTTTCGATTTATACTTTGTAAAATCTAATTTTTTAGGTTTTACTCCCGTGATATTAAATTGTTCTCGTATTATTGAATCCAACATTAACCAATGCTCATTGTTAGACTCAACCCTATCTATAACACCGTGTTTATATATTAAGAACGCCACTCCTCTTAATACTTCTTCATAATTTTCTAAATCATTTACTTTGTAATATTCGGTTAGAGAATTCTTTAATCCATCAGTAAGATTATCATAACTTTCACTACCTATTCCTAAGACTTTAACACCTTTTTCAACCAACTTTCTTGCAAAACTTTCCTGTGAAGTTGGAAAATTTGGTGATACTAATAAATAATTCATAATAATCCCTTCTTTCCTAATTTTATTCATTAGTTTACCATAAACTTCACTAATTTTCCAATGAAACATAAAAAAAATATGAATCATATCCCCAACGTTCGGAAAATGATTCATATTGTATTTTATTCTTTTACATTTACTGTTAAATTTTGTAAATATGTTTTAAATGATGAATTAACTTCCTCACTTAAACCTTTAGTAGCATTTAAATCAACTACTATTTCAACTTTTTCATTATATGTTTGTGTCATAATTATATTACTTAAGACACAAATATTTGATACTAAACCACAAAATTCAACTTCTTTATAATCACTACGTGAAATGAACTTAGCTAAGTCTATACTTCCAAATGAAGTTTTATTAAATACCTTTTTAGCATATTTTTCATAACTTGCAACTTTTCCATATAACTTATGCCCTTCACTATCAATTATGCAGTGTTCAACTGGTAAATGTTTACCTTCTCTTGTAGTTAAATAATTTGTATAATGAGTATCTTTTGTGAATATCACGTCTTGTCCAGCTTTTATATATTCATCAATTTTATTAGCAATAACCTGATCAAGTTGATCGGCAGTTTCAAAACCTAATGCTCCGTCTACGAAGTCTTTTTGATAGTCAACAACTACTAATAATTTTTCAGTTGTATCATGTTTTAGCGTTACTCTTAAGTATGCTAAAAATGCAACAAAAGCTAAGAATGCTAAACAATAAAAGATCACTTCCGATTTAAACTTCGGATGGGCTTTAGGGTCTAAAACTACAAACTTCACCAATACTGCTGCTTCTACTAAAAGTAATACAACAATATATTTAATATTCTTTTTAAAGTAAGTAGAAAAGTCTTTCGCACCTAATTTTTTATAAATTAGATAAACAAATAATACTGCAATGCCTAATATAAATATCATCGTACCGTACTTATGCATTAAGTGGAATACATGATGTGCACTAGGTCCAAGAACATAACCTAGAGTAATAAATACTATTACCCAGAATACACCACCTAATGTAGAATATATATGGAATCGTTTTGCATCTATACGTGAAATCCCTGAAAAGTATCCTAAAATATGTCTAACTCCCGGTAAGAAATAAGCTATGACTATAACTATATTTCCAAATTTGTTAAAAAATTCTGCCGCTTTCGTCATTCTATATGGAGTTAATCCTATATATATACCATACTTATCTATAGCCTTTGTTCCTAATCTTCTACCTACTTCGTAAGAAAATTGCATCCCAATTACCGTTCCTAAGGCACTTGCTATTATCATCCCAACGTAGTTACCATGACCATTATATGCCATAATTCCAGCCACAACCATCATAGTTTCACCTGGTAATGGCAGAGCCGCAAATTCCAAGATTAGCGAAACAAATAATATAATATAAACGTGTTCAGCTAATAGTTTAAATAACATTTCCATATATAAACTATTCTCCTTTTTTATTTATTTTCTAGTAAATTATACCATATTTCTCAACTAGTTAAAAGCTAAATAGTTAAAATTTATTTGATATAGATAATATCGTAAATTATCTTATCATACAAAACTAATAATTAGTTAAAAATTCATTTTAAATAGCTATATTTAGTAATTAAAAAACTAGAGTCTAATATTCATTAAAACTCTAGTTTTCAGTACTATTTTCTTTCTTCAATAACTCTTACTAAGTCTTTGATTTCTACAATGTTTTCTGCATCTTCATCTGAAAATTCAAAACCATATTTTTCTTCAATATCCATTACTACATCTGCAACATCAATTGAATCAGCATCTAGATCTTCATTTAATCTTGATTCTAATGTAATTTTATCTGCATCAACTTTAATATATTTAGTAATAATTTCTTTTACTTCTTCGAAAATTGCCATTAATTTGTTTCTCCTTTTTCCATCGTTTCTATCATTATACCATAAAGTTTTGTTTTGTGTATTTGTTTTGCTTGTTGCACGGCATAATATAGTGCATTTTCATCAGATGAACCGTGAATTTTTATACTTGGTTTTTTAATTCCTAATAAGAATGCTCCTCCATATTCACTATAGTCAAATTTTTTCTTAAATGCTGTGATTCCTTTTTTCACCAACAAAGCTGAAATTTTTGTTATAAGGTTTTCTAAGAAGATACCTTTAATCATTTTTCCTAAAGAACTTGCTACACCTTCTATAGATTTTAATAAAATATTTCCAGCAAATCCATCAGCAATAACTATATCATATTTATGCTCAAGAATTTCTCTTGCTTCAATATTCCCTTTAAAGTTAGTAATATCTTCTTTGAGTAACTTATGAGCCTCTTTATATACTTTATTACCTTTTGATTCTTCAACACCAACATTAAGTAATGCTACCGAAGGTGTTTCTATATTATAGATATATTTCATATATAATTGACCAAGTTTAGCATAGTTTACTAAATCATCTGGTTTTGCTTCTACATTTGCTCCTAGATCTGTAAATAAGAACTTATGTTCTGATCTTGTCGGTAATAACGAAGCCAACCCTGGTTTAGAGATACCTTCAATGCGTCCTAACATAAATAACGAACTAGCCATAAAAGCACCTGTACTTCCACCAGAAATTGCTACATCGATGACATCATTATTTAAATCAGCTAACATTCTTATCATTGAAGCATCTTTTTTCTTTCTATGAACACGTGCTGCATCATCAGACATTAGCACCTCTTCAGTACAAACATTCTTAATAATATTTTCTGTTTTAGTTATTTGATTTAAGTTTTCTTCAAGTCCATAGACATAAAGTTCTACTTCATCATCTTTATAACTATTTACAAAGTTAATAATTCTACTAGGTTCATCTATGCCTAGTATATCAATACCTATTTTCATAATATTATGCACTTTCTTCTCCTATTAATTTTGCTTCTACTACAAATCGGCTTTCCCATTCACCTGTTTGTGGATTAAAATTATCACATGTAAATAATTTTAATATTTTCGGTTCATTCTCATGTTGTTCTAAAATTTCAACTTGTGTTGGTACTACATCATAAAGTTTGTTTACTTCATATGTACGTAATTTATCTTTTGAAATAATTTGAATTTTAGCACCATTTTTTATTTTGTTTAAGTTATTAAATCTTATTCCAACACCTTGAACACTGTGTCCTGCGATAACAACGTTTTGAGCATCTAAAGTTGATGGTTCTTGTGATGTTGCTACTCCATTGATTAAATTGATTTCAGTAACATCTTGGAAGATTGGTTCTTCTATATCTACACTATCAATTTTTAAAATTCCTAACATTGAGTCTGTTAATTTAATTTTTGACTCATTATCTGTAAACATTTTTTGCCACCAAGGTATGTCTACTTCACCTTTATTGTTTTTATAAGCTGTAATAATCTTATCATTGGCGTTACCTGTTAAATATTCTCTAATTTGATTTTTGAATATCAATACTACTGATGTACACAACAGTACCACGATAAGAACATTCAAAAAAGCATTTTTAAACTTCTTATTCATTGCATCCTCCTATATTATCGTTTCTTTTAATCCAACGTACTGTAATAATCTTTCTTTATTATCAGTTACTTCTATAATTTTTACCGCTAATTTTTTCGCTAGGTACATTAAATCGACATCATTAATTAAATCAGCAACTTTAAAACTCGGTACACCACTTTGTTTTGTTCCAAAAAAATCACCAGGCCCACGTTGTTTTAAGTCAAATTCTGCAATTTTAAAACCATCATTTTCTAAGCACATTATATCTATACGTTCACTTTTTGAATCTGTTACTAATATACAATAAGATTGAAACTTACTTCTTCCTACTCGTCCTCTTAGCTGATGTAATGTGGCAAGACCAAAACGATGTGCATCTACGATAATCATAAATGTAGCATTTGGAACATTTACTCCAACCTCAATTACAGTAGTGGAAATAAGTATATGTATTTCTTTATTTAGAAACTTCTCTACAATTGCATCTTTTTCTTTATTATTCATTTTACCATGTAGAATTGCAATTTTATAATCATCTGGTAGATAATTTTTAATATTTTCATATGTTTCCTCTACATTTTGAAGATCCATTTTCTCAGATTCTTCAATTAATGGACAAACTACATAACCTTGTCTTCCATTATCAAGTTCCATACGAATATTATCTAGAACTTTATAAAAACTCTTATTAGTAGCTTTATAAGTCTGAACTTTTTTTCTACCAGCCGGTAGCTCATCAATTGTAGATACTTTAATGTCTGTAATCAAAGTAATTGCTAAACTCCGTGGTATTGGGGTTGCTGTCATCATTAATGAATTAACAGCTTCTCCTTTGTTGCTTAATAATTGACGTTGTTTCACACCGAAACGATGTTGTTCATCGGTAATTACATATTTTAAATTATTGAATTTCACATCTTCTTGAATTAAAGAGTGAGTTCCAATTAATAATTCTATCTCACCAACCTCAAGTAGACTTAAAATAGTATTTCTATCTTTCTTAGGAGTGCTACTAGTCAAAAGAGCTACAGAGATATTCAAATCTTTAAAGAATTCAAAAAATGTTTCAAAATGCTGATTTGCTAATATCTCAGTTGGTGCCATAATTGCTGTTTGATAACCTGCTTTTATTGTTGCATATAAAGTCGCTGCTGCTACTGCAGTTTTACCACTACCAACATCACCTTGTAACAATCTGTCCATCTTATAAGGATTATTTAAATCATCTACTATTTCATCAATAACACGACTTTGAGCTCCTGTTAGCATAAAAGGTAAACTATTTTTAAATTCATTGATATCTTTATTGTTTATTCCAACACAATATCTATTATTCTCTATCCTACTATTTATATTCTGAAGCTGTAATTTTAACTGGTAGTTAAACAACTCATGAAATGCAAACATCTTTTTCGCTTTATCAAATTCCTCTGAATTTTTTGGATAATGTAGCGTATATAAAATCTTATCTAATTTCCAAATCCCTTTAAAATTTTCAGGAACTAAATCTAAGATAACATTTTCACCATCTATCATATTAAACGATTCTTCAACAAGCTTTGTAAATTTTTTCTGCGTTATACCTTGTTTAAGATGGTAAAAGACTTCAATTGTATCACCTTTTGGCTTTTCATCAACAACATTGAAACTTACGCTCGAAGCTGTTATTGTATTATTCGCAGCATTATACGTACCTTTTACTACTACATCTTTACCTTCAATTAGGTTTTTTTTCAAGTAATGTTGATTAAAAAATACTATTTTTATACTACCAGAAGAAGTTGATAATGTGAAAAAAGACCTACTTCTTCTATTTCCATAAAACTGGGTACTTACCCTAGTTTCTACTTTTCCAGTCGTTATGACTTTTTCATTATCTTTTACAGAAGAAGAAAAATCAGTAGAACTAGATACTCTATAAGGAATATTATACAAAATATCACGAATAGTATAAATTTCTAGTTCGTTCAAAGTTTGTAAATATTTCTTTCCAACACCTTTTATAGTTCCTACTGATTTTTCTAAAATATTAATCATTACCGAATAATAAACTCCTATATTTTTCTCCAGTTTTTGTGATTGCAAGACCACCTCTGGCAGTCTCTTTTAATGTCGTGGACATTTCTAATCCTATTTTATACATTGCTTCTAATACTTCATCAGCAGGGATTCTACTCTTTATACCTGCTAATGCTAAGTCAGCAGCCATAAGTGCTGTTGAAGCTCCAGCTGCATTTCTTTTTACACAGGGTACTTCTACTAACCCCGCTACAGGATCACACACAAGACCAAGCATATTTTTTAATGCTATGGCAAATGCATGGGCACTCATCTCAGCATCTCCGCCCATTGCTTCAACAATAGCTGCCGCAGCCATTGCACTTGCAGAACCTATTTCCGCCTGACAACCACCTTCTGCACCAGAACAGGAAGCATTATTCGCTACTACAAAACCGAAAGCTCCGGCTGTAAATAACATTTTCAATTGTGTTTCTTCGTCAATATCGAATTTTTGTTTAAGTGCGTGAATACAACCTGGAAGAACTCCAGCCGAACCAGCAGTTGGAGTTGCACAAATTAAACCTAACGAGGCATTCACCTCATTAGTTGCAATTGCTGCTGCAACTCCGTTTAAGAAATCACTACCTGTAATTGACTTACCACTATCTATATATTCTTGAAGCTTTTTGGCATCTCCTCCAGTAAGTCCTGTTTTGGAACTCACTCCTGCCAAACCTTCTTCAACAGCTTGCATCATTACATTTAGATTTCTCTTCATTAATTTTTCAACTGCAGAACGTGTAACTCCATTCACTTCAATTTCTTGTTCTATCATTAATTCAGAAACTGGTTTATTTTCTAATTTTGATTTTTCTACTATTTCTGCTAAACTAGTAAACATTCTTGTTTCCTCTACAATCTATCTGCAAATTTTACTTCATTAATATAATCTAGTTCAGTTAATTTCTTAATCTTATCTTCAGTTAATTCTTTTTGTGATTCTATCACTAGTAAGTTTATTCCCTCTAGAATAGAGCTAGAATACATCTCATTTACTTTTAAATCGCCGAATATTTCTTCAATTTGCACCGAAAGATTTTTTTTAGTATCATCTTTAAATTTATAAAATATGAAATAACTAGGAAAATCTCCTGATAAATTGACATCGAAACCTAGAAGTTCAAAGATTACCATTTTTCCGCCACCTATTGACTTTCCAATAAGATCTAAACTATGTCTACCTGCTTCAACTTCTATTTTCGCAGTATTAGGATGAATGTGTTCAATTCCACTTTCTATAAATTCAAACTCCATTCCCGCTAATTTTGCATCTTCCATACTCGTTCTTATACGTTTATCAGATGTATTATAACCTAATAATCCACCTATTAATGCTATGTCAGTTCCATGACCTTTATACGTTTCTTTAAATGATCCATATAATGTTATTTTTACATTTTCTGGTTGTTCCCCAAAAATATATCTTATAAATAAACCAATACGTACTGCGCCAGCTGTATGCGAACTTGATGGCCCTACCATTACAGGTCCTATAATATCAAATACACTTCTGTATTTCATATTTACACCTCCAATATTGTAGGTAATATAACAGGTTTTCTTCCTATTTCACTTTCTAAAAATTCTCCTAAAGCTTCTAAAATTTGTAGTCTTATTTGGTAAACGCCACACTCTTCATTTTCTAATGCTGCTATTACAGCATCTTTAATTATTACTTTAGATTGTGCAAATAGTTCAGTAGATTCATTTACATTTACAAATCCACGGCTAATTACATCTGGATTATTCATTAGTCTTTTATTTTTAAAATCAATCGCAATTGAAACTACGATAACACCTTCTTCAGAAAGTTCTTTTCTATCTTTAATTACAACACTACCAATATCACCAATTCCTAATCCATCAACATATACATCAGATGCATCAAACTTACCAGCAATTCTAGCACTATCACTAGTTAAGGCAAGCACTTCACCATTTTCCATAATAAATGAATTTTCTAATGGAATATCACATTCAGCCGCTGTTTGAGCATGAATAACTTGCATTCTGTACTCACCGTGAATTGGCATGAAATACTTAGGCTTAATAAGTCTAAACATTAATTTTTGTTCTTCTTTTGAACCGTGTCCCGATGTATGAACATTATTTACACTTGATGTAATAACATTGGCACCAAGTTTTGATAATAAATCAATATTCTTATTAATAGACAATGTATTTCCCGGAATAGCTGAACTTGCAAAAATTACAGTATCAGTCGGCATTATTGTAATCTTCTTATGCGTACCATTAGCGATTCTACTTAATGCTGCAAGTTCTTCACCTTGAGTACCTGTACATAAAATAAGTAATTTATTAGGATCTACTTGGTCTAGATATTTACTATTAACAAACGTTTCTTTAGGTGCTTTAATATAACCTAACTCCGTTCCAATTTTAATAGCTTTCTCCATAGAACGACCAAATACCACAATCTTTCTTCCATGTTCAATACACGCTTCTACTACTTGTTTTACACGATATACGTTCGAAGCAAATGTAGCGAATATAACTCTATGTTTTTCTTTACGAAGTATATTAGAGATAGTTTTCCCTACTTCTTTTTCACTTTGGGTAAACTCTGTTCTTTCTGAGTTTGTTGAGTCAGATAGTAAACATAATACACCTTGTTCACCAATCGCTGCCATCTTATGTAAGTTAGATCCTTGACCAACAGGAGTAAAATCAAATTTAAAGTCCCCTGTATGAACAATATTTCCTTGTGGAGTATTAACAATTACTCCAAATGAATCAGGAATTGAGTGCGTAGTGTTATGGAATGAAACTTTAAGATATTTAAAGTTCAATACTGTATCTTCATCTATCACGTTTAACTCAGCTTTAGCCAATAAATTGTGTTCCTCTAGTTTTGATCTTATAAGACCAATAGCTAAAGGTCCACCATAGATTGGTAAGTTTACTTTTCTTAGTAAAAATGGTAATCCACCAATGTGATCTTCGTGACCGTGAGTAATTATTAATGCTTTAATTTTGTCCACATTTTTCTCAATATATGAGTAATCTGGGATTACATAGTCTATTCCTAGAATATTATCTCCAGGAAACTTAACTCCAGCATCGATAATAACTATTTCATCTCGATATTGGATTGCATAGGTGTTTTTCCCAATTTCCCCTAGACCACCAATGGCAGCTACACCTACTTCATTTTTTTTAATGATCTTATCCATTAACTTTCTCCACTTTAAAGTCTTCAGATTGTTTTTCAAACTCCAAGTATGCTTCGCTTAATTCTTGAACAAGTTCAACATTGTAGTTTCTGTCATCTAAATACTTTCTTACTGCTGGTACTCCATCAGCTTCAACATATAATACTTGAGTGTTCTCCCTTACTGGAATCTCTTTTGAATTTTCTTGGTAAAATACTTTAAATACTGCCATTAATAATCTCCTATCATTTGTTTTAATATATTTAATGTGTAATCTATTTCATTTTTTGTTGTGTTAATATTTATAAATGAAAACTGTATAATGTTTCTTTCTTGTAAGTATGAACTCTTGTAATGAATAAAAATATTATTTATCGCAAGTGAAGAACCTACATTAAGTGAACTTATACTTTCAGGAAGTTCTACAGTAATTATTACTGGAGATACTTCTTTTTCTTTAAATTTCATAATTGGAAGATTTAATTGCTTTAATCCTTCCTTCATATATGTATATTTTTCTTGTACCTTTTCATATCTTTCATCAGTTTTAAAAGCATCTAATGCTGTGTTTAAAGCTTCCATTAAAATCGATGGTTGAGTGAAAGGTATAGATGTAAGTTTGTTTGCATAGTGTAAATCTAGATATAATGGTGTGTTTTCTAAAGGAACTAACTCACAGTTAGAACCAACTATTGCTAAACCTGCTACAGAACAAAATGCCTTTCCAGATGAACAAGCTACATAATCAACATCTTTATAACTATATTTTATAGCTCCTACTGCTGAAACTGCATCCACAGCTAAGACTAAGTTATTATCTTTAACTATTCTAGTAATCTCATCTAAATCATTTAATATTCCAACACTAGTCTCGTTGTGAACTACATAAACAAAATCATAGTTTCCAGATTTAAGTTTATCCGATAGTACATCAAGATCAAAGCTCTCTCCAAATCCTACAGAATAAGTCTCTATATTAAGCCCATGTCTCTTTGTTTCACGAACTAGCCTATTACCAAATTCGCCATTAGCTAAAACTAGCCCATTTATAAGATTTCTTCCTTTTAATTGAGCCATAATAGCTTCGTTCGCTAGTGTAGCTGATCCATGTAATATCGTTGCTTGTTTGACATCCAAAATACCTTCAATCTTCGCTAATGTATCCTTAGTTAGCGCAACAAATTCACTACTTCTGTGTGAGTATAATTGCTTAGATAATTTTGCTATTACATCTTCGGATAAATCAACTGGACCTGGTAAGAAGTTTATTCTTTGTGCTCTCGCCAATCTTTCAATAACTTTATTACCATTATCCAGTCTAAGATACATAGGCATATACTCTGCTTCTTTTGTCCCTACATTTTCATGGAATTTCACAAATCCTATATGATTATATAATTTTTCCTGGCGTGTTGTACCTGAAATAAAAACAATGTCGTATGCATTTTGAATTATATAATTAAACGTTCTTTGTAATAATTCCGTGAAAACTTTAGTTTTTCTATATTGTTCCTTGATTGAAAGCAATCTAATTTCTACAGGCTTTTTGTAACTACCTTTATAGAATTTATCAATATCATTTAATTTTAGATCTAACGAAAACGGTCTTTGATCAGATAATGAAATCATCCCAATTACATCATTTTTCTTTTTCGCTATAATATATATATTTTTATCATGAAATTTATCTTTTAATTTTTTTGTTTCATTTTTTTCATGTTGAGGAATTTCTTCAACAAATGTTTCATAATTTAATTTGAAAATTTGTTCATATTCTTCCGCTGTATTTGCTATTTTATAAATCATAATTTTTCCCCATAACTTTATTTGGTTAAATTTTCTCTACACTATATCTTACCATAATTATAACTTTTTTTCAAACTAACATGGTTGAAAACTCAATAAATAACAAATTTATTGCATCATGTTTAACATCTATTCAAAATACATTTCAAAAAATAAAGAAGACTCATATTCATAGAGTCTTCTTTATAAATTTGATTAATACTATTCTTAAAGAATACGTTGATTTTTAAGTGCAGTTACGAAGTCAGTTAATTCATAAATTGCTTTAGCTTCAATGATTTTTTTAAGTTTCGCAGCTGCAAAACCTTTAGCTTTTTTACCACCCATAACGTCTGCGATACCATCTTTGTGTCCTAATGAACATACTACACCACGGTTAATGTATTTGAAGTCACCAACTTGTTTTCCACTGATTCTAGCTCCAACGTATGCTCCCATTTGGTTAGCAATCTGAGCTGTTGTTGGGTATGGTCTTTCTTGACCAGTTTCGATGAATGCTGCACAGTCACCAACGATATACACATCATCAAGTCCTGGTACTGTTAATTGTTGTGTAGTAACAAGACGTCCACGTTTAGAAAGTTCTGGGAATGCTTCGTCCATAAGTTTGTTTCCACGAACACCTGCAGTCCATACTAATGTAGATGCAAATAGTTCTTTTCTTTCTCCGTCAACTTCAATAGTGAAGCTATCTTTAGTAGCACCTTTAATTCCAGCTCCTAAGATAATTTCAATACCATTATCTTCTAAGAATTTTCTTGCATAATCACTATACTCTTTAGTGAACATTGGTAATAATGTTGGGGCTGCATCTAATCCGTAAATTTTAACTAATTTTTCATCAATTCCATATTTAGAACATAATTCTTTTTTACGGTGAACTAATTCTCCTAAGAATTCCATACCAGCAAGACCTGTACCACCAACGATTACAGAGATGTCTTTAACATCTTTTTCTTCGCTTGTAGCATATTTTCTGAAGTTATCTTCTAATGTAGCAGAGATTTTTTCTGCAGCGTTAATATCAGCGATTGGCATAGCATTTTCAGCCATACCTTCGATTCCAAATGTTTCAGGTTGGAAACCTAATCCAACTACTAATACATCATAATCAAGTTCGTGTTTTTTAGTTAATACTAATTTTTTCTCTGTATCAATTTTAATTACTTCATCTTGAATAAATTCAACACCTGGAGATACTAAATCTTTAATATCGATACAAATATCTCTTGATGCAATGTTCCCTGCTGATACTTCGTGTAAGTTTACTGTATCATAGTGATAAGAGTTTTTATTTACTAAAGTAACTTTTACCTCTCCAGCTTTAGCAGCTTTTTTTAATCCTTTTAAAGTCGTTAGTCCTGCATATCCAGCACCTAAAATTACTACATTTTTCATAGTATTGATTTCTCCTTTTTACTGTTATTTTGTATTTTTATCCGCAGCAGCAGCCGTTTCCACAGCAACCACCGTCTTCATCATATATTTCAATCATATTTGGATTGTGTAATGTAAATTCACTTCCAAATTCATCTTGAACATAATCAATTTCAAGACCTTTTAACAGAAGCTCATCTTCTTCATTAACAATAACTTTTAAATCACCGAAGTTAAGTACTTTATCTCCTGCTTCTAATTCATCCTTGATATCAATTGCATATTGCATTTGAGTACCTTGTAACTCTATAGAAATTTTTAAATAACTATCTCTTTTATCAGCATCAAATAACATCTCTTGGAATTTTCCAACTGCTACATCTGTTATCAAGATTAATTGATTCTCTGTATTAGCCATAAAATGTTTCCCTCTTTATTTTTATTTTCTATTTATTATTATAACCGTTTTTTTAATAAAATAATAGTATCTTGCTTACTTTTTATAAAATTATTTGTGAAATTTTTATGAATTTTTTAAAATCATCAAATTTCATGAAACAGTATTCTATCACTATACTTTCATATGTCTAATAAAATCCTAAATTTCAACTTGGAATCATCAATCTAATAATATTTTAATAGTTACAAATGTAGTCAACGAATGTTAATGAATTTTATATAATCTTTTTCATGTTTAAGATAAATAAAATCCCAAATTCAATACTATATTAATACTTTACATTTATAACTTCTCACTTAAATAGTTTAATTCTTAATACAGATTTTTCCCTTTGTTTTCATTATATCTTATAACGCTTACTCAGTTTATTGACTTTTTTTATAGCCACAAGTATAATATCATATAGAAAGGTGGTTGTATTTTGAATAAAGAATATTATGAAACTGTTGAAAAAATTAAATTTGAATTAGAAAAAATACGCCCCAAACTTATTATGGATGGCGGGAACATTGAATTTATTAATTATAAAGATGGTATATTAAAAGTTAGATTCCTTGGTGAATGTGCTCACTGTGAACTATCCCACATTACTTTAAAATATGCAATAGAAAAAACATTAATAGAAAAAATACCTGAAATAAAAAAAGTCCTACAGGTGAAAATGAGCGTTGTTTAGACGCTTTTTTTTATAAGTATAATAAAAAAAAGAGTAGACAAAAGTCTACTCTGGATGACGTCCCAGAAGGGATTCGAACCCCTGACCGACGGCTTAGAAGGCCGTTGCTCTATCCTGCTGAGCTACTGAGACATATTTAATAAGAACCTCTCTCTGAAGTACTTTAATAGTATATCAATTATTTTATATTATGTCAATACTTTTTTTAGAGAATTATAAATATTTTTTAGTAAAGAAATTATTACAGCAACTAACTAATCACAAATAGTTTTCCAATATTACCGTATCATCATAATTCGTTACAAATATAAAAAAAGGAAAGCACTGATTTCTCAAATTGCTTTCCTTTATTGTTAATAAAAATTATCTTCTTAATCCTAGAGCTTTAATTAATTCACGGTATCTTTGGATATCTTTTTTAATTAAGTAGTCTAGTAAGTGACGACGACGGAAAACTTTTTTAAGTAATCCACGACGACCTGCGTGATCTTTTTTGTGAGTGTTTAAGTGCTCAGTTAAAGCATCGATTTCTGCAGTTAATACTGCGATTTGTACTTCTGGAGAACCAGTATCTGATTCGTGAGTACGGTATTGAGCGATAATTTCTTGTTTTCTTTCTTGACTAATTGCTGCCATTGCAATTTCCTCCATATAATTTTATTTTGCGACCTTAATCCTAGTGTAGAACCTGGAGGGTTTCTATACCACGAATAAGGAACATTAGTTATTGTACAACATTTTTTAATATAATTCAAGAGATAACATTTAAAATCAGTACAATAATCAACATTTTAGTAATCTTTTTCTTCGCAATTTTTTTTATCTAGCTTAAGTTGCTCTTTTAAATGATCAAAACTTTCAAATTTTTGTTCTTTTCGTAAAAATTCATAGAAGTAAATTTCGATTTTTTCTCCATATATATCTTCATCAAAATCTAAAATATGTGTTTCTATAAATTTTTTATTTTTTTCATCTGATACCGTTGGATTATAACCAATATTGGTAACTGATTTATAAATATTATTATTAACTTTAATCTTAGTTATATATACACCATTTGTATCAGGTAATAGATATTTATCGTCTAATTCAAGATTAGCAGTCGGAAAATTAATTGTTCTACCTAGTTGTCTACCTTTCACTACTAAACCAGAAATAGAATAAAATCTTCCTGTGTATGCTTTATATTTTGAAAATTCACCTTTTCTGACGAATTCAATTAATACAGTCGTAGATATTTTCTCCTCATCTATTTTTTGTTTTTCTTGAACTATTACTTCTATACCACTATCTTTTATTAAATCTGGAGTTCCTAATCCTTTGTAACCAAATCTATAATCAAATCCACAAAAAACCTTCTCTACATTTAATTTTTTCAGGATATTATTTATAAATTCTTTAGCTGATAAATTTTGTAATTTTTCATTGAATTCTAAATAATATACCTCATCTACACCAAGACTTGTTAGAAGTTCATTTTTTTTATTAGTTGGTGTAAGAGATTCCTCACTAGTTTTTCCAAAATATTCCTTTGGACTCTTATCTAATGTAATTACTGCAGATTTAAATCCCTTTCCTGCAGCCTCTACAGCACTCCCTATTATTTTTTGATGTGCTTTGTGAATACCATCAAAAAAACCTAATGCTGCAACTCTCTTTTTATTTTCTTCCTTAATCTCACTTATATCTGAAATATTAAATATTTCCATCTTCATCTACCTACTCTATTATTTTTGGAAATGTCGTTTTTACTGATAATAATTCATCTTCTTTATCTTTTAGATGATAAATTGCAATTGCCTCATTCTCATATGTAAAAACTATTCCATCTGTAAAATCGTAATCTGGAAATTGATTTTTTCTAAACCTCAAACCATTCATTACTTGTTTCGCTCTAAATTTCGGTATTTCAACAAATTGAAACTCCTCAAGAGCATATTCTTTTCTTAAAAGACTTTGTTCCAAACTTCCATCTTGAACTTTTTGCTCAACTTCTGATAACTTCAAACAGTTTTCCAAAGTTATTTCACCGCTTCTAGTTCTTGTTAACTTACTCATCGTACTTGGTAAATTTAATTTTTCACCAATACTTGTAGCTATAGTTCGAACATATGTTCCTTTCCCACAACTTATATCAATTGAAAAGTAAAATCTATCATCTTTATAATATTCACTATTTTCTATAAAAGTAATATCGTATATATTAACTTTTCTCGTTGGAATTTCTACATCAAATTGACCTCTTCTAGCGTATTCATAAAGTTTTCTACCATTAACTTTAATTGCGGAATATATCGGAGGAGTCTGTTCTATTTCTCCAATCATAGATGATAAAATTTCTTTTAGCTCGTCAATGTTAATATTACTAACTTTACAATCATCTACTATTTCACCTGTAAGATCTTCAGTTGTAGTCTTAAGACCTAGGCAAACTTCTGCTCTATAGCTTTTCCCTAAATCCATAGCATAATCACTTACTTTTGTAGCTCCACCAAGCAACAGTAATAATACTCCATCGACTTCAGGATCTAGTGTACCCGAGTGCCCAATTTTTTTCATTTGAAGAATTTTTCTTACTTTAAAAACAACATCGTGACTTGTAACTCCACGTTCCTTGTAGATTGGTAAAATACCTTCAAACATTATTTCTTATCCTCTTTTTTCAAACAATCCGGACATAAACCATAAACTTCGAACTTATGCCCATCAATTTGATAACCTTTCAACTCATCAATTTCTAAATTATCACATACATGTACATGAATAATCTTAGCTTTTCCACATCCTAAGCATATATGGTGGTGATGATGGTGATCGGTTTCTAAACATCCGATTTTAAAATATTTTTCACCTTTTATTTCAGTTGTTTCTAAAATCCCTATTTCTTCATAAGTACTTAGATTTCTATAGATTGTATCAAAACTTAGTCCAGGATACATCTTACCAAGAGTCTCAGAAACATATTTTGCATTTATATATCTATCCTCATTTACTAATAGCTCAACCATAGCTTTTCTCTTCTCAGTATATTTATATCCTTTTTCTTTTAAAAGTTTCATTATCTTATCAACTTTTTCTTCTGATATTTTCATAGGTAACCTCCTGTACTTACTATTTTTTAAAGTCTACAAACGTCTTACTTCTTAGCATCTCGATCTCATCTTTATATGGTGCAACATCTTTCTTTTCACCATACCAAGGTGTTTCTAAAATTTTAGGAATATTGGCAAACTCATCTAAGTGTACAATCCTATTAATTGCATCAAATCCAATACCACCATATCCGATATTTTCATGACGATCTTTATGTGCACCTAATGTATTTTTACTGTCATTAATATGTAGAACTTGAATTCTATCTAATCCTACTATCTTATCAAACTCAGTAAGCACTCCATCTAAATCATTAACGATATCATATCCACCTTCAAAAACGTGACAAGTATCAAAGGTAACAGTTAACTTCTCATTTAATGTAACTCCATCAATAATCTGGGCAATTTCATCAAATGTTCTTCCACATTCACTACCTTTTCCAGCCATTACTTCTAGAGCGATATTAGGTTTCATATCTTTTGTTAGGACTTCATTTAATCCTTTAACAATACTTGCTATACCTACATCAGCTCCCGCCTTAACATGTGATCCTGGATGTAAAACGATATTTTTAGCACCAATTTTTTCAGTTCTTTCAATTTCTAGCCTTAGAAAATCAACTGCAAGTTGATAAATATCAGGTTTAATAGTGTTTGCTAAATTAATAATATAAGGGGCATGTACTACAATATCACTTATATTTTTTTCTTCCATTAGCTTATGAGCTTCTTCAATATGTAATTCTTCTATTGGTTTTCTTCTAGTATTTTGAGGAGCTCCAGTATAAATCATGAATGTATCACTATTGTAACTAGCCGCTTCTTTTACAGAACCAAGCATCATTTCTTTTCCAGACATTGATACATGTGATCCAATTTTCAAGTTCTTCATTATTTACCTCTATTCGCCTTATTGCTACGTTTAGCGAATTTTCTTCTTTCTTTTTGTTTAAGTTTATCCATTTTATATTTATATTTTTTCTTATAACCTGGTTTAACTTTTTTAGAAACTTTTACTTTTGATTTTAATTTCTCAGTTAAGTTATGATCAGCTACGACTTTCTTTCTACTTTGACGTTTATTTCTATCTTTAGCTTCAACGAATTCACCATTTCTAATATCTTGGTGATTAAATTCAATTCCACGTTTTTCTAAATCTTGTAATTTTTCTTCATCTTTATTGTTGTAAATTGTAATACAGTCTCCGCTTAATCCTGCACGTCCAGTACGTCCTGCTCTATGAATAAAAAAGTCTAAATCATTAGGAATATTGAAGTTAATTACATGACTCACTCCTTCAATGTCAATTCCACGACTCATTAAATCACTTGCTACAACATAAGTGAAATCTAAGTTGTTAATTCTTCTTTGCATTTGTTTACGTTCACGTGGCGTTAAATCTCCGTGTAGAACACCTACATTTAATCCTTTAGAAATAAGATAGCTACTTACTTCTTCAACTTCAGTTTTCTTATTGGCAAAGATAAGTGCTAAATATGGATTAATAACTGTAGTAATTTCGTGTAATTTTTCTAAACGAGATGAACTTTTCTCTGGGATTAAAATATATTCAATTTTTCCAAATTTTGCATTATCAACTTCGATATGCTGTGCATTTTTTAGATATTTTTTTAAGAAGTGATTCATTTGTGTTGGTATAGTCGCTGAGAATACTAAAAATTGACAATTTTCTGCTGCTCTTTTAGAAATTTTATCAACATCTTCCATGAATCCTAAGTCGATCATCATATCACATTCATCAATAACAAGACTCTCAACTTCTTTAATAGCTAAGGCACTTGATTTATCTAATTCTAATACACGAGTTGGTGTACCTATAATAATATGTGGAGCATTAGATACTCTTTCAATATCTCTATTTAAATCTTGCCCACCGATACATAGTGTAATTTTTATATCTTCTTCGCTAAAACTAGCTATATGTAACGCCATATCATATAATTGTCTAGATAATTCTCTTGTTGGTGCTAAAATTATACTTTGTGTTTTTTTCTTAGTTACATCTAATTTACTAAAAATTGGTAGCAAGAAAGAATGACTTTTCCCACTTCCCGTTTGTGATTTTGCAACTATATTTTTTCCCTTTAATACTGGTGAGAATACTCTCTCTTGAATTTTTGTAGGATTATCGAATCCTAAATCTACTACTGCCTTATTTACAAATTCATTAAATTTATACTGTTCAAATGACTTTGGTAACATTTAAAATCTCCTTTACGATTTCTCTAATCTTATTACGTGGTCTTTTTTATCAGTCCACAATCTCCTGCGTGAATTAATTTATAATAACGATTCTTGTTTCACGCCATAATAAACCATCTTTTATTATACTATAAATGCATAGAATAAGCTATAAAAAACAATGTTTTCTTATCTATTATACGTTTTTTATGACTATTATTTTAAACTTAAATGAAAAAAAGTAATTCAGAAAATATTTTTACAATCTTCTAAATTACTTTTTATTATTATTTTACAATGTCAATTCCTGAACTTGTTCCTAATCTCTCTGCTCCAAGCTCAACATATTTTTCTGCAGTTTCCTTATCTCTAACTCCGCCACTTGCTTTAACTTTTGCATTATCACCTACTACAGACTTCATTAATTTGACATCTTCATACGTTGCTCCGCCAGTTCCAAAACCTGTTGATGTTTTAACAAAATCAGCTTTTGCTACTAGTGATAACTCACAAGCTTTAACTTTCTCTTCATCAGTTAAATAACAAGTTTCAATTATAACTTTTAATACATTATCTCCAATAGCCTCTTTTATTTGACGGATTTCATTTTCAACATATTCAAACTCTCCATCTTTCAATTTAGCAACATTGATAACCATATCTATTTCGCTTGCTCCGTTTTCTACCGCTTCTTTTGCTTCAAAAACTTTCGCAGCAGTAGTCATTGCACCTAATGGAAATCCTACTACAGCGGCAACTTTAACATCTGTTCCTTGTAAAAATTGTTTAGCATCTACAACATAACAACCATTAACACAAACACTATAAAATTCATGTTCAATTGCTTCCTCACAAAGTTTTTGTACATCCGAACTACTCGCTGTTGCTTTTAATATTGTATGATCTATATATTTATTTAGTCCCATTTTTTACCTCTATTCTATAACTTCTAATATATTTTTAATATTTTCTATTTTTTCTTGTCCAATTACATAGGCATCTATGACCATAGCTTTACTAGATTGAACATTTTTTTCATCGTTAAAGTAAATTTCAGCAATAATTTCACCTTTTTCCACTTTATCTCCGACTTTTTTCTTAAGTTCGATTCCTACGGCATGATCAACCTCATCTTCTTTTGTAGCTCGACCAGCACCAATAACCATCGCCGCTTTACCAATTTCTTCTGCTTTGATTTTTGTTACAAAACCTTCTTCTTCTGAAAATACCTCTAAAACTGATTTAGGCGTTGGTAACAGTTCATAATTATTTACTACTTCACCATCACCACCACTTAATTCAATGAACTGTCTTAATAACTCTAAAGCACGCCCATTAGCAATAACTTCATCTATTTTTTTAGCAGCTTCTTCGTATGTCTTAACTTCACCTTTGTGTTTTAACGCTAGATAGACAATTTCATAAACTACTTCTTTAAGATCATCAGACCAGTTTCCTTTTAAGGCTTCTATTCCTTCCACAATTTCATTAGCATTTCCAATATTATACCCTAGTGGTTCTTCCATATTAGTCAGTACTGCTATGGTTTTTCTACCTACACTATTTCCAATTTCAACCATTCTACGAGATAATTCTCTCGCATCTTCAATAGTTTTCATGAAAGCACCGTCACCGACTTTTACATCTAAAATAATTAAATCAGATTGAATTGCCAATTTCTTACTCATAATACTACTTGCTATTAAAGGTATACTGTCTACTGTTGCAGTCACATCACGTAATGCATAGATTTTTTTATCTAACGGTACAATATTGTCGCTGTAACCCATTAGTCCTACTCCAGTTTTACTAGCTACTTCTACTAGTTCTTCTTTTGTAGTACTAAATTTAAAGTTTCTTATTGATTCAAATTTATCAATCGTTCCTCCAGTGTGTCCTAAACCTTTACCCGATAACTTTGTTGTAGCCATTCCTACGGCTGATAAAATCGGCCCTAGAACTACTGTAACCTTATCGCCTACTCCACCTGTTGAATGTTTATCAACAAGATAATGATCTAGATTATCAAAGTAGATTGTATCACCTGAATCTTTCATAGTTAAAGTGAAATTTGTAAGCTCATCTTTTGTCATATTATTAAAATATACAGACATTAAAAATGAACTCATCTGATAATCAGGTACCGATCCTTTAAGGTATCCTTCTAATAAAAATTCAATTTCAGATTTTGTAAGTTCTTTATTTTTTTCTTTTTATCTATGATATCAACAACTCTCATAGGTTATTCTCCTTAAATATTCTTCATTGAAAGATAAACTAATATATCTTTTTAAAAATCTTTACAATAAAAATTCGTCATACTATATTTCTCATTCTCTATGTAAATATTATTAGATACTTCTAATATCTGCAAACTCTTCTTATCTTTTAATATTTTATATAGTTCTTCTTGACTTTTTTTACTATATACTATTTTATCACGAATTATGTACATTTTGTAGCCTAATAATGTTAACATATAGTTTTTATATTTAAATAAAATCATATATAACATATAGAATAGAACTAATAGTATAACTATTTTCCATAAAAATTGAAGTTTTTGATTTATAATCAAAAATGTAATAATTATCATTAAAATTAAGTAATAATAATCAATACCGCTTTTCCCAGTAATTTCTTTTTTACTACAAACAAATATATTTGTAGGCTTACTACCATTTTGAATTATTAAAGAAAAAATAGATATTATCATCAGTATTGTAGTTAATAAGAGCGCATCTAAATCTTGTTTTACAAAAGTATAAATAAGTAAAATAAAATAAAGAGGCATAAATGAATAAATACAATAACTAATATAGTTAAATGATTTTTTCATCTCATACCTCCTATTTATTATCTTTTACTTTTTGGTTTAGACAAAATCTCCGAAAAAATTATATCATTCACAATTCTTTCTTTGTCAAAAGTTAAAGAATTTGAAAATATTTCTTTTTCCTTATCTACTATAACACGTGGTTTCCTTTCAAAAAATTGTTTCTGTGAAGATTCATGTTTTGGAATATGATTATCTCTTTGATTATACTTTTTATAATCTTGTTTAGGTGCTTTCTTCTTCTGTTTAACTTTCTTAACAGTTTCTTTATTATTTTTTTTATTGTTCTTCGCTTTATCAATAATAAGTGAAACTATTAGGAAAATTATAGGAATCACTAAACTACTCATCTTCCCCTCCTAGAGTCTCTGTTTAGATACTCATTTGCAATCAATCCACGAACAAGATTTTCTTGAGAAAATTCTAATTTTTTTGTATTATTTTTGGCATTACTAGGTTGGTCAAAGTTTCTTTGCATAGAAAACTTATTACGACCTTTGTTGTAATTCTGACTATAATACTGTTGATATTTGTTCATAGTAGAGTTATCAACTTGTTGTTCATATATATCTTCTTTATAAACTTGTTGATCAGATAAAGAACTTTGTCTATTTCTAAATTCATTAGAATCCTTATTGGCAGCTTCTTTGATTCTTTTCATCTCTTCAACTGCCTTCAGTGCTTGAGCTCGAGCATTATCTAGCTCCATTTGTTTGGAATTATCTAAATTTTTTCTGTATCTTTTACTGTCAGAAGCAAAAACCATTACGAAAATAGCAAAAATTATGATAAATGTTATTGGTGCTGCGAAAATTAAAAATGACATTTCACATCCTCCTTTTTATCTAATTATTTACCTGCTCCTGTTTCAGGTTGTGACATACGTTTTATTGAATCTCTCATACCTGTATCAGCTTCTAAATTCTTATAATTCATATAATCCATAATACCAAGATTACCTTGTTGGAAAGCTTTCGCCATAGCTAATGGTAATTCTGCTTCAGCTTCTACAACTTTCGCACGCATTTCTTGAATTCTAGCTTTCATCTCTTGTTCAGCTGCAACCGCCATTGCACGACGTTGTTCAGCTTTTGCTTGAGCAATATTTTTATCTGCGATAGCTTGCTCTGTTTGTAAGTTCGCACCAATGTTTTGACCGATATCAACATCTAGAATATCAATTGATAGGATTTCAAATGCAGTACCTGCATCTAATCCCTTATCTAAAATTGTTTTAGAAATTCTATCTGGATTTTCTAGAACAACTGTGTGTGATTCAGAAGAACCAATTGTTGAAACGATACCTTCACCTACACGGGCGATAACTGTTTCTTCTCCAGCTCCCCCCACTAAGCGTTCAATGTTTGCACGAACAGTAATTCTTGCTTTTGCTTTTACTTCAATACCGTTAATTGCAACCCCTGCAATATAAGGTGTTTCAATAACTTTAGGGTTAACACTCATTTGAACTGCTTGAAGTACATCACGTCCCGCTAAATCAATTGCAGCACAACGTTCAAATGTTAAACTTACTATGTTAGCTCTGTGAGCTGCGATAAGAGCATTGATTACTCTATCAACATTACCCCCTGCTAAATAGTGACTTTCCAATTGATTAATAGTAACAGCTAAACCAGCTTTATGTGCTTTAATCATCGGATTAATTACTCTACTTGGAATAACACGTCTTAGTCGCAT
Organism: Gemella haemolysans ATCC 10379; assembly: GCF_000173915.1. Lineage (NCBI taxonomy): Bacteria > Bacillati > Bacillota > Bacilli > Caryophanales > Gemellaceae > Gemella > Gemella haemolysans. Next base: position 233,676 of record NZ_ACDZ02000014.1, on the reverse strand, counting down.
ACCAACAAGTGTAAAGATACTTACCTTAACTCCTGCGGCAATGGCACTAATCCAAAGACCAAGAGGGAAGAAAGTAAAGAATATCGATAGCACAATCAATACAACTACTACGATAATACCTGAGAATATTAATTCTGGCATAATACTACCTCCTTAAAATTTTTATATTTTTTTAACTACTATACGCATTCCTTCTACACGTATAATCTCTACCTCATTACCCTTTTCTATAAAATCTCCATCAGTTACTACATCCAACTTTTCATTTCCTAAAACAGCCACTCCTGCTGGACGTAAATCTGTATATGCTTGAAGTTTTTTTCCTATTAATTCTAATCTACTTTCACTCGCCACATATCCATCTTCTGTTGAGATAGAATCATTAAGAACAAGTCTATCTAATAACATTAACCTTTTATGAAAAACATTTCTATTAACATAAAATTGTATCGTTGCAAGTATTAAAGAAATAACTAAAATAAATGCAATATGATATGTTGACTTATTAATGTAGATTATTGCATAAATCACGGTAATGATCCCTACTGTTCCAACTATTCCACCAGGAATAAACATCTCTAGTCCTATTAGAGATATACCTCCAATAAATAACAATAGAACAAAAATACTAAATCCTGTAGAATAAGAATGTAAGGCAATATATGTCGCTAAACTTACTATTGACAATATTCCAAATAAATTAAATTTTCTTGAGAATAATTGTTGACAGAAAGCCAATGACATAGTAATTAAAAGAATCCAATCGAGAGACATCATTAAATTCATATGTAATCACCTCATTTTTGTATATTCTTTTTCTAGATAGTCTAATAATTCCTCCCTCGTGAAAACATTCCCATGACCGGGAACAGCATGTTCAAAGTCAAGAATTGATATTCTATCTATATAATCACGAAGCTTTTGTTTATTATATGCCATCGGTTTTGTATAATAATTTTTAGCGTGACTATCACCTAAAAACAATACCTTCTCCTCTGGAATATAAATTAAAAATGCATCATTAGAATGTGAGTTATCATTGTAAATACAATTAATTTTAACTCCTCCAAGATTTAAATTGAAATCAGCCATTTTAGGCATATCTGGAATTCTAATTTTTATCTCATGATTTTCATATACTCTCTTTATAACATCGGCACTGTATTTTATCTCCGTTCCATCCTTAACTCTTTGATACAGACTCTCATCATCCCATTCTAGTTGAGATAATTCTATTAAAGATTCTCTAGCTCTATCGGTAGCGATTACAGGAATATCTATATACGCTGCTCCAAAACTATGATCCCAGTGATGGTGTGTTAATATCACATAACTTGGCATTGGTAAGTCATTTTCTTTTAATTCTTTTAGAAATGTTTCAACTTGTGCAGGTCCATTTCCTGAATCTAACATTACAGAGAAGTATTCTCCTTTTACATACCCAAGCGTTGGCTCTAAATACATATATCGTTGTTTTGTATAATAAAATCTATCTGAAAATTTAATTAGCATCCTTTTTACTTCCTTTTGATTATAGATATATTATATCATACAAAAATTGTAAAGTATATTATTATATTTAAACATTTATATACTTAGCTTCTCCTAATAAAAAAAGAAAGAAAGCAATACCAAAAAGGTTTACTTTCTTTAAATTCTATATGGAGATGGCGGGATTTGAACCCGCGTCCAAAAATGCCTCCCCTTAGCTTCTACATGTTTAGTTTACCTATTAAATTTAATTCTCCACTTAAGCCGATAAACAGGCAATGAAAAACGAGTTTGATTAATCTCTTATTTTTTTCTACAAACGGAAGAAAAAAATCGTAGACTGCTAAGAATGAACCGATTAGCTTTGTCACAGTCAAACAAAGTAATCAGCCTTTAGCTTATTAAGCTGCTAAAGCGTAATTTGTTTTTTCGCCAGTTATATTTAACTGATGTGTTGTTAAAGGAGACAACCCTCCTACATGCCACCAAGAAGACTAGCATCCCTGTCGAATCCTAAACATCCCCTAATTGTGATTATTATATTTTATCATAAAATTCAAATTATGTAAAATTTTATTATCTCTGTAATATTCTATGATTTAAATTCAACTCTTACCTACATTAATCATTCTTATGATATAATAAATTGTATATAATAAAATTAAAGGAGGAACCATGGAAACACTTATTAATAAATTACGTCCAAGTAAAATCGATGATATTATCGGTCAACATCATTTAATTGGTGATGGAAAAGTTCTTACTAAAATAGTAGAAAGCAAAAAAATGTTCTCATTTATTCTATATGGTCCCCCTGGAACTGGAAAAACTTCAATCGCTAATGCATTAGCTAATGAACTAGACTATAAATTTAAAATACTAAATGCTGTAAATTGTACAAAAAAAGATTTAACTGCTGTAATAGAGGAATCAAAAAGATTTAAAAAAGTTATTCTACTACTCGATGAGTTTCACAGACTAACTAAACCTATGCAAGATATATTACTCCCTGAAATCGAGTTTGATAATATATACGTTATTGGATGCACAACAAACAATCCTTATCATACTGTAAATCCAGCGATTAGGTCACGTTTAATTATTTTTGAATTACAACAGGTTTCAAATGATGATATTTATGAATATCTAAAAAAAATATCAAATAATAAAGAAATATTCCCTAAGGATTTAAAAATAGAAGATGATGTTTTTAAAACAATCGCCCTAAACTCTTCTGGTGATTTAAGATTCTCATTAAATACTTTTGAAATTTTATATAATTTATCAAACGAAGGTGAAATTATCACAAAAGATAAACTATTAAACTTATCTCTAGGAAAATTTAAAGCTTATGACAAAGATGGAGATGCTTTTTATGATATTATTAGTGCTTTCCAAAAATCTATTCGTGGCAGTGATGTTGATGCTTCACTGTACTACTTAGCGCTGCTGATAGATAGTGGTGATTTAGACACTATATATAGAAGAATGAGTGTTATTGCTTATGAAGATATCGGTCTAGCTAATCCGAATATCGGACCTTTTGTTCATGCTGCGATTGAAAGTGCGAAGATGCTTGGACTACCTGAAGCAAGAATACCTTTGGCCAATGCTGTCATTCAACTTGCACTTTCCTTAAAATCTAATAGTGCTTATATGGCGATTGACAATGCACTGCACGAAACTAAAACAAATCCAAAATTCATAATTCCTGATCACTTAAGAGATGCACATTATTACGGTGCTGATAAACTAAATCGTGGAGTTGGATATCAATATCCACACAGCCATCCGACAGGGTATATTAAGCAGCAATATCTTCCTGATAACTTAGTAGGAAGAACATTCTACACACCAAAAACAAATAATAAAAATGAACAAAATCTAGCACAATATAAAAAATTTATAGATAATATGAAATAAAAAGAAAAGTAGTAACTCAAATAAATTCGAGTTACTACTTTCTTTTATTCACCTAATATTTTAACTTCACACTCAAGTTCAACACCTGAATCTTCTAAAACTTTTTTCTGAACTTCTTTAATTAAGTTTTTATAGTCTTCACAAGTTGCTGAATTTATATTAACCATAAATCCTGCATGTTTTTTTGAAACTTGCGCTCCACCAACAGTTAATCCTTGTAGTCCAGCATCTTGGATTAATTTTCCTGCGAAGTATCCTTCTGGTCGTTTAAATACAGAACCACATGAAGGGTATTCTAAAGGTTGTTTATCAGAACGCATTTTATTCAATTCTTCTACTTTAGAGACAATTTCTTCTTTGTTTCCTTTTTTCATTTGAAAATAAACTTTAGAAATAATTTCCTTAGTTTCTTGAATTATAGAGTGTCTATATGAAAATTCCATTTGTTCATTAGTATATATTTTCTTTTCACCGTTTTTAGTGAAAACTTCAACCTTTTGAACTACTTCTTTCATTTCACCACCGTATGCTCCAGCATTCATGAAGATTGCACCACCAACACTACCTGGAATTCCACATGAGAATTCAAGGTTAGTTAGGCTATTTTCAATACAAAAATCAGTAAGTTCTTTTAATGTTAACCCGGCATAACAAGAAATAACATCACCTTCTAGTAACTCTATATCATTCATATCACTAGTTAAAGCTACTATTCCTTGAATTCCATTATCAGAAATTAATACATTCGAACCATTGCCTAGTATAGTCAATTCAATATTATTTTCATTACTATATGCTATTACATTTTGTAAATCTTTTTCGTTATTTATTTTCACTAAAATCTCAGCATTACCACCTGTTTTTGTAAAACTATAATTTCTTAAAGGTTCGTTATATAATACTTCACTGCTTTGAAGAATATCTTTAATATTTTTTATTTTAATCATTAGTTTCAATCCTTTTTAAAATTTCATTTATAAATATTAATTTTTGTGCTAAATAATCTTTAAATGAAAGTTCTTTGTTCATATTTTTGAATGAATTATAGTCATCTTTTAGCGTATCATTACTAAAAACTGCTCTAGCTTTTGTAAAATCTTTGTGTACTTCTGTATCACGTTGAACAACATTTAGGACTACATCGTAACTCATTGTTAAATAATCAGTTATTCTTGCGTACTTAATTACCCCTTTTATTCCATTATGAGCAATTCTGTGATATCCTATATTGTTTAATCTTTTTTCATCAAATGTTGTTATTTCATGTAAATTCTCAACAACAACAAGAATATCTACAATTTTTTCTCCCAACACCTGTGTAGTACTAGTGGCTCCAATATGTAAAAACTCACATTTCGGCATTTTTGGGATTTCTTGTATTTTTTTTATTTCTTCTAAAAATATGCTTACAAAGACCTCATTGTCTTTTATTTCTTCAATTTTAACAATTCTCTTATCCATTTATAAAATCCAATCTTGTAATTAAATATCCTAATCTATTATAGACGTTATTTTATTTAAAGTAAAGCTATATCTGGATTTCATCTATGAGCTAAGTAAATAAACTTATGATATTAATTACATTATTTATTTACTAACAGCATTCTTCATAACAAAAACATCCTTTTTCATGATCATTTATCATTCCAATCGCTTGTAAATAGCTATAGATAATAGTACCACCTACAAAATTAAATCCTTTTTTTTTCAAATCTTTACTAATTTTTATAGAAAGCTCAGATTCACTTGGTGCATTTTTATAGCTTGTTAATTTATTATTAATTTTTTTATAGTCTGTAAAACTCCAAATATATTTATCAAAACTTCCAAACTCTTTTTGTATTTTGATAAATGCAAGAGCATTTTTTCTAACTGAATAGATTTTCAATTTATTTCTTATGATACTTTCATCTTCTCTTAATGATTCTAAATATTCATCTGTATAATTTGCACAAATATTATAATCAAAATTATTAAAAACTCGTTTGAAATTCTCGCGTTTTTTTAATACTAGTGACCAACTTAACCCAGCTTGCATACCTTCTAATACTAAGTACTCGAATAACGTTTGATCCTCATGAGTTTCTCTTCCCCACTCATTATCATGATATTCAATTTCTAAGGGATCCTTTGCCCACGGGCATCTATGTTTATTCATACGTATCCTCCAAATTACTATTTACTAAAGTAAGCATTTCTCTAATTCGTCTAATGCTATATCTTTCTTTTTTATCAATTTCTAAGAAAAATCCATCCTTTGCTATAATGCGTGTATCTTTATGAGGAGTTAATGCAGTAAATAATTCTTTTCCTTTTAGATTATTCATAATTTCTTTATTGAATGTTATAACAACTTTATTAGCTAATTCTTTTATACTAGTAACCATAGTATTTTTCGCCATAACTTTTAAATAACAAATATCTATTAGATTATTTACTTCTTCTCCAAAATCAGAGAATCTATCAATTAAATCTTCAACAATACTTTCTATTTCTTCATCACTAACAACATTGTTCAATCTCTTATAGAAATCTATTTTATCTGCATCACTAGAGATATACTCTTTTGGAATAAAGGCATCTACATTAAGTTTAATTTCAAGATCATCAGTCTCAACTTCAAAAATATCCTTTTTAATTGAAGGTGCTGCTTCTTTAATAATATTTTCATAGTAACTTACGTCTTGAGTTCTATCCTGCTCTAATAGCGGTTCTAAAATACCTTTTTTAGCTTGGATTTCTTGTTCTAACATTTGAGAATACAACGTATAACCTACTGAGTCGATAAATCCATGTTGTCTTCCACCCAAGACATCCCCTGCTCCTCGAATTGATAAATCCTGCATGGCAATCTTAAACCCACTCCCAAGAGATGTAAAGTTCTTAATTGCTGATAATCTTTTCTCTGAGTTTTCAGTTAGCGACTTAAACGGTTCATACATCAAGTAAGCATATGCTTCTCTGCTACTTCGACCAACTCGTCCACGAAGTTGATACAACTGACTTAGTCCAAAACGATCAGCATCCTCTACTATTAATGTATTTACATTTGAAATATCAATACCAGTTTCTATAATAGTAGTAGAAATTAACATATCATATTTTCTATCTATAACATCAGTCATAATATTCTCAAGCTCTCTTTGACTCATACGACCATGTGCATACGCTATATTAATATCAGGTAATAATCTTTTTAGCTCTAAATACTTCTCATCGATTGTCTCTACTCTATTATAAACATAGAAAACTTGTCCTCCACGATTAACCTCATTCATAACCGCTTCTTTAATAACCATTTTATTCTGAGCTGTTACGAATGTCTGGATAGGTTGACGTTCTCTTGGTGGTGTCTCTATTACAGATAAATCCCTAATTCCAATTAAACTCATATGAAGTGTTCTTGGAATTGGTGTAGCACTAAGAGTTAATACATCAACAGTATTTTTAAGATGTTTGATTTTTTCTTTGTGTTTAACTCCAAAACGTTGCTCTTCATCTATTATCAATAAACCTAAATCTTTATATTTAAACTTATCGTTTAATAGTTTATGCGTTCCAACGATGATATCTATTTTACCTTCTTCTAGCTTTTTACAAATCTCAGTAATATCTTTTGCAGATTTAAATCTACTTACTACCTCTATATTAATAGGGAAATTCGCAAATCTATTTACAAAGTTATCATAGTGTTGTTCAGCAAGTAGTGTTGTTGGTACTAAAACAGCTACTTGTTTATTATCTGTAACAGCCTTAAATGCAACCCTCATCGCTACTTCCGTCTTACCAAATCCAACATCCCCACATAACAATCTATCCATCGGACGTTCTTTTTCCATATCTCTCTTAATCTCTTCAGTAGCTTTTACCTGATCTTCAGTAGGAGTAAATGAAAAATCTGCTTCAAATTCAGCTTGCAAGCTTCCATCAATACTGTACGCATAACCTGAACTCAATTCACGCTTAATATATAACTTAATAAGATCTTCAGATATATCCTCGATTTCTTTACGAACTCTGCTCTTAGTCTTCTGCCAATTTTTGGTACCAAGTTTATTTAATGCGGGTTTTCTGTTATCAGTAGAAGCGGTATATTTCTGAATATAGTTCATATTATTTATATCTACATAAATAATATCTCCACCATCATAAACAATTTTTAAGAAGTCTTTAAATACTCCCCCTACTTCTACATTCTCAATACCTTCATATAAGCCAATTCCGTGACTAACATGAACAATATAATCCCCAATATTCAGTTCTTGATAGTTTCTTATTTTTTCTGAATTTGTATACTTAAATTTTACACGTCGTTTTTTTCTTTCTTCTTCTGTAAATAGTTCACGTGGCGTTAATAAGAATATTTTATTTTTTCTATCCTCTAATCCCTTAAGGTGATATTTATTTAAATCAATAAAAATTTTCCCTTCTTTAACACCGTAATAAATATCGTCATAAAAATAATTATCAAATAACACTTTTTCAACATAATCTTTTTGTTTCTGTGTGTTTAATGAGATAATTACTTTGTAATTGTCTGTAATCTTCTCTCTAATTTCTTTAGCTAAATACTCTTCACTTGAATAATAAGCTAAATCGATTATATCTAAGTTATAGTTTTTCTCTATAATCTTATCATTTAGCTTTAAAGTAGATAAGTAGTATTTTCTAATATCTAAATTTTGAATCTTTTCAAATGCTATATTATCTATTACATCTTGATAAATATAACTTCTATTCATTTCCTGCAAACTTGTTAAAAAATACTCTCTTAATCCTTCTATTTTTTCTAATATTTTATGATAATTATCATAGAAGACTATAGTATCATCGTTTAAATAATCAGCAATACTATATGTATTTTCATAAATTAAATTCGAGAAACTCTCTAAGTCACTGAAATCTCCTGTTGCTCTATAGATTTCTACTTTTTCCTTAAGATAAGTGCTAATCTCTTGATAATTCTCATCTTTTTGTATCTTTTTATCATCCAACTTAGCAAGTACTCTTTCTACAACTATATCTTTTTCTTCAGAAGTAAGGAAAAAATCACTTGTCGGATAAATAACTGCACTATCAATTCTATCTAGAGATCGTTGAGTAATTTCATCAAAAATCCTCATACTATCAAGCTCGTCATCAAAGAAATCTAATCGTATCGGCTTTTCACTTAGAGGACTAAAAATATCAACTATACTACCTCTTTTAGAAAATTCTCCAACTACATCAACACTTTCAACTCGTCGATATCCCATATTTACAAGTTTTCTTTGTAATTCATCAAAACTTATAACAGTGTCCTCATTAATTTCAAAACTGTTATTTTTGAAATCACTAGGATTTTTTACCGTTCTATATATAGCTTCTATTGGAATAATAATTATGCTTTGTATATTATGAACTAAGTTTTCAAGTACTTTTATCGAATTTTGGACTAGATCATTACTTTTAGATGTATGTCGTTTTAGTATATCGATTTCTGGATAAATATATGTTTCTCCTTCAAAATCACTTAAAATTGCAAATAACTCTTCAGCCTCAGCTTTACTTTGCGATACCACCACAACAGTCTTATCACTTTGTTTATACTCATTATATATCTCTAAAGCACGTGTTGTTAAATTTTGTCCGTAAATTCCTATATTTTTATGTTTTTTTTCAAATTTTAAATCAACTATTTCTAACAGACTATCTTTTATCATATACGCTCCTTTCCACGATAAATAGCAGCAAAAGAAACTATCTTTCTCTAATGCTGCATTTATTCTTCTAATTATATTTATTCATCAAATCTACAAAATTCATTTTAGAAAAATCTTCAATACAGTTTATACTCTTCGAATAAATCTTTTCAATTTCAACCATTTCATCTTTTGAAAATCTTCCTAATACATAATCAACTACCTTCATAGGTGGAGTTGGTCTATCAATACCAATTTTTAATCGATTAAATTTTTCTGTTCCAAGGTGACTTATTATACTCTTAATACCATTATGTCCACCGCTACTTCCTTTAGCTTTAAGTTTAAAGTTTGCAGTTTTTGTATCTAAGTCATCATAGATTATCAAAATATCTTCTATATCAATTTCAAAATAATCATAAAACTTCCCTACTGCTTCTCCAGATAAATTCATATATGTTGTAGGTTTAATTAATAAATATTTAATTCCATTGTGATACGTCATAGCATATTCTGAATTGAACTTTGTTTTATCAAAACTTACATTCCAAGATTTCGCTAGTTCATCTAGAACCATAAAACCAATATTATGCCTTGTATTTTCATATTGTTTTCCTGGATTTCCTAATCCAACTATTAATTTCATAGATTATCCTCTCTTTATTTTATTTACTATCGAAAATATGACTTAAAGAAGGCAACGGACTCCGCTGCCTTCTTTAAGCTTGATTTAATTAATTATTATTCAAAAAGAACACTTACAGGCTCGTTATTGTGTATTTTGTAAATAGCTTTAGCTATTAAATCCCCAACACATAACGGTACCATTTTATCTAATTTTTTCTCTTCTGGTATATCTATTGTGTTAGCATATACTAATTCTTTAATTGGAGAATTTTCAATTCTATCTAATGCTTGTCCACTTAATACAGCATGTGAGCAACCTGCATAAACTTCTTTTGCTCCTCTATCTTTAAGTGCTTGAGCTCCTAAAGTAATAGTTCCTGCCGTATCGATAATATCATCTATAAGGATACATGTTTTTCCTTCAATGTTACCTACAATATTCATAACTTCAGCAACATTCGGTTTTGGTCTTCTCTTATCGATAATTGCGATTGGTGTATTTAATGCATCTGCTAATTTTCTAGCACGTGTTACACCACCGTGGTCTGGTGATACAACAACCACTTCTTCCATATCTGGAAGTTTTTCTTTGAAATATTTCGCAATAATTGGTACACACATAAGATGATCAACTGGAATATCAAAGAAACCTTGAATTTGAAGTGCATGAAGATCTAATGCGATTATACGGTTCGCTCCTGCTACTTCTAATAAGTTAGCTACTAGTTTAGCAGTAATTGGTTCACGACTTCTTGCTTTTCTATCTTGACGTGCATATCCGTAATAAGGAATCACAACGTTAATAGTGTCCACTGATGCACGTTTAAGTGCGTCTATCATAATTAATAAAGTCATTAAATTATCATTTACAGGTCCACTAGTTGATTGAATTACGAATACTTCACATCCACGTACACTTTCCTCTATATTAATTGAAACCTCTCCGTCACTGAATTTTTTCACACTACATTTACTTAACTCTACTCCTAGTGACTTCGCTACTTGTTGTGCTAATGGAATATTAGCATTTAATGAAAACAGCTTTAATGGTTTATCTACAAGCATATTAAATTTTTCTCCTTAAAATTTGGTTCGATAGTAATACAGATGTATTCCATTGATTATTATAGCATAAATATTAATGAATTTCTACTAATTCAGGTATAGACTAATTAAAATCCATTAATTTTTTACTATTTGTATTTATATTTTTAATTAGAACTTATTACTTTCCATTATATTAATATTAAAAATTCTATCTCGTTAACTTATTGGAATTGATATTTCATAAAATGAATTTTAATATTCGTTTTTCATAGCTAGTTTTCTATATTTTTTTATAATTTTGAATATTTCCATCATTTTTTAGTTTATTTATTATTGATACTATGCTATTATTATAAGACATAGAATAAAAGAAATTTTGCAAAGATTTAACTATTAAAAAATGCATATTTTTCTTAATAGTTAACAAAGTTTTAATTTTAACTATTAGTTCTTACTTTTATGGAACTTTACTTTTCTTTATTCTAAATACATATAATTAAAGGAGTACCATTATGGATAAAATTTTTGAACTTATTGAAAAAGAACAACATAGACAAGACACAAACATTGAACTTATTGCAAGTGAAAACTTTGTTTCTAAAGATATTCTAAAAGCCACAGGAAGTATTTTAACAAATAAATATGCTGAAGGATATCCTGGAAAAAGATACTATGATGGTTGTGAAGTAATTGACGAAATAGAATCTCTTGCAATAGATAGATTAAAAGAACTTTATGATGCAAAATTTGCAAACGTGCAAGCACACTCAGGATCAAGTGCAAACATCGCAGTTTACTTATCTTTATTAACACCTGGTGACACTGTTTTAGGGATGAGTATGGATGCTGGTGGACACCTAACTCACGGTAGCAAAGTTAACTTCTCAGGGAAACTATTTAATGCTGTTTCTTATGGAGTGACAAAAGATACGCATCTTATTGATTACGATGAAGTTCTTCGTATTGCTAAAGAACATAAACCAAAAATGATTATTGCTGGATCAAGTGCATACTCTCGTGTAATTGATTTTGCTAGATTTAGAGAAATTGCTGATGAAGTAGGTGCTTACCTAATGGTTGATATGGCTCATATCGCAGGTCTTGTAGCTGCTGGCTTACATCCAAACCCAGTACCTTATGCTGATGTAGTCACATCTACTACACATAAAACTTTAAGAGGTCCACGTGGTGGTATTATCCTTACTAACAATGAGGAAATCGCAATTAAAATTAATAAAATGATTTTCCCTGGTGCACAAGGTGGGCCATTAGAACACGTTGTTGCAGCAAAAGCAATTTGTTTTGCTGAAGCACTTAAACCAGAGTTTAAAGTATATCAACAACAAGTAATAAAAAATATGCAAACAATGGTAGAAGCATTTAAAGCTAACAATATTCCTGTGGTTTCAAATGGTAGTGATAATCACCTATGTCTTATAGACACGTATTCTACTTACAATGTTACTGGACATGAAGCTAGTGACCTATTAAGTAAAGCTAGAATCACATGTAATAAGAATGGTATCCCATTCGATACATTACCACCAATGAAAACTAGTGGATTACGTCTAGGAGCCGCTGCTATGACTTCTAAAGGTTATGTGGAAGAAGACTTTGTAGAAATTACAAATATCATTTGTGATTTATTAAAACAAGGTGAAAACTATCTAGAAAAAGCTCAAGAAAGAGTAGCCACTTTAGTAGCAAAAGAAAGAAAAGAATTTAGATAGAAATATTAGTAATAATGTTTCAAACGACGAAGAAAATACTCTTCGTCGTTTTTTTACGAACTTTAAACTTTAATATACTATATTAAAGTTCATTTTTTAAAATTTATTTTTTAAATTTTAAATTTTCTTGTTGACAACGTTCGTTTTTCATGTTATATTTATAAAAATTCTTTAGGAGAAATGAAAATATGAAAACCAAAAAAATTATTAGAGCATCTTTTTTTCATAGTCCAAAGTATGGCGAAATTGAATTTCAAAAACATGCTGTACTTTTAGTTTCTGATGATGGAATTATATCTGAAATTATTAGAAAAGAGGATGAAAATTATCAACAAATATTAAGTCAGCATTCACAAAAGAGTAACTTTATTGATTTTAAAGATAAAGTACTTTTGCCCGGTTTTATCGATTTACACATCCATGCTCCACAATGGCCACAAGCTGGACTTGCCTTGGATGACGAATTAAGCCACTGGCTAAATAATTTCACCTTCCCTTTAGAATCAAAATATGCAGATATCAACTACGCTCGAGAAGTCTATACTGATCTAGTAAAAACTTTATTAACAAATGGTACGACGTCTGCAATGTACTTTGGAACTATCCATAATGAAGCTACACTCGAATTAGCGAGAATTTGTGCTAATTTAGGACAAAGATCTTTTGTCGGTAAAGTTGTTATGGATGATGAAACTATGAATCCTGATTTTTACCGAGATAATAGTACAAAAGAAGCTATTGAAAATACTGAGAAGTTTATTAATGATGTACAGAAGCTTTCAAAAGATGTACCTCAAGGTATCTATCCAGTTATTACTCCTCGTTTTGTTCCAAGTTGTACAGACAATGCTCTTTTAGAGTTAGGAAAATTAGCAAAGAAATATAACTGCTATATACAAAGTCATTGTAGCGAAAGTGACTGGGAGCATGATTTTGTTCTTGAACGATTTGGAAAAAGAGATACTGAAGTCCTAAATCAATTCGGATTATTAACAGATAAATCGATAATGGCTCATGGCAATTTTATAAATTCTGAAGATGCTGATATCTTTAAAAAGAATAAATCTTCAGTTTGCCACTGTCCTATTTCTAATTCATATTTTGCTAATGCAGTTTTACCTGTTAACAAACTCAAAAAACAAGGTTTAAATATTTGTCTAGGTACCGATATCTCAGGAGGGTTCTCCCCTAGCCTATATGACAATATAAAACATACCGTCATGACTAGTAGGATGTTAAATGACGGAGTTGATAATAGACTGGAAGCTAGTTGCCGTGGTAATCATGATTCAAAAGTGAGTGTATTTGAAGCATTTTACCTTGCAACAACTGGTGGTGGTGAAGCTTTAAAATTACCACTTGGGATTTTTAAAGAAGGTTATATTTGTGATTTCCAAGTTATTGATATTAATACACCCACAAATAAACTTCCAAATTATTTAGATAATGAAGAACACAAACATCTTCTTCAAAAAATATTATACCTTTCTACTTCAGAAAATATTCGTGAAGTCTGGGTTCAAGGTAAACAAATACTAAAAAAAGATTAATAACATAAAAATAAAAAGGAGATTACGTTTTTTATGACGAAACAAAATAAACATTTAACTATAGGTGTTGAAGAAAATATTCCATTTTCTCAATCCTTAATCCTAGGTTTACAACACGTCCTTGCAATGGATGTCTACGTACCACCTTTTATCTTAGCAACAGCTATTGCATTATCACCTGGTGATGCTACTGGTTTAATTCAATCTACTTTTCTAGGTGCTGGGATTGCGTCATTAATTCAGGTATTATTCTACCTAAGATTACCTGTTTGTCAAGGTCCATCATTTATTCCTCTTGGCGCTATTATTGGTATATACATGGGAACTAAAAATCTTGGTACTGTTCTTGGAGCAAGTATTGTCGGAGCAATCTTGGTAATCTTACTTGGATATTCTGGTATTTATAAATATATAGTAAAAAACTACATACCTTCTATCGTTAGTGGGACAATAATTATGATTGTAGGATTAACTTTGCTTCCTTCAGCATTTGTAAGTAATATTTACATCCAAGGAAATGGTCTGACAATGAAACAAAATGTATTATTAGCATTTATTACAGCCACTTCTTTAATTCTATTTTCTACATTAGGAAATTACGTTAACAAATTTAAAAGAATTTTCCAGATTTCTTCAGTAATTATCGCTTTAGCTATCGGAACATTTTCTGCATATTTAATGGGTGGATTTAATACTCAAGGAATTAAAGATGCTAGCTTTTTCTCAATGCCAAAACTATTGTTCTTAGACTATAGTATACATTTTGAAATCTCTGCTATTATCACAATGATTATTATTTACATGGTACTTTTAGCTGAAACAACGGGAACTTGGTATGCAGTAAGTTCAGTTATTGATGAACCTCTAAGCGATACTCAGGTTAACAAAGGTGTTATCGGTGAAGGAATCGGATGTTTAGCTGCTTCTCTGGTCGGAGCAACTCCTGTTACTGGTTACTCTACAAATGCTGGGATTATTTCTATTACTGGGGTAGCTAGTAGAAAAGTGTTTGTTATGGCTTCATTCTGGTTTATCGGATTATCATTCTTAGGTAAACTTTCTGCCATTATTAATTCAATTCCTTCTGCAGTAATCGGTGGGGTATTCTCAGTGGTATGTATCATAATTCTACTAAACGGATTTAGAGTTGTTAAAAATCTAGACTTTTCTGAAAGAGAATTATACATTATCGGAGTACCTTTAATGTTTACAATTGGATTATTATTTATTCCAGCAGAATTAAAAGCTAGCGCTCCACAATTACTTCAATACTTAATAGGTTCTCCTATTGCTGTTGGTGCAATTGTAGCAATAATAATGAATAAACTTATTCCGTTAGAAAAATAATATTTAAAACTGATGTTCAGACGAGCATCAGTTTTATTCTTATTAATTTTATATTTTCCAAAAATATAGTATAATTATAACTGCTAATTAAATTACAGAAATGGAGATATATTGATGACAGAAAAGAAAATGAATGTTGAAAGTTTCAACCTAGATCACACTAAAGTTGTTGCACCATATATTAGATTAGTTGGTGTATATTCTGGGGATAATGGCGATAAAATATATAAATATGATATTAGATTTTGCCAACCAAATAAAGAACACTTAGAAATGCCTAACCTTCACTCTTTAGAGCATTTAATCGCTGAACTGATTAGAAATCACCTTGATAATGTACTAGATTTTGGTCCAATGGGATGCCAAACAGGTTTCTACTTATCAGTAATTAACAATGATAGTTACGAAGAAGTTGAAGAAGCACTTGCAAAAACTCTAGAAGATGTCCTTGTAGCTACTGAAGTACCTGCATGTAACGAAGTACAATGTGGTTGGGCAGCATCTCACTCTTTAGAAGGTGCTCAAATAGAAGCTAAAAAATTCTTAGAAAAACGCTCTGAATGGAAAAACGTTTTTAGTAAATAATAAAAAATGGGAAACTCTTTATATTGATTTCTACAAAATCAATTGAGCTTCCCATTTTTTTACTAATAACTTCTATACTTTCTTCTAATACCTAATAGACCTATCATTAGTCCAATTCCAGCTAAAGATATTCCTTTTTCAGATGAGTTTTCACCAGTTTTTGGAAGAGATTCTTTTTTCTTGTAGTTATTATTTAAAGAAACTACCTTAGATGTATTTTTACTGTTTTCATCAAATTCTACTTGGCCATAACTTTCAGTTAGTTTGTTTTCATTTCGGTCAGAACTAACAGTATATGAATTTTCTTCTATTTTTTCATAAACATACTCTTTTTTCGAAGAAGATTCTATATAATTTTTATCGTTTATTTTATTTTCAGTCTCTTTTTTACTAAAATCGACGATCGCAAACAAACTAAAATGATTAATATTAAATTGAACTATTCTGTTATTTACTTCTGAAGGAATCAATGTTAACTTACCAGTTTTATCCACATGATATATTTCAATCTCACTACTTTCATTTTCCAGTAAAGCTATTCGAACTATTCTTTCATTATTTAAATGTACTATGCTATTATCCTTAGATAATTTTAAATCTAGAATTCTCACTTTATCCTTATCCACAGATAATTCTTTACTTATATTACTTAATTGTTGAGTATCCTTAACAGTTTTTACATTTAATGAAATATTATCAATTTTATTATTAAATAATTCTACTTCAACACCTGATTTATCATCATTAATTTTTTCTACTTTTCCTTTTGGAGCACTTTCTTGAATTAGCACTTCACCTTTCTCACTTACCACTAATTCTGGTAGCACTTCTACTTTTAATGGCTCACCTTTCTCACTTACCACTAATTCTGGTAGCACTTCTACTTTTAATGGCTCACCTTTCTCGCTTACCACTAATTCTGGTAATACTTCTGCTTTTAGTGATTCACCTTTCTCGCTTACCACTAATTCTGGTAACACTTCTTCTTTTAGTGATTCACCTTTCTCGCTTACCACTAATTCTGGTAAGGCTTCTTCTCTTAATGACTCACCTTTCTCGCTTACCACTAATTCTGGTAATACTTCTGCTTTTAATGATTCACCTTTCTCGCTTACCACTAATTCTGGTAATACTTCTGCTTTTAGTGATTCACCTTTCTCGCTTACCACTAATTCTGGTAACACTTCTGCTTTTAATGATTCTCCTTTCTCGCTTACCACTAATTCTGGTAATACTTCTGCTTTTAATGATTCTCCTTTCTCGCTTACCACTAATTCTGGTAATACTTCTGCTTTTAGTGATTCACCTTTCTCGCTTACCACTAATTCTGGTAACACTTCTTCTTTTAGTGATTCACCTTTCTCACTTACCACTAATTCTGGTAGCACTTCTACTTTTAGTGATTCACCTTTCTCACTTATCACTAATTCTGGTAATACTTCTGCTTTTAATGATTCACCTTTCTCACTTACCACTAATTCTGGTAATACTTCTGCTTTTAATGATTCACCTTTCTCGCTTACCACTAATTCTGGTAATACTTCTGCTTTTAGTGATTCACCTTTCTCACTTACCACTAATTCTGGTAACACTTCTGCTTTTAATGATTCACCTTTCTCGCTTACCACTAATTCTGGTAACACTTCTGCTTTTAGTGATTCACCTTTCTCGCTTACCACTAATTCTGGTAACACTTCTGCTTTTAATGATTCACCTTTCTCACTTACCACTAGTTCTGGTAACACTTCTACTTTTAATGATTCACCTTTAGAATCTGTATAAATACGAATAGGAATATTTATTAAATCAAAAGAATTATCACTATACTTTACTTTAATAGTAGCATTGATATCCCCTATTTCGTTCAGATTCGAATTATTTACAATTTCATAATTAATATTTTTCGGCATACCATCTTTTGCAATTTTCTTAACAACACTGTCAAGATTTATATTACTTCCTTGACGTAATAGAATTTTATTATCATCAATTAATCTTGGTGAATATTTACCTGCTTCAGTTATTTCTAGTGCTGTACGTTTATTAATAACATCCATTCCCAGTCTTGCTAATTCTTTAGTCATATTATTTATAACCAGTTGTGTAGATAAAGTATTAGCAAGAACTAATGAAGCTTCACTTAATTTAGTTGATAAATTTGTTTTAGCAAGAGAATAATTACTTACAGAATTCGCTGATTTGTCTGATAAATCAACAATAGTATCTATTAACTTATGCGCAGCATTCACTACAGAATTTAATTCTTGTTTATTAGCCTCATTAACTAAGATCGGTACATCTATTTCATTACTAGTATTATCATCAAGATATAATATTTTTACTTTTGCATGTTTTGTACCTAAAGAAGTCAATCCTTCTTTTTTTACAACAGTCAACTTAGTATTTACAGGTAATATACTTCTATTCACTCTATTTATAATATCGTTATCTTTTAATATGTCTCCAATAATTACAGAAACTGGATTTTTATCTACTAGCTTCGGTAAGAACGTCTTACTTAATGTTCCCTTTTCAGGCTTTACAATTTTCAAATTATTAATATTATTTACTTTTACAACTTTTCCGTCTATATTTTGTCTAGTACCAAAATTGAAATCTGTATTACTATTCATTCTGCTTTCAAAATAAGATGTCGAAGAATGCTTACCTTGGCTACTTCCTACATTTTTAATATATTTTGGTCTCAAGTTATTAGGTATAATATTGTCGTTATCAGTAAAATAATTTTTTACTTTTCCGATTTGCATCATATTGTTAGAAATATTTTCTTCTTCCTCTGGAACTCCCCAGAACCAACCACCTGTTTTTATTCTAGGCGCATTGAAAGTATATGTTTCTCTATAGTAATTATATTTATTTTTCTCAGCTAAAACACTAGCTCTTAAAGCTAAATATCCACCTAAAGAATGACCTGTAATATATAGATTTGTATATTCTTTACTATTTCTAAAACTATTTATTAGTTCTTTAGCAGCCTCACTTTGATTTGATTCATTCCCGAAAGCTAATGCTATGTCGGCTTTCAAGTCTCCTCCTTGTCCAATATTAGTCCCAGCAAATGCAAGCACCTGAATTTTCTCACCTTTTAAGAATGGGAAATTATTTTTTGTTTCAAACAATACCGCATCTAACCCATTATTTTGATGAAATGTCTGCTTCACAGTCCAGTATGGAGATAATTCACTGTGAGTAAGTCTTTTTATTTTATCTTTTTCTACACCTACTGGCAATTTATTAGATAAAATATTTTTTACACTCTCATCTGATTCATACGCTAGATTCATAAACATAGCCATATCTCTTGCTGAAATATTCCAAATTAATTTGTCTCTATCTTCTTTATCATTAAGACCATCACCATCTGTATCAGAAAGTCTTGGATGAATATCATATCCTAAATATGTTCTTCCATCTTTTTTATAAATATACAATTCGTCTTTATTCGCAATACCATCACCATCATCATCTCCATCAGGATTAAGCACTGCTTTTTTATAGATTAAACTATCGTATTTCCCACCTTCTAATCCAATATAGCCCTTGGCTATATCTTCTGCATATTTAGCAGTTAAACGAGAAATGATTTTTGTACCCTTTTCTACAGGAGTTTCCACATCCTGAGATGAAGCACTAGATATAGTATTACTTTCTGTATTTTTATTAATTATATTTGTTAATAATGTTGCAATATTCTGACTATCATCAGTTCGTCTATCTAAAACGTTTAAATTATTGTTTGAAGATTGGTTACCGTTGGAATTAGCTTGGTTAACAATATTATTTTCTACTGTAGAAGCAGTTCCACTTTTTGTTGATCTAGTAGCTGAATCTATAATCGTTGTATTTTGATTTAAATTGTTTCTATTTTCAACTGAAGCGACTACTCTATTCTCTCTATTATTTAAATCATTATTATTCTGTGTATTAGAAGTTGCTACTCTATTTTCTATATTTGTACTTGTTATGTTTGTGTTTCCAGTATCATGAGCACTTGCATCGTTTCCTAAAAATATAAATGCTCCAATAGCAACTGAAGCGATACCGAAGCTTAATTTTTTAATTCCATATTTAACTATTTTGTTATCTAATTTGTGTTTAAGCATATTCCCTCCATACTTATAAACCTTAAAAATTATTATATAAAAATTTATTAACAATAATTTTTGTTAACTATTTATTCTATACTCTAATTAGTATACACGAAAGTTTAAATAATAACAATTTTAATTTTTAATATATATTTACATTTTTAACCATGTGATAAATTTAATTTTCTTATTTTTCTATGTATCTTCTTAAATTATTTACTCATTTTGTTGCTCTTAATCTGATTTTTACATATCTACAAGGTTAAAAATCTCGCATTATATAATAATTTCTCAAAGTATTTTTTATACTATATACTTAACTTAACTCTTTTCTTTTTTTAAAAAAAGAGTGACTAGACAAAATAAATTCTGTCTAGTCACCCTCACAAAGTTTATTAGATATCAATAAATCACTGTGTCTATGAGTTTTCATATACTTTTTAAAATTGAGAACTCTTGCCTCAGCCTTTTTAATTTATTATTTTGCAACTATGCTACGAATAGCGTTTCTATCTAATTCGATTTCTACTTTTGGTGCAACTCTTACTTTTACTGTTACTGTCCCTACTTCTACGATATCTCCGTAAATTCCTGCGAAAGTTACAATTCTATCTCCTTCTTTTAGTGAATCTTGAAGAAGTTTTAATTCTTTATTTCTTTTAGATTGTGGTCTAATAATCATGAAGTACATGAATGCAAAAAGAACCACAATCATAATAATATTAATATATGAATATTGCATAATTTACCTCCGTTTGTTTAATATATATATTTATTCTACTATATACTCAGTAAAAAATAAACCTTTATTGTTCTTTTTTTACTAAATTCTTAGAAATTTTTAGGATTTTCTTGGTTTAGTCCGTATTTTTCAAAGAACTCTTCTTTAAAGTCTAATAATCTATCTTCTCTAATCGCTTGACGTATATCTTTCATCATATTGATTAAGAAATGAATATTGTGAGTTGTTGCTAATCTTGCTCCAAATATTTCATCGGCTTTAAATAAATGACGAAGATATGCTCTCGTATAGTTCTTACAACAATAACAAGAACACTCAGGGTCAAGTGGTGTAAAGTCTTCAGCATATTTAGCATTTTTAACTACAACACGCCCTTCAGAAGTCATACATGTTCCATTACGTGCAATACGTGTTGGTAATACACAGTCAAACATATCAACTCCTCTTAAAACTCCTTCAAATAGTGCATCAGGAGATCCTACACCCATTAAATATCTCGCTTTATTAGCTGGCAATAAAGGTGTTACATGTTCTAAAACTCTGTACATCTCGTGTTTAGGTTCTCCTACAGACAAACCACCAATAGCATATCCCGGAAAATCCATACTCACTAAATCTTTAGCACTTTGTTCACGAAGATCGTTAAATCCGGCACCTTGAACTATACCGAAGATACTTTGTGTTTTAAGATTTTTATGTGCTTCTAGACATCTCTCAGCCCAACGACTTGTTCTTTCAACAGATTGACGAATATATTTATAGTCATGGTTATAATCAGGGCATTCATCAAAAGCCATCATAATATCTGATCCTAAAGCATTTTGTATATGCATAGCTTTTTCTGGTGATAAGAATAATTTTTCTCCAGATAAATGATTTTTAAAATGAACTCCTTCTTCCTCTATTTTTCTCATTTCACTTAGAGAAAATACTTGGAATCCTCCTGAGTCCGTTAGGATGCTTCCATCCCAATTCATAAATTTGTGAAGTCCACCTGCTTTTTCAACAATCTCCTCACCAGGACGTAACCAAAGGTGATAAGTATTAGATAAAATAATATCTGCACCCATTCCTTTTACTTCTTCTGGTGACATTGCTTTTACAGTAGCTTGCGTCCCAACTGGCATAAATACAGGTGTTTCAAAGCTACCATGTGGTGTATGAACAATACCTAATCTTGCACCCGATTGCTTACAAGTTTTTATATGTTCATACCATACTGCATTTTCTTTTACATCTCTCATATAAATATTACCTTTCTTAAACTAGATTATTATCATCGCATCTCCAAAACTGAAGAAACGGTATTTATTCTCAACTGCTATGTTATATAATTCAATAACTTTTTCTCTATCATAAAATGCACTAACAAGCATTATTAATGATGATTTTGGTAAGTGGAAGTTTGTAATCAGTCCATCAACACATTTAAATTCAAATCCTGGATAAATAAAGATATTTGTCCATCCTGAAGCTGCAACAATTTTTCCATTATTATCACGTGCAATTGTTTCTAGTGTTCTTGTTGAAGTAGTACCTACAGAAAATACTCTTCCACCATCTTCTTTTGTTTTATTAATTATTCTTGCTGTATCTTCATCTAAAGTATAGTACTCTGAATGCATATCATGTTCTTCAATATTTTCTACAGCTACAGGTCTAAATGTTCCTAGTCCTACGTGAAGAGTCAAATAAGCAATATTTACACCTTTTTCTTTTATTTTTTCTAATAATTCATTCGTAAAGTGTAAACCTGCTGTTGGGGCTGCTGAACTTCCTACCTCTTTCGAATAAACTGTTTGATATCTTTCTTTATCAGTTAATCTTTCTTTAATATATGGTGGAAGAGGCATAGTTCCAAGTTCATCTAATCTTTCTTGGAAGATTCCCTCATATTTAAATTCAAAATGTCTAAATCCATCATCTAATACTTTTGTGCAGACTGCCTCCATTATACCATCACCAAAAGATACTATACCGCCTTCTTTTATTCTTTTAGCAGGTTTAACAAGGCATTCCCAGTCATTATGTCCAAGATTTTTTAATAAAAGTACCTCTATTGCAGCACCTGTATCCTTTTTAGCACCATATAATCGTGCTGGCATTACTCTAGTATTGTTAAGTACTAATGTATCCCCAGGATTAAAATAATCTATAATATCTGAAAAAACTTTATGCTCATGTGAATTATTTTTTCTATCTACACAAAGTAATTTACTAGTATCTCTTTTTAAAAGAGGTGTTTGTGCTATTAGCTCCTCTGGTAAATAAAAATCAAATTGTTCTAATTTCATCTAAAATCTCCTTTAAAAGTTACCTTTACTATTATAGCTTGATTATCTAAAGTTAGCAAGCCTCACTATAAGAAATTATAAATTTTTCTATTTTATACGATTTCCTTATTTAAAAACATAAAAAGAATTTGGATTAATTTTATCAATCCAAATTCTTAATTATTTTTTACTATTACTACGTAAATATTTTACATGAGATAAAATATTAGTAGCTATTCCTAATCCTACGCTCAATATTAAGATGGAACTACCACCATTACTAATAAATGGTAATGGTACTCCTGTCATTGGAATAGATGCGGTTACTCCACCAATATTAACAACTCCTTGAACTATTAATAAACTAGCAAATCCTAACGAATACATTGCAGAGAATGTGTTTCTTGATTTTGTACCAGAAAATATTACTTTCCCTATAATAACTAGCAGTAATGCTACAACAAATAATACTCCAACTAATCCTAATTCTTCAGCTATAATTGCAAGGATAAAGTCTGTATGAGCTTCCGGCAGATATCCAAGTTTCTGAATAGAGTTACCTAGTCCTCTACCAAATACTCCCCCGTTACCAAAAGCAACATATGAATTTATCACTTGGTCTGCAGCTGCTGCTAAATCCTCTGAGAAAGGATTTAAGAATACTTTCAAACGATTTGTTCTATACGATGTACCACTTGAAAAAAGAACATTCTTTATCATAAATAGCATAAGTACTGCTATCCCTGCAATTAAAGCAAGTAACAAGATTTTTTTTACATTTTTTGAATGCATATTAGAACACAAAGTCATAATTCCAATTACCAATAATGTAATAAGCATCATTCCTGTATCATTTTGCGCAGCTATTAACGTAACAAGTGCAAGAGGAATGCTAAATATTTTCAAAAGTTCTGAACTAGTACATATTTGTCTCAACTTTTCTTTTCTTGTCTCTAAAATAAAAGCCATATACATAATAATAAAGAGTTGTGCTAAAGTAGAAGGTTGAAAACTGAAAGAACCTATCCTAATCCAAGATTTCGCACCATTAATTGCCGGCATTAATTGTGGTATTAAAAGTAAAACAAACATTACAATAAAACCATATTGTAGTAATTTTTTCTCTTTAAAAATCTCAAATGGTATAGCAACCGAAAATAGTAAAAACGCTAAGTATGCAAGAATAGCCCACATAGCTTGTCGTTGTAGGAAATAAGTCTCACTTACAGGAATACCCGATGTAAATGTTCCATATTTATTTCCTATCATACTAGCACTATACACCATCATACAGCTTAAAACTAATAAAACTAGTAATGTTAAAGCTACCATCCAATCTAATCTGACATGACGACGTTCATGCTTTATAGATCTATGTAATTTTCCAAAAAGTTTCATACTAATTCGCTTTACTTTCTTGAATAACAGTATTATACATCTCACTAGCCTTATCTTCTAAATCTGCTAGTATTATTCGACCTGCTTCTTGAGAGATGCAACCTATTTCCACTGCCAGGTTTATTTCTTTTGAAAGACCGTAAATTTGAGTATCTATTACATCTTGGTATAAAGGACATGTTCTTTGACCTTTTACCGATACACAAGCATTAATCATTTCTTCAATCTTCATAACATCTTCTTCTATTCTCTTACGTACCTTAATAAAAATAAGGTTGTTTTCCATTTTATCTCACCTATCCTTTTGATAATTCATGATTAACTTCATGTTTTATAATTGCTATTGCTCTTATAAAATCTTCTTTTGAAATTAATTCTAAGCGTCTTAATTCTCTTACCTCATATTCTACCATACTTAATGTATGTTTTCTATCTTTCATGTATATTATTATACCAAAAGATTTTAAAAATTGTTGCAAATCGTAAAAATTTATCATTTACATCACCTTAAAATTTACTTAGCTCGTCTACTAGATTTTTATTTTCCTCTCTTCCATCTAGTTCATATGCTCTTTTAGCATATTCCTTAGCTTTTTCATAGTTACCTTCTTGACGTTCGATAACAGCTAAATTATAGTAGATTGGAGAAAATGTATCATCAAAACTTATACCGTCCAAGAATACCTTTTTAGCATCTTGCTTAGTTGCATTTGTCATTTTCACCATACCTAACTCATAATAAGTAAGTACAGACTTGTTTTTTGATGTTAATTCTTTTTCTAAATTGAATATATCCTCATCTGAATAAGTTTTTACTAATCTACTTTCCACTCTACTCGCTCTATATCTATTTATAACACTCTTAGTGTTTACACCTGCTAATAATAGCACCTCACCTAGAACACCAAAGATCAATATTGATATTAATGTAATATATATATTTCTTTTTTTCATTAAGAAAAGTTCTAAAAATACCCCTAGAACGAAAGAAAAAATATAAAGTACTATTGAAGTTTCAAATACAAGTGTAGCAATAGTTAGATATACTATTGACAGTGCGCCTGAATACATAAACTTCAAATTATCATTTTTCTTACTAAGTTGTTCCATAAAAATTGAACCTAGCAATGCAATATTAGAAACTAACGCTATATCAAGCGTACCAGAGTAACCAAATATCAGTAACAAATTAAAAATAAATGATACTACTAATAATATTCCAATACTCTTCAATACATTTAATGTTTTATTAAAAAGTATTGAAGTAACAAAAATTGAAACTAACACCAATAATAATTTCATAGAATTATCAGTAGTGAACACACTTGTGAACATCCTATAAAATTGTCCACTTATTATTTTTTGATAACTATATTCAATATAATTATATAAAGAATAAACACTATTCGATAAATATATTACAACAAAATTCACCAAAAATAATAATAAATATATACCTGATAAAACATTATATTTTACATTAAAAACATTTCTATCTAGTGTCTGACGTTTATAAAGTTCAACTACTCTGTTTTTATATCTTAGAGTGTCTGGCGTTCCTTCAATAAATCTAGCATCTTTTTCTTTTAAAAATAGTTTACTATTCTTTTCATTATAAAGTATACGCTCAATAATCAGGCTATTTGAAATTCTATATTTTTTGTAATCGTCGATAACTTCATCGAAATTAGGAGAAACATAAAGGATTTTCATTTTTAAACTACTCAGTTTAAACATTTTTTTTAGTCTAACTTCATTTCTAATTACATTAGAAACTATACTATCTATTTCTGTTGATTTAAAACTATCCCCATATATAAATCTTATTAATTCATTATCTTCATTAATAAGCCAGACATCTTTCTTTTCTGGACGATAATATAATATACTATAATTATATTTTGTTATATACAGATATATAATCTTCCAAAATTTCTTATCATTCATAATTTCTTCACTAACAGTAAAACTTAAATAGACCTAGGTCTATTTAAGTTTTACTTTTGCTACTTCTTGTAAGAAATCAACAGTTTCATTTAATTTTAATACTTCAATGTTAGCTACTGCATCCATGTTAGTAACAACACAAGGAGTAATAATATCTTTAGCTTTTTCTTTAACTAATTCTAAATCATAAGTTAATAAAGTTTGACCTACTTCAACTCTATCTCCAGCAGAAACAGCTACATCGAAACCTTCACCTTTCATAGCAACTGTTTCTAATCCAACGTGGATAAGAATTTCTACTTCTCCTGATTTAATACCAAAAGCATGTTTTGTTGGGAATACTTGGATAATTTCTCCTGCTACTGGAGATACTAATTTACCTTCTTCAGGAATAATTGCAAATCCATCTCCCATCATTTTTTGAGCAAATACTGGATCGGGTACTTCAGTAATATCTACCACTTTACCTTTCATGTATGAGTTTAATACTAACTCTTGTACTTGTTCTTCTTTTTTTCCGAATAATTTAGATAAAAATCCCATTATAATCCTCCATATATTATTACCTTCTTAATATATCTATTATATACTTTTATTGCTTTTTTTTCAATTAATTTTGATAAATAATTCCCAATTTAATATTAAAATATTTTCATAAATTTACTATAGCAATTTAATTTTAATAATTGTTGATTTATATAACAAAAAATATCCATTTTACACTGTCATAAAAACATGTAAAATGAATATTTCTAAAAATTATTTTTTATTCTTCTGCTTGTTCTTCTTTTTGTTCAGTATTATCTTGATAGAATAATCCATAAATATACTGTTCAGGATCGAACACTTCTAAATCATCAATATTTTCTCCTAATCCAACAAGTTTAACTGGGATTCCTAATTCTTTCTTAATAGCTATAACAATACCACCTTTAGCAGTTCCATCAAGTTTAGTAAGGATTACACCTGTAACATCACTAACTTCTTTGAATGTTTTAGCCTGAAGAATTCCATTTTGGCCTGTTGTTGCATCTATTGTTAATAACACTTCATGAGGACCTTCCGGTACTTCCTTCTTAATTACACGAACAATTTTTTCAAGTTCTTTCATTAAATGATCTTTATTTTGTAAACGACCTGCTGTATCACATAATAATACATCGTAACCTTTTGCTTTGGCAGATTGAATCGCATCAAAGATTATCGCGGCTGAATCAGCTCCTTCATGTGATTTAACTATATCTGCACCACTACGTTTAGCCCATACATCAAGCTGATCAATTGCACCTGCTCTGAATGTATCTCCAGCAGCTATAAGTACTTTTTTTCCTTCTTTTTTAAGATTATGAGCTAGTTTACCAATAGAAGTAGTCTTACCAACTCCATTAACCCCTACAAATAGAAATACAGAAAGTTCTTTTTCTGGCGCATAGTTTAATTCAGATTTTACAGTACCTTCCATGTAAACATCAACAAGTTTTTCAATAATCATACTTTGTAGTTCACTTGGTTCTTTTAAATTTTGTCTTTGTGATTCAACTTTTAAGTAATCAACTAATTCTAGTACAGTGTTATAACTAACATCCGATTGAATTAACAGTTCTTCTAAATCCTCAAAAAACTCCTCATTAATTTCTCTATATGAGCTAATTAAATTATTAAGTGCATTAGAGAAATTATCACGTGATTTCTTAAGACCTTTTTTAAATTTTTCAGTTACAAACTGACTCTCGACAAATTCTTCATATTCATCAAGTGAAATCAGTTCTTCATTTAATTCTTCCTTAGCAGAAAATTTTTCTTTTAATTTTTCAAAAAAGCTTGCCATTGGATACTCCTTATATATCTTATTATATACAAAAAGGGAGACCAAGCTCCCTTTAATTTTTTATTAAAGCTTCCTAAACTTTAGGGAGATTTAATTTTTATAAATATTTGCCTTTTATCTATAGGTTATACTTTATAACCCTTGATACATCAACAACGATTTACTTATGTTTCATGTATGGGAAAAGTAATACATCACGGATTGAAGCTGAGTTAGTTAATAACATAACCAATCTATCAATTCCAATTCCTAATCCACCTGTTGGAGGCATACCGTATTCTAATGCTTCTACGAAGTCTTCATCCATTTCATAAACTTCTTCGTTACCTGCATCTTTTTCATCCATTTGAGATAGGAATCTTTCTTTTTGATCTATTGGATCGTTTAACTCACTGAATGCATTCGCATGTTCACGTCTAACAATAAATAACTCAAAACGATCTGTAAATCTTGTATCTTCAGCATTAGTTTTAGCTAATGGTGATACTTCTACAGGGTGACCATAAACAAATGTTGGTTGAACTAATGTTTCTTCTACAAATGTTTCGAAGAATTCATTAATAATGTGTCCAACTTTCATATCTTTTCTAACAGGAACATTGTGCTCTTTAGCTAATGCATGAGCTTGTTCATCTGTCATTTCTGGCCAGAAGTCAACACCAGTAACTTCTTTAATAGCATCTACCATATGTACACGACGCCATTTTGGTGTTAAATCAATTTCATCTTCACCGTACATAACTTTAGTAGTACCGTGAATTTCATTACAGATGTATGCAATCATAGACTCAGTTAAGTCCATAATATCATTATAATCAGCATATGCTTCATATAACTCGATCATTGTGAATTCAGGGTTGTGTCGTGTTGAAACACCTTCGTTACGGAATGCACGACCAATTTCATATACTTTTTCTAAACCACCAACGATTAAACGTTTTAACGGTAACTCAAGTGCAATACGCATAAATAATTGCATATCTAGTGCATTGTGGTGAGTTACGAATGGACGAGCCGCAGCACCACCTGCAACAGAGTGCATCATTGGAGTTTCAACTTCCAGATATCCACGTTCATTTAAGTAACTACGCATAATTTGAATAATTTTTGAACGTAAAATAAATGTTTCTTTACTTTCTTCATTCATAATTAAGTCTACGTATCTTCTTCTGTAACGCTCTTCAACGTCTTTAAGTCCGTGGAATTTATCAGGTAGTGGACGTAGTGCTTTTGTTAAAATTTCAAATTCATCAGCTTTAACAGATAATTCACCTACGTTAGTTTTGAATAATACTCCTGTTACTCCTACGATATCTCCAAGGTCAAGAGTCTTGAAGTATTCATAAGAATCTCCTACTCTATCTTGACGAACGTAAATTTGAACTTGACCACCTAGGTCTTGAACGTGAGCAAATCCAGCTTTACCTTTACCACGTTTTGTCATAATACGCCCTGCAATTGTTACAGAGATATTTTTTTCTTCTAGTTCTTCTTTACTATATTTATCATACTCTGCTACGATTTCATTTGAAAGGTGAGTTCTTTCAAATTTAGTTCCAAATGGATCTAAACCACTTTCTCTCATAGCTTCCATTTTTTCACGACGAACAAGCATTTGATCATTTAAATCTTGCACATCTACTTTAATTTCTTCTGTCATGTTAAATTCCTTTCTAGTATAATCTAGTAATTTTATTCAGATACTCACTATTATAACATATTTTCAATGAATTTGTTAAATCTTTAACAATAATTTTATTAAAATTTACTACTATAAATTATAATTAGTTACTGATACTTTAAATAACTTATGGGCGTGAATCGACAAAGTCCTGATTTTGTAGAAACAAAATCTTGTCGAATCACCTCCGTGCGATTTATTAGATATCTAAAAAGCTTTTATAAATCAATTTTAGATATCAATAACTCACTACATATATGAATTCTCATATGAACCTTGTTAAATTTTAGGACTGTTGGGGCATCTCCTTCTCCTTTTATTGATATTTACATTTATTTTTGATAAAATATGATTATAACTTCTTTCAATTTTGTTTAGAAGGTTGAAGTTATCCCCCTAGTCCCTGTGCTACGGATAACTTCAATATTTTTTTATCTAAATCACAGTTATTGTAGTAGTAAGGAGGAAACTTTATCTTGAATTTTATTTTTAAAAAAGAGACCATTCTAACGTCTTTTTACACAATTTCATTGTCTTTATTAATAAGTAAATTTTCAGTAGATTATTCATTTTCAGATAAATCAATATACGACTTTTTTCACTTTATACTACTTTTTATTATTTTCTTTAATAGTTGGCTGTTGGAAGTTGTTCATCTAAATAGATACGGAAAAGATAGTTTTATAAATCACATCTTTTTAATTTCACAAATATTTGTTATATTGAATTTACTAGTGAGAAATTCTTTAAATATTAAATATATACTTGCAACATTAATCCTACTATCGGTAATACTAAGTATTCAACACATAACAGAGTATATTCTTACTGATAAAAAAGACCTTATGATAAAAAAATTAACTGAACCATTTTGTTATATTCACACAGGTCGTACACTTTCTTTGTTATTAGGTTTAATACTTATAGATTATAGTTACTGGTTTATACTTCTTACTTTTACAATAAGTCAGTTATTCCCAAGTTTTATATCTAGAAGTATTCATGTAAGAGATATTAATTTTAATCATTTAACTACTCATTTATTTATAATTACTAACACCATAGCTATTAGCTTGTGGTTAAGTGATTTAAAAATAAATATTACTACAAAGATAATTTTGTTAATTAGTATAGTATTTATTCTTTTATTAACTATCTATCGAAAAATATTTAAAACAATTGATAGAACCCTAACAAAACAGTCGGGTAATACCTATATAATCGGTATATATTTTACAATATTAGAATTAATATTTATCAATTTATTTTTCGTTTTAGAATACGACTGGAAATACTTTCTACCGTGTTACGCTTGTAGCATCATAAGTAATCGATGTTTTAACCAGTATAAAAAATAGAAAGGTAGTAAACTCTCTAAGTTAGAAAGTTTACTACCTTTTTATTTATCTTGCTTCTTCGTAATCCAAAACTTCTGCTACTTTACTAGCGATATATTTCGCTAATTTTTCATGATTTTTATCATCTAGGTGAATACAATCCACTAAAGAAGTTTCTGCTACACGCCCAGCATTTAAAAAGTCAACTTCGTATTTATCACTAACTTCTTTAAATGTTTGTGCTAAGAATTTTGATTGTTTCAAACTATTTTCATCGAATTCACCAAATAAACTATGTCTATCTATTATTTCATCACGTAATGGAACTGGTGATACAACAAGAATTTTTGGAATCTTATATCCAGCTATTAAATGTGGATTTCTAATATATTTAATGTATTCTTCTATACCTTTAGCAATAAGTTTGGCACTTGGATTAAATTGTTTTTTTAGATCATTTGTACCTAACATTATGATTACTAAATCAACGGGTACGTGACTTAACATTAGAATTGGTAATGTATCAATACCACATCTAACTGGTACGATTGTGTCTTTTGCAATTACAGTTCTACCACAAAGTCCTTCCTCTATTATTGTATCATTAGGACGAAGCTCCGCTAGTAAATTAGTCCATCTTTTTTCAGTTCTTACTCCATCCTCTCCAGGTATATATCCCCAAGTATTACTATCACCAATACATAAAATACGCATAATTTTTTCCACCTTTTTTTCTTCTAAATTCTTCTTAATTTTAGCAAACTAATATAAAAAAAGCAATAGTCCCTAATGATATAAGTACTAATAATTGTTATCAGTGCACTATTTTTGTATTGTTAACAAACATGATTTATAATATCAATAATCTAAAGAAAGGAGAATAAAATGATACAAACAAATTTCCATCATAAAAAACATTATAAAATTCAATCATATTCAAAAAAAATACTTTATATAACATTAATTTTAACAATAAGTTTCGCCTTATTAGAGTACATCGGAGGGTTACTTTCTAACTCATTAGCACTTTTAGGTGATTCTTTCCATATGTTCTCTGATGTTATCGCATTGGGATTCAGTTTAATTGCATTACTTTTCAGTTCAAAAAAACCAAATAAAAAATATACTTTTGGTTTTGTCAGATTGGAAGTCCTAGCAGCCTTTATCAATGGGCTAATGTTAGTTGGTATTTCTATTTATTTAATATTCGAAGGTTTTATGAGATTCTTCAATCCTAAAGATATTGATTTCAAATCAATGCTTATAATTTCAACTATCGGATTAATTTTTAATATTGTTGTTACTATAATTTTAACAAAAAGTCTAAAAGAAGAAGATAATTTAAATATCCAAAGTGCTTTATGGCATTTCCTTGGTGATTTAATCAGTTCAATCGGAATCATAATTTCATCAACTATTATTTACTTTACAAATTATCAAATCGTCGATGTTATTATGAGTATTATCATCAGTATAATTCTTTTCAAAGGTGGTTATAAAATTACTAAATCATCATTTGTTATTTTAATGGAAGCTACTACTCTAGATACAGAAGAAATTTACAATAAAATTAAAGAAGTGGAAGGAATTGCTGATATTCACGAGTTTCATATTTGGCATACTGATACAAATGAAATCAACGCTGCAATGCATATTTTACTAGATGAATATGAAACAAGCCATGATTATAAAATTGTAGAAGATGTTAAAATAGTACTTAAAGAAGAATACGATATAGAACATTGCTTCATCGCATTAGAAAATATTAAATACAACGATCACAGTTTATAAAAGAAAATGTCTAAGTTGATAATATATCAACCTAGACATTTTTTATATTTTTAATAAATCTATTGTCTTTTCAATTTTATACGTAGGCACTATCTCTGGATTAGAAATTTTATGAATATCTACTAAGCAACTATCAATCCCTGCATTATTAGCTCCTAGTATATCGGATGTTAAAGTATCGCCTATCATTAAAACTTCATCCTTATTTTTAACACCTATTTCTTTAAAGATAATATCAAAAAACTTTTTATCTGGTTTCTTACTACCAATTTCTTCAGAAATAAAAATCTTCTCAAAATACTTATTAAGATTATTATTTTTTAGTCTAGTATGTTGAGTGATTGCTATACCATTAGATGCTATGTATAGTTTATGAGTTAAACTTAATTTTTCTAACATCTCTATAATCCCATCAAATAGCTGATTTCCCTCAGCAAGATAACTTCTATACCTATTATCTACTTCACTACCATCAACTTTTCTATCAAACAATGAAAAAAATCTTATAAATCTTTCAATTGTAACTTCTTTATTCGATATTTCTCCACGTTCAAAACTTCTCCATAAAGATTTGTTTATTGTTTCATATTTTTCAAATAGCTCATTATTATACTCAATATTTTCATCTTTTAATAATTTTTTAAAAGCTAATACCTGTGCCTTACCAAAATCCAATAAGGTATCATCTAAATCAAATAATAAATATTTATACTTATCTAAAATCATCTATACACATGTTTATTATCTACTCATTATAACATAGAGATTGATTTTTTAGAAAAAATAGATTTACTTGATGTATAAATTTATCTTTTATTTTTTATTCTTAAAATATTCTCGAACTCGAGGAGCTACTTCTTCACCAAATAGTTTAATAGCTTTCATAATATCTTCGTGTGGCATAGAACCAAGCGGAAGATGCAACATAAATCTATCCAATCCTAATGTTTCTATCATATCAATAAGTTTACTCGCTACAGTCTCAGGACTTCCTACTAACATAGATCCGTCTGGACCTACACTATTTAAATATTGTTCAAAAGTAAGTGGTCTCCAAAATGGTCTATCTTTCGAAATTGCATCCACTACTTGTTTTGTTGGGTGGAAATATTTTTTAATAGCTTCTTCATCAGTTTCAGCTATGAATCCCCATGAATGTGAAGCAACTTTTAAACGATCATCACTATATCCTGTATTACGCCCAATAGCTTTATAGTAATCTACTAGTCCTTTGAATCTTCTATACTCTCCACCAATTATAGCATATGCTATAGGCAAGCCTTTCTGAGCTATTTTTATTGTAGACTCTATATTTCCACCAGTCGCTACCCAGATTGGAAAATCTTTTTGAACACTTCTCGGATATACTCCCTTATTTTCTACCTTTTGTGTGTGCTTTCCTTCCCATGTTAACTTTTCGTTAGCTTTTATTTTCTCTAACATTGCTAATTTTTCATCAAACAATTCCTCATAGTCTGCCAAATCATAACCGAATAATGGGAATGATTCTGTAAAAGAACCTCGCCCTACCATAACCTCTGCTCTTCCATTAGAAATAGCATCGATTGTTGCATACTGCTGATAAACTCTTACAGGGTCTGAAGATGAGAGTACTGTCACCGCAGAACTTAATCTTATATTCTTCGTAACAGCTGCTCCTGCTGCTAACAATATCTCAGGTGCTGAAACAGCAAAATCTTCTCTATGATGTTCCCCTATAGCATAAAGATCTAATCCAACTTCATCAGCAAGCTTCATCTCTTCTATCATATTTCTAATACGCTCATCATGCGTTGGTATTATACCAGTTCCTTCTATTTCAGTTGTTTCACCAAATGTACTAATTCCTAACTCTATCATTTTTTATCCTCCTAAATTATCTCAATTTCAAGATATTATTTTATAAAAAAAGAAAACAATTTTTAATTAATTTTCTTTAGTATTTCTTTCAATGTATCTAATTCTTCTTCAGTTAAATCATCGAAAACCTTTTTAGTATTTATTTTATGGATAGGGAAAATATCATCCATTAATTTTTCTCCTATTTTAGTTAACTTAATGTAAGTTACTCTTTTATCCTTTTGACTAACCTTTCTATTAACATATCCTTTTTTTTCAAGGTTATCGACTACGTATGTAGCACTTCCACTAGCAAGTAATATTCTATCACGTATTTCTTGAATACTCTTCTCACCTTTACTATATAAAAATTCCATAACAGAAAATTCAGTCGCATTTATTGGATAATTCTTTAAAGTTTTCTTTAAATCACCTACTAATAAATTACTTGCTCTCATAATTCCAATAACAGCTTTAAACTCATTATTCATAAGGATTCTCCTACTTTTATTATATACATATTTATATCGCAATTATCTCGAATATGAGATAATTATACTTTATTAACTTTTCATTGTCAAAGAAATTATATTAAAAGGCATCTAGAGAGAAATCTCTAAATGCCTTTAATTTTATTCTGCAAATTGACTTTGATATAATTCTGAATAGAAACCTTTCTGTTTCAATAGTTCATCATGGTTACCTTGTTCAATAATATCTCCATCTTTTAATACTAATATTTTATCTGCATTTCTAATTGTTGATAAACGGTGAGCGATAACGAATGTAGTACGCCCTTCCATAAGTTTATTCATTGCTTTTTGAATTAACACTTCTGTACGTGTATCTACACTCGAGGTTGCTTCATCAAGAATTAATATAGGTTTATCAGCAAGAATCGCACGAGCAATAGTTAGAAGTTGCTTTTGTCCTTGAGAGATATTTGAAGCATCTTCATTTAATTCCATATTGTAGCCACCTGGTAATGTTTTAATAAAATGGTGAATATGAGCTGCTTTAGCCGCTTCTATTACTTCTTCATCTGTAGCATCTAAACGACCATAACGAAGATTCTCCATTATTGTTCCTTTAAATAACCATGTGTCTTGTAGTACCATTGTGAAGTAAGAACGCAATTCGGATCTGTCAAGTTTAGAAATATCTTTTCCATCAATATAGATATTTCCTCCATTAATATCATAGAATCTCATAAGAAGTTTAATCATCGTCGTTTTACCTGCACCTGTAGGACCAACAATCGCAACCATCTCACCTTTTTTAACATCACTAGTAAAGTTTTTGATAATTACTTGATCTTCTACATAGCCAAATTTTACTTTATCGAATACTACATTACCTTCTTTACTTGTAACTGTTTCTAGTACTTCTACATCTTGTTCATCTTTAGCATCTAAGAATTCAAATACTCTCTCTCCAGCAGCGGCCATTTTTTGAATTTCTGACATAGACTGAGCTATTTGACCTATTGGTTGAGTAAAATTTCTAATATATTGAATAAAAGCTTGAATATCCCCTACACCTATAGTTCCTTTAGAAACTAATAAGCCACCTGAGAAGACAATACCAACATACCCAAGGTTACCAACGAAGTTAATCACTGGGAACATTAGTCCTGAGAAGAAGTTTGCTTTCCATGATGATGTATATAATTGGTTATTTTTATCATTGAATTCTTTAACACTTTTTTCTTTATAGTTAAATGCTGCAATAATATTTTGACCTGAGAAACTCTCTTCAACCTGTCCATTTACATCAGAAAGCATATCTTGTTGACTTTTGAAATACTTTTGACTCCATTTTGTTATAGCACCTAGTAGTATTCCCGAAACAGGAATTAAAGCTAACGCAATTAGAGTCATTAGAGGACTTATCGTAAACATCATTACCAATACCCCTAATACCATTGCTGTATTTGAAATTATCTGAGTAAAACTTTGATTTAGTGATTGACCTAATGTATCTACATCATTAGTAACACGAGATAAGGTTTCACCTACTGTACGTTGTTCAAAATAGCCAACAGGTAAAGTATTTATTTTTTTACTTATATCTTTACGAATATCATATGTCATTTTTTGAGAAACATTACTCATCAGCCATCCTTGAATAAACATAAACAGTGATGACAGTATGTATAAACCTAATACAGTAAGTAAAATTCCCGCTATTTTTTCAAAATTTATACTACCTTCATTACTAATTTTAGCAACTAACCCTTCAAATAATTCTGTTGTTGCTTGTCCCATAATCTTAGGACCAACAATACCGAATACCGTACTTGCTAATGCAAAGAATACTATCAAAATACTTGAAATTTTATACTGTGTAAACATCAATTTGATAATTCTTTTTAGCGTTCTGGAAAAATTATTAGCTTTATCTAGTTTTTGTTTCTTAGACATGATGTTTACCTCCTTTTTGTAATTCTTCTTCACTAAGTTGACTTTCTGCAATTTCTAAATACGTCGGACAAGTTTCTAGAAGTTCTTGATGTTTTCCAACTCCTACTATCTTACCTTCATTCATTACGATAATTTTATCTGCATTTAAAATTGTTGCTATACGCTGAGCAACTATAATAGTAGTCACCCCAGACATTTCTTCTCTTAAAGTTTTTCTTAATTTCACGTCTGTTTTGTAATCTAATGCTGAGAAACTATCGTCAAAAAGCAGTATCTTAGGATTTTTTGCTAGTGCACGAGCAATTGAAAGACGTTGTTTTTGTCCTCCAGAAACGTTAGATCCATCTTGTGAAATCTCACTATTAAATTTGTCTTCTTTTTCATTAATAAAATCTAATGCTTGAGCAATCTCAGCTGCTTTTTTCATCTGTTCATCAGTAATATTTTCATCAGCAAATTTAATATTTGATTTAATATTACCACTGAATAAAACTCCTTTTTGAGGAACAAATCCTAAAGTGTCTCTTAATTTACTTAAACTTATATCTCTAATATTAACTCCATCAATTGAAATTTCACCTTCACTAGCATCGAAATATCTAGGAATCAAATGAAGCAATGTAGATTTACCACTACCAGTACTTCCTATAATTGCTGTAGTTTTTCCTGCTTCTGCTTCAAAACTAATATTACTTAATACTGGACTATCAGCACCATCAAATGTAAAGCTAACATTATCAAATTTTAATGTCCCCTTCACGTCTTGAAGCTTACTATCATCAATATGTTTACTATCCACTACAGTAACCTCTGTTTCCAGTACTTCATTAATACGTCCTGCCGCAACTTCTGCACGAGGTAGTTGCATCATTAAGAATGTGAAGAATAAGAATGACATTACTATCTGCATTGTATATGTTATAAACGCCATCATATCACCAACTTGAATACTACCAGCATCTATATTTTTTCCACCAACCCAGATTATTAATAATGCAATACCATTCATAATTAGCATAATCATTGGCATAAGCGCTGATAAAGTTCTATTGATGAAAAGTTGTTCATTTTTTAAAACTGTATTTTCTTTATCAAATCTTTCTTCTTCATATTTTTCACGACCAAAAACGCGAATTACAGAAATACCAGTTAATGCTTCACGAGTTACCAAGTTTACTCTATCTATTAGCTTTTGCATAATTTTAAACTTCGGCATTACTAAGAATGAAATTATTCCTAATGTTAAACCTAAGATACCTACACCCAATGCAATTATCCAAGTCATTCCAGTATCAGTTTGAGTAACTTTATAAACCCCATAAACTGCCATCATCGGGGCATAGATTGCGATAAATAACATCATATTTAAAGCATTTTGAATTTGTTGAATATCGTTTGTACTTCTTGTAATTAGTGAAGCTGTAGAAAATTTATCAATATCTTGTTTAGAAAATGATAGTACTTTGTTATAAAGTTTTTCTCGTAAGTTATAAGCTATTTTCGAAGAAATTCTACTAGCTATAAAGTTCGATATAACACTTCCAATACCTGAAATAAATGTTACGATTATCATCATTATTCCAACTTCTTTTAGATAATTTTTTCTAATCTCATTAGTATCAATTCCTACATTATTTCTATACTCTTCTTTAACATAACGAACTCCAGCTTGTTTAGTTATCATATCAGCCGAACTTCCTAAGTCACTAATTGATTTATTCTTTTGTTCAATTAAACTATCTTTTTTGACTAGTCCTAGTTTGACACCTTCTGCAACCTTATCCAAATCTAAGTTTTCAGATTTTGCACCAGATACAACTGTCATAGCACTTTTAAAAATATCATTTAGTTCACTACGTTCTTGATCATTAATATTATCTAGTTTATAGACATCCCCATCTTTCGTATATTTAGCTGTAACTTTTTTAATTTCATCATCAGTCATAAATAATTGCAATTCTCTAAATGATTTTTCACTTATTTTTTCCGGTACAGAATCTTGAATACCACTTTGTTGAATACCTTTATCGACAATATTACTTGTATATGTCGGAAGTGCTAGCTCTGCAACAACACGAACGCCTAATATCGCAACTAAAAATATCATCGGTATCAGGAAACCTTTTAAATATTTAATTAGTTTCATTATTTTCCTCCTTATCAGATAATTCTTCTCTAAAAATCCCATTTACTCGAGATAATAATATATCAAACGCTTCTTTTTCCCTTGTATCAAATTTATCCCAGATAGATTTAAACCAGATTTCATAAGCTTTTCTATGTGATTCAATACATTCGACTCCTTTTTCAGATAAACTAAGATATTTTTTTCTTTTATCTTTTTCATCTGTACTTTGAACAACAAAATCTTTTTCTAGTAATTCACTTACAAGTGCTGTAACTCTAGGTTTTGTCACATGTAGTTCTTCACCTAATTCCTGCATAGTAATTTTCTCTTTACAAGATAAAAATAACATTGCTTGAAATTCAGGTTTTCTATACGGCGCATCACTTTTCTTATGAAATCTTTTCATTATCAATCTAAATTCTTCCATCATCTCCATTGCTTTATGATATGAAATTTCATCTATGCTCATTTTATACCTCCTTTAATCAAGAATAGTTCACAATATTAACTAAATAGTTAACTATGTTAACTATTATATTTTATTTTATATTCTTAGTCAATAGATAATTAAATTATTTCAATAAAAAAAGATTAATCTAGAATTTTTCTAGATTAATCTTTTTTCCTATTTACTAAACACCCAAGCTTGAGCAAGGTTGTTTTTTATATCATTTTCCGTGAAACCATTATAACTTGTAAGTTTAACATCATCGTCATTCGGATCGTTGATATAGAATTTATCGTCTTCAAAACCACGAATAACTTTATATGTTACTTTGTCACCAAATACTCCAGATTTTAATCTAACAAGTATAGGTTTATTATCTCTTAAGGCATTTTCTAAGTTTTCCACTAATTTATCAGTTTCAATACGTTCAACTTTAAGATTATATTTTTCAGCAAAAGCTGTAATAATCGTAGGTTGAGTTCCTTGATTTCTGATATAGTACTTATTACCAGCCCAAGAAGCAAGCTCTTCTACAGTTGCTTCATCTTTACCTATATATTTAGCAATCATCGCTAATGAGATAATAGCATCACCATTATCCTCAATTGTTTTCTTGGCATCAAGACCATATGCTATATTTTTATATGCATCTTGTTTCATATAGTACATAGGAACTGAAAGTCCTTTTTGTGGTAAGTTTAGTAACTGTTCTTTTCGTTTTGCATTATAATTATCAATGTTAATTAAATAATATAAGTATCCCTCTATACCATCTCTTAAAGATTCGATAAATTGTTTATTAACTATTTCATTATTTAATAAATCAACATCAATTCTATTTCCTATATTGGCCGAAATTAGTTTTATCTGGGGTAATTTATCACTTAATTGAGGGAAATTCGCCTGTTTCTCAGATGATGATATCTTCGAAATATAGTGTTCTGAAAGATTTTTTTCAACACTTCTTGCTACAATAGATGATTCTTGTGTTCCATAGTATACTTTCACACCAAAAACTTCTTTATTACTGTCATTATTAGTATCAATATCAATCAACATTTCTACTGAATTTTCTGCAGCAATTTTTAGAATATCTTCTTTTGAAGGATACGAATCATCATTATCTCTTGTTAATATTACTTTTATTCTGTCTTTTTCTAATATCTCTTTTAACTGTTTAGCTAGTTTCAAATTATAAGATTTAGAAGATATACCTTTATAATCAACCTTCTCTTCTTGTGAATTAACAGGATTCAATAAGACTGAATAAGAAGCTAATTTTTCTTTGTTTTGATCTTCAGGACTTTTCTGCCCAGTCCCTAAAATACTCCAACCTGGTATCCATCCTACAAAACTATCCTTTGTTTTAACTTCATACCAAGTATCAGATTTACTTAACATTTCAACATTATCTCCAGCTGTCACTTTTTTTAGTGTTGGATAAGAATCATCTGGTCCTGTTCTAATTTCAATTTCTTTTGCAATAGTAATATTATTTTCAGAATTAGATGATAAATTCATTTTCTCACCTATATATGTTACTACGCCTCCTACAACGAGTACTAATAATAGTATAGATATTACGAATAATATTCCATTCTTATTTCTTCTTTTTATTCTCATAATTAATTTCCTGCTGATAGTTTTTCGTAAACAATAGTAATCGGACCATCGTTAACAATATTAACTTCCATCATTGTTTGAAAAATACCAGTCTCTACTGTTACACCTTCTTCTCTCAAAAATTCATTAAATTTTTCATATAATTGATTAGCTTTTTCTGCTCCAGCAGCACTTGTAAAA
This sequence comes from Gemella haemolysans ATCC 10379, assembly GCF_000173915.1. Taxonomy (NCBI): domain Bacteria; kingdom Bacillati; phylum Bacillota; class Bacilli; order Caryophanales; family Gemellaceae; genus Gemella; species Gemella haemolysans. The sequence continues at coordinate 191,948 of NZ_ACDZ02000014.1, read as the reverse complement.
CTTGGTCTATTACCTTTTTTCGTATCAGCGTATAAAGTAAATTGTGAAACTGATAAGATACTTCCTCCAACATCTTTTAGACTCAGGTTAATTTTATCATTTTCGTCTTCAAATAAGCGTGCTTGTGCTACCTTTTTTGCTAAGTATTTCGCATCTTCCTCTGTAGAATCTTTATGAACTCCCACTAAAAGACAGTATCCTTTATCAATACTACCCACAACTTTATTCTCAACACTTACACTGGCTTTTTTAACTTTTTGTAATATAATTTTCATATATCCACCTATTTAACTATTCTTTCTACGCTATATACATCTTGAATTTGTCGTAATTTTTTAATCATATAATCGCATTCACTAACATTTTTTACATATATCCCTATCGTAATAACGCATGTTTTATCAGATTTTGATTCAGAGTTAAGTTTTTTAATCTCAACTCTACTTTCACTTAATGTTAATAGAACGTTTTGTAATAATAATTCTCTATCAAAAGCGTGAATTTGTAGTGTTACACTATAACGACGTGCATTTAAGCTTTCTACCCATTCAACATCCAATAATCTTGCATGATCTTCTTCACTTAAATTTGGACAATTATGTCTATGAACTGTAACCCCTCGACCTTTTGTAATAAATCCTACTATGTCATCTCCTGGAATTGGTTGACAACATTTAGATAATCTTACAAGAATATTATCTACACCTTTAACATAGACACCCGTTTCAGTTACTATTTTTTTATTATCTTCTGCATTGAAAAGTTTCTCAATTTTCGCTTGAGTCATCTTTTCTTTTCTAATTTTTTCTGTTAATCTTGCAAAGACTTTATTCGCTGTAATTCCACCGTATCCTATGGCAACATACATTTCTTCAAGATTAGCAAATTTATATTTATTAAGTGCAGTAGTGATATTTTCTTCAGTTAAGACTTCATCTATATCAAAGTTATTAGCTTTAATCTCATCTTTTAATAAGATTTCACCTTTAACTAAGTTTTCTTCACGAGCTGCCTTTTTGAAGAATGCTTTAATTTTTGACTTAGTCTGAGATGATGTAGCAATCTCTAACCATGAGCGATTAGGTCCAGTAGAATTTTTACTAGTACGAATATCACAAATTTCACCAGTTGATAACACATAATCGAATGGCTCGATTTTATCATTTACAGTAGCTCCTACCATCTTATTACCAACTTCTGAGTGAATCGCATATGCAAAGTCGACAATACATGAACCCTTCGGTAATTCAATAATATCACTATTTGGTGTAAACACATAAATTTTATCACTCAATAAATCCACTTTTAATGATTCCATAAAGCTTTCAGCAGTTGCTTCTGTTTCATCGTTTTCCGCAATTTTTTGGAACCAATTTAATTTCTCATAGAAGTTATTGTTTTTATTAACTTTCTTACCTTCTTTATATGCCCAGTGTGCAGCAATCCCTTTCTCGGCAATTTCATGCATCTCATAAGTTCTAATTTGAACTTCTAAAGTTTGTCCATCTGGTGCAATTACCGTTGTATGAAGCGATTGATACATATTAGGTTTTGGCATTGCAATATAGTCTTTGATTCTTCCTGGAATAGGTACCCAAAGATTATTTACAAGACCTAAAGTAGCATAACAATCTGCTACGCTATCTACCAGGACACGAACAGCTAATAAATCATAAATCTGGTCAAAAGTTTTATTTTGCTTAACCATTTTTTTATAAATACTATATATATGTTTTGGTCTACCTGTTACCTGTGCTTTAATATTATTATCAGCTAAAATTGATGTTATACTTGAGCATGCATCTTTTATACTTTTTTCCCTTGCACTTCTTTTTTGTTTCATCATCCCTACTATTGAAAAATATTGAGATGGATGTAAGTATCTAAGAGATGTATCTTCCAGTTCCCATTTAACAGAACTTATCCCTAATCTATGAGCTAAAGGCGCATAAATTTCAAGTGTTTCACTAGAAATTTCACGTTGTTTTTCCTCGCGCATATACTTCATAGTTCTCATATTATGAAGTCTGTCTGCTAGTTTAACAAAAATAACTCTTAAATCTTTCGCTATCGACACAAAAAGTTTCCTATGATTCTCAGCTTGAGATTGTTTTTTAGAACGGAATTTTACTTTATCTAATTTTGTAACACCATCAACTATTACTGCTATATCTTCCCCAAAAGTTTCTTTTATATCGTCAAACGTATACTTCGTATCTTCTACAACATCATGCAAGAAACCAGCACATATTGTTGCATAATCTAATTTAAGCTCAGTTAAAATTCCTGCGACTTGAACTGGGTGTAATATGTATGGTTCCCCTGATTTTCTAAATTGTCCTTCATGAGCATCTTTTGCAAATTCATAAGCTTTTCTTATAATTTCAATTTGCTCATCTGATAAATATTTACTCGCCATATCTTCTACATTTTCATAACTATATGGATATTCAAGATTCACAGAAATTCCTCCTCTTTCGTAATTTAATCTACCCTTCATTTTACCATAAAATTGAAAAAATTTCCTTTAATTCAACTATAATATTTCAAATTTTAAGTATTTATATCAAGTCTTCACTTTATATAAATTTAAAATTCAAACTACTTCTACACCTATTTTTATAGATTAATCAAAAAAATCCTAGTTCAAATTCGAACTAGGATTAAATTTTTTTTATTTTACATCTACATCTTGAGATAAATCAACTTTATCTAAAGGTATCATTTTTGTTTTATATCTAATTTTGTGGTATAGATAGAAGAATAAGAAGATTGGAACTCCCATGTATGTTGTTAACATTCCACTCCAGTTAACTACACCTTTAGTAATAAGTTCTGTATCTTGACCGATAATTACAATTATACATAGTACTAAAGCGATGATTGGTCCTACTGGGAACCATTTTGCTCTATATTTAAGATCATTTAAATCTTTACCTTGAGCAATAAATGCTCTTCTAAATCTATAGTGACTTAACGCAATACCTAACCAAGCGATAAATCCAGTTAATCCACTCGCTGCTACGATATATGTATAAGCATTGGCACTTGTAAGTTGGATTAAGAAGATTAAGAATACTACTGCAGCTGTTGCAACTAATGAGATAACAGGAGTACCGTATTTAGTAACACGACCGAAAATTGGATACGCAAGTTTTTCTTTACTCATCGCATAAAGCATTCTTGTTGATGCGTACATACCTGAGTTACCAGCTGATAGAATTGATGTTAGGATTACTGCGTTCATTACACTTGCAGCTAATGCAAAACCTGCATTTTTAAAGACAATTGTAAATGGTGATTTAGCAATTTCTTCAGCGCTTGCAGCACCTAATAAATCTGGTGAAGTATAAGGAATTAATAATCCGATTACTAAGATAGCTAGTACGTAGAAGATTAAAATTCTCCAGAATACTTGTTTTACAGCTTTTGGAATACTTTTCTCTGGGTTTTCGCTTTCACCAGCAGTAATACCGATTAACTCAGTACCTTGGAATGAGTATCCTGCGATTAGGAATACTCCAAGAGTAGCAAGGATTTGTCCTGATAATGAAGAATCTTCTCCGATAAATGGTGCATCACCGATTGTTAGGTTTTTGAATCCAATGTATTCACCACCTAAAATACCGAAGATAGTTAAGCATCCTACTACTAAGAAAATGATTACTACTACTACTTTAATAAGTGCAAACCAATATTCACTTTCACCATATACTTTAACACTAAGTGAGTTTAAAGCGATAATAATAACTAGGAATAATAAGCTCCAAGCCCAGTGAGGAAGTACTCGCATAGGCTCCCAATAACTAATAGCTAATGCAGATAATTCTACGTCAGCTGCTACTGTAATTACCCAGTTAAACCAATAGTTCCATCCTAAAGCAAATCCTAATGAAGGATCTACATAACGTGTAGCATATGTACTAAATGACCCTGATGTAGGAAGATATGTTGCCATTTCCCCTAATGATGTCATTAAGAAATATACCATAAGTCCGATACATAAGTAAGCTACAATAGCTCCCCCAGGTCCCGCACTTTGAATTGCTTGACCACTTGTCATGAATAATCCACTACCAATACATCCTCCGATAGCAATCATGCTAATATGACGTGATCGTAAATTTCTTTTTACTTCTGTTGCATTATTGTTATTGCTGTTGTTTGTCATAATAAAAACCTCCTTGATAAAATAAAAAAGCATAACCTCCTACCATATTTGCACGGAGTTATACTTCACATTATCTCTCCAAAACAAGATATTAGTAGCGCAACATAGCCTCACGACTATGACAGTCCTATACTTAGTTCAATATAGGCCCAATAATATTAACATAGGATTAATATTATTTCGGCGATGTTTCCTTTCAAGTAATTTCATCAAGCCCTACACTCTCAATTACCCTACTGATAAAAATCGCAACCTCTACCTCACTTACTTTGTGAGGTACATATTCAATTAACTGTTTATTAGTATAATATACTTTTTAACTGTTGTCAACAAAAAATTTAATTTTTCTAAAAATTCAATTAAATATTGAATATATTATCTTCAGTACTTTTTCAGCAAAGCAAGAATATTCATATCTTTAGCTAATATTATATCAAAAAAAGAGTGACTCAAAATCATGATTTCAGAGAAATTTTGATTTTTGAATCACCCTAGCAATGTTTATTAGTTATTTAGAAATCTTTTTAATTATACTTACACGTATCTTCTCATTTCTATCAACTTGATAAACAAATGACTAATTAATCTTTCTTTTTTTCTTTTCTTTTTTTCAATAGTTTATAGTTTGTTATTATTCCTAGTAGCATTATAATCTCTAATATACTTAATAAAATCTTCATCATATCTCTCCCCCTTAAATACATAGAAACTCAGAATATAAATTTATATTAACTAATATCTTTCACAAATTGCCCCTTGGCGATATTCTTCTAATAAAATTTTTAATAACTCAATTTGTTTTTTTATTCTTGCACCGCTATCTGTGTCAGCTACTTTTTTTCTACATAATTTATCTACAACTCTTTTAGTTGAAATAATATCTGTCTCATTTTTTATTGATTCTTCTTTACTTTGGAAGATATCATGACTCATTATCTGTAATCCATAAGAATTATAAGTTAATGTATAACCACCATGACCTGTTGTTTTATGATAAGCTCTAGACATTCCACCATCAATAACAATTGTTCTACCATTAGCTTTAATCGGATTTTCTCCTTTTGTTTCCTTAACAGGAGTATGTCCATTTATAATGTGACCTTCACTAGTTAAACCAAACTCATTTAATAACTTAATGCAAAACTCTTCATTATCTCTAAGTTTATAATATGCATTTTTTACTTCTTCATGAGTAGATTTATCCTCTATAAAATATCTTTCGAACGTCGTCATATCACATTTACCAAATAATGGAGAGTAGCGACCTTGCCATAAGTAAAAGAACAACCCGTTATCTTCTCTACAACCGCAATAAAATATACTTCGAATTTTTTTATCGAAAAAGTCTAGTAGCTTCTTACCTGCATATTTCTTTCCTCCATAAGAAAATTCCTGGAAGTTTCCATCCTCATCGACTGGCATACAACCATGAAGAAGTAGATTCCCATTATAGCAGCAATACATAGCACCTTTATTAATAAATAATTCAACATGTTTTTTTAATTTTTCACTTGCTATAAATGATTCCTTTAATTTATTAATAATCTTTTCTTCTTCATCCGTTAATAAATATGGATTTTCTTTATCAACTGTTGGAAAATTGCATGACGTTAATGGATATTCTTTACCATAAATTTTTACAGTTTCTTTTTCAAAATCAATTTTATCTAGTAACGCACGTGATTCCATATCAAATTCAGGATGTTTATCAATAATCTGTTTTTCTAATTTAAATTGAATTATTGCCATAGCTTTATGCATTCTAGCTATTTGCATAATTTCATGTTCACTATATTTCAGCTCATCATCCTTAGATATTTTTGGTAAAAACTCTTTACAGTGATCACCCTTGTAGTACTTTTCACTAAAATTTAATAAATTCCTAATAGGAATTCCATATCTATCTTCTATAATATCTAAATTATCATATCTTGCACATATTCTTATTACATTTGCTAATGATATTCTGTCTCCAAGATAAGCCCCTACCCATAACATATCGTGATTTCCCCATTGAATATCAACAGAATGGTAATCTAATAATCTATCCATTATTTTATCAGGAAAAGGTCCTCTATCATAGATATCACCAACTATATGTAAGTGGTCGATTGTTAACTTGTGGATGCTTAATGATAATTCTATAATAAATTTTTCCCCAGCACCTAATTCAATAATATTCTCAAGTATTTTATCATAGTAGTCATTCTTATCACTACTTTGCATTTTATAAAGCAATTCATCAATAATATACTTAAAATCTGTTGGTAAAATTTTTCTTACTTTGGATCTAGTAAACTTTCTTGCTGCAACTTGCGTTACCTCTAATAAACGAAGAAGGGTAATTTTTTGAAACTCTTTATAATCACATGCATCATATTCTTTTCTTATAAGATTTAATTTTTCTTCTGGATAATAAATAATGGTAGCTAAGAGATTTAAATCTTTTCTAGGTAACCTGTTACCAAATACTTCTTTAAGTTTTTCTTTAATAATACCTGAACCATTTCTTAAAATATGATCGAAGGCTTCATACTCTCCATGAATATCACTTAAAAAATGCTCTGTTCCTTTAGGAAGTGTTAATATAGCCTCTAAATTAATTATTTCCTTAGTTGTTTCATCTATACTCTGAAAGTTTTCTGCTAATAGTTCTAAATGTTCCTTAGATATTTTCATGCCATTCTCCTTTTTATTATTTTCAATTAAATCTTAACACACTTCCTACTGTAATTCAAGAAATGTTACATGCTATCAAACTTACTCAAACGGATTATTACATATCATTCCTCATGAGATAAAATAAAAGAAATACGATACTAAATGTAAAACCTTAGTCTCATATTTCTTTTATAAATTTATTTTAATTTTCCTACAAATCTTTCCATCTCTTTCATCTCTTCAAGAGTATCAGAAACAAGAACATACATTGTATTTCCTTGTAATTCAGCAAAAGCTTCAGGCATTCTTAAAACAGCTTTTAATTTATCTTGATATTTATTTCTAATATCTTCATCTGAATATACATAATCTTTATAATCACGGCGTGTTGAAGCTAATCCATATTTTTGATCAACATTTAATCCATTAAATGTTCCATTAACTACTTCAGCGTATACTCTAAAATAATCTGTTGAATGTGCAAAGTTATAAACGTCTACTGCAAAAGCTCCCGCTGGACGATTATTATATTCGATTGCTATATAATCATCTTTAGTTTTGAAAAATTCAACATGGAAGAATCTTTCTTTCATACCAAACGCTTTTACTGCATTTTTACCATATTCTACTAGTTTTGGATCTAACTCCTTATCTATATAATAAACCCAATCAAGAGTATTATTATTTAATAAGTCTAATGGAGTATGGTAATAAACGATACTTGTGTAAAAAACAATATTTCCTTTAGCATCTACTAATCCATCAAAAGTTACGATATCAGAGTTATCTACAAAAGGCTCTAAGAAATAATGAGTATTGCCATCCCATTCTTTTTTGAAATTTTCTACGTCCTTCTTATCTTTAAGCTTATAAGTTGCCGATGCTCCTACTCCATTATCAGGTTTAGCTATTAACGGTAATTTTAATTTTTTAACACCTTTTTCGATATCACCTTCTTTTTTCACTAAGAAACCTGGTACTACAGGCACTCCTGCTTTTTCGAAGTATTTTTTCATCTCTGATTTATGTTTTGTTTTTTTAAGATCGTGTTCTTTTAAACCAAACACATTAAATTGTGTACGAAGTACAGCATCTAATTCCATCCAGTGCTCATTTTGTGATTCTATTCTATCAATGTGCCCATGTTTGTGATATAAAAATGCAACAGCACGTTTTACTTCATCAACATCATCAAGACTATTAACCCTAAAATACTCAGTTAATGCTTCTTTAAGTCTTTGATCTAACTGTTCGTATGGCTCTTCACCAATTCCAAGTACATTAATACCTTGATTTTTTAACTCAATAGAAAATTTTTGAAAATTATGTGGGTAATATGGTGATATAACTATATAATTCATAAATCTTTGTCTCCTCTTAACTTTATTATAAATTTAATTTATCTAAAAAGTATGGCATTTGAATTCTCCACCAAGGCCAATCATGAGCAACATCTTCACCCCACACATCAAACCATGCTGGGATATTCTTTTCTTCAAATGCTTTTTTTAAACTATAAAATGATGGTAATCCATCTTGTTCCCATGGACCTAACCCTGTACATACGATAATATCAGCATTTCTATAGTGGTCAATAAACCACCCATCATTTTGATTCCAAATATTATCACTAGGCGAATTTCTATATATCAACTCATCATTTCCGTATTCACCTATGAAAAATCTAGCATCATAAACTCCACTAAGTGAAATTACTTTGCCAAATACATCCGGGTGTTGTAAGAAAATATTAAACGAGTGATATCCTCCCATACTACAACCAGTAGCCATCATTTGTCCAAACCAACCTGTTTTATGTTTAATAAAAGGAATAGCTTCTTCAATAACATATTTTTCATACTGAGCATGTGCTAATGCTCTATCATGACCATTTTTCCAGTCACATAACCACGATTCACTATCGACACTTGATAATGTGAAAAATTGTACTTTCCCCTCATTTATAAAACTTTCACAAGCATGAATCATGCCGAAATCATAATACTCATTGTGCGTTCCACCTGATGATGGAAACACAACAATCGGTAATCCCGCATGACCGTACCTATTAAGAACCATTTCTCTTCCTAAATTTCCACTATAATGACTTAAATTCTCTATATTCAATCCTAAAACCTCCATTTTCTAAAAAAATTATATTACCAGTTTTCACTTATAAATCTCAAACATTCTGGTAAATATCTAGCCCAACACTCCTCACTGTGTTCTCCATTAGCCACAACATTTAATTTCAACTCGCTTGTAGATAAACCTGCATCAATTAGCTGACGATAATAATCTAAACTTGCATCAATATATAATTGTTTTAGATTACCATTTGCTAATTGCTTATCAGTATCATCTCCCTCGTTCGTTCCAACTTCGATATATACTCTTTGATCCGAGACTTTATGTTTCGAAATAAATCTATCAAATTCTGGTTTATTCAACCAATTTGCAGATGAAAATACTCCTAGATCCCCTACAACATCCTTATGCTCTAAACCAATATATTGTGATATATTAGCACCTAAAGAACTACCAATCATCGCTGTATATTCTCTTTGTGGTTTTGTACGATAAGTACTATCAATAAATGGTTTAACTACATTTACAAAGAAATCCGCATACTCGGAACCTAATCCTCCTAATGTCAGACCAAAATTTAATATTGGCAGACTTGAAAACTTCCATGGTGCATATTCATTCATTCTCCCCTCATTATCATTATCAATCCCAACTATTATCATTTTCGGCATATCAGGATTTCTCTTAATCGCTGGTATAACTTTCCATGAGTGTCCGCTAAACGATTCACCACTATAAAAAACATTTTGTCCATCATTCATATACACTACAGGATAGTGTTTATGTTCATCTTGAGCATATCCTTTTGGTAGAAGTACTCTAATACGACGATTTTTTCCCGTATATGGAACTTTTAACTCATGCTCTTTCATTTCTAAATAAAAATACGCATCTCTATTCATTAATATTTTCCTTTTAAATTATTATTATAGCTTAATTCTACCTTATTTCTCTTATAAAATCAATTAATTGAGTGTGATTTTCCATAATTTTTCTGAAAATTAATTTTCATTGATTATTTATATACTAGTGTAATGTTCATAATTTAATTACATATAAAAAAAAACGAATTACCTCATGGTAATCCGTTTATCTATACTAAAACTCACTATATACATACTCTTGGACATTTGAAAAATCTGTTAAAAAACAGTATATTATTATTCCCATTATTACTATATAAAAGAATAATACCCATAGTGTTAGTCTTTGTTTATAGCTTAATTTACTTTTTAAGTTTGTAAAGATCTCTTTCAAAATCAATCCATCCTCTCCAACCTAGATGCATTGCATCATACATATAGTAGTCTTCATATTCTTTACTTGAATAATCCATTACCTCTATATTATTATTCTTAGCAATTTCTCTTAGTTTATTGTAGGCTACTTGTCTTTTTTCACTGCCTATTCCTGTATAATCACTCCATCTCCCATTAGCAGGAAAAATCGCAAACTTGATATTCATGTTCAAATCTTTAACAATAGATAATAGTATATCTAAGTCTTCGTATTCTTTAGAATCATCATACTTTGTATTCTTAGAACTATCTTTTAGTTGATTATATTTAACTCTTATGTATTTATCATAATATGTATTATCAATTTGATAATCATTGTTATTAGTTCTTTCTTTAGCTTCCTCAGCTACTTTTTTATCTAATTCTTCCCAATTATAATAAGGTGTATTTTCTCCACTAACTGGATAATTTTCTTTACCTTTATTTTTATAAAAGTTTAATTTATTTTTTAACACATAAAAGTAATTATCAAGTTTTATAAACTCTCCTGTAAATTTATTGACTTTACCTTCTAAAAAATATCGTTTATAACTTTTATACTTTTTATTCAGTTCCTTATTTGTAGATGAAAGTTCTATAACCCTATTAATAAATTTTTCTTTGGTTTTATAACTAATTTTATCATTCTTCATTGTATTGTACACATGTTCGCTAGAAATTCTAGATAGAAATGCGTCCTTTAAAATACCATTCTTGTTATCAAACCATTGAATAGACTGAATCATTACTATTTCATTATTTTTCACATCATTCCCTATTGATCCAATTGTAGCAGCATGAATAATATTTTGGGAATTTCCTACCCCTACTTGCATTATATTAAAATCTTCATAGTTGAATATTTTCTTAGGGTGATAATTCTCATTAATAGTTGTTGTTAATTCTGAAGACCCCAAAAGTAAAAGTGTTCTAGGAGTCATATTTTCGACTATTATATCTCTACTTTTATACTTTTCAAAAGCAGTGCTATACCTAACACTATTATCATTAGTTTTATAATAAGTTTGAATCTTCTTTAGAAGGGTTATATCTAAAATTACAAGTGTAATTAATACCAATACTATTGATATTAAAAATGCTTTTAATCTTATCATGATATTATTTCCTATTTTCTATATATGAAATTACCTTATTTGGTGTATCAATTTCTTCATATGTTACTTCTGTTGGAGCTATGCTTAGTCCAAAGATTTCTTCAATTTTTACTAACATTTCTACAAAAGCTAAAGAGTCCATTAACCCTTCTTCTTTCATGTTTATGTCTAAATCTTCTCTTACTACTTCGTCTTCACAGATTTCTTCTAACATTTCTAATACTTGTTCTTTTATCATGCTTGTTCTCCTAACTCTTTATTATTTTTTTAATACATGACTTATTAGTTTATATGGTTCTCCTGAGAAGATATATAAACCTATTATTACTAAGTTGATTGTTATGAACCAACTTATTACTTTGTACCATGTTTCGTTTTTATTCTTTTTGTAAAACTTACTTTTCTTTTGATAATACTCAAATCCTGCCATAAGTATTCCATGGTAGAATCCATATACTATATAGCTTATTGTTAAACCATGCCAAAATCCCATAAGAACCATGTTTACCATGTAGGCATACATTGCTGTATTTAGTCTTTTCTTGAATCTTTTTTTCTTTGTTGCTTCCATAAAGACTCTTGAGAATACGAAGTCTCTAAGCCACGTTGATAGTGTTATGTGCCATCTATTCCAGAAGTCTTTTATGTCTATACTTAGGAATGGTTTGTTGAAGTTCATCGGTGTTCTTATTCCTAAGATGTTACTACTACCTACCGCCATTAAACTGTATCCTGCAAAGTCGAAGAATAGGTATAATGTATATAGGTACATGTATTTTAATGAATAGATAAATGTACCATGGTTTGTTAAACCTACTAAATAGTGATAGCTTAGTGTTGAGAATACTATTTTATATAGTAACCCTAATATTAGTCTGTAGACTCCTTCTCCAGCTAATTCTAAATACTCTGTCCTCGGTATTCTTTCTTTTATTTCGCTCATAAACCTTCTACTTCTGTCTATAGGTCCTGCACTTACTGTTGGGAAGAATAGTAGGAATTGTACATATTCTACAGCACTGATTTTTTCTTTTATTAACCCATCTGATATTTCTATCATAATTTGTATTGTCTTAAATGACATATATGATATTCCTATAAAGGCTAATAGATGTAAGTGTGTTGTTGCGAATACTTTGTTTATTACTAGCGGTAATATCGATAGTATTACTAATATTTTTAAGTGTTTTTTACTTTCTGTTTTTTGAGCTATTAATACTAAGATATATTCAAATAGAATAAATCCTACTAGGTAAGTTATCATTGTAACACTCTTACCGTATATTAATGCGGCAAATATTACTGATAATGCTAATACATAATATTCTATTTTCTTACCTAGATAGTTTATTATAAAGCCTATGATTAGTGCTATAGCTAATAATAAGAAAAATTCATTTCCGTCAAAGTAGTTCATTTTATACTAACTCCTTTAACTTTTTCTTATCTATTTTCCCATTGTTGTTTAGTGGCATTTCTTCTAAAAATACTATTTTTTTTGGTATCATATATTCTGGCACTAATTTTTTTAACTCTTGTTTTATTTGTTTTGTTACTTCGAAGCGCTTTTCTATTTCTTCATTGTATACTACAAATGATGTCAATGCTTTTACTTTTCCATCTTCATAGCTTGGTACTGTCGCTGCTTGGCGTATTTTTTTATTTTTAAGTAGATTGTTATCTATGTCTTCTAGTTCTATTCTGTGGCCATGTAGTTTTACTTGGAAGTCTATGCGCCCTTCACAAAACAGCATGCCGTCTTTGAAGTACCCTAAGTCTCCTGTTAGGTAACTTCTTTCTTCTTTTCCTTCTACTTCCCCTACACCAAATTTTTCATTTGTTATAGCGTCATTTTTGAAGTATCCTTTTGCGACAGTGTTTCCTGTAATTACTATTTCACCTTTGTTTTCTTCATCTGGATTTGCTAGGTGTACTTTGGTACCCCATTTTACTTCTCCTACTGGTAGGTTCTCATAGTATTTTTTATTCACTTCTTTTGTTATTTCTACCCATGTGACCATTACTGTTGATTCTGTTGGTCCATAAGTATTTATTACCTGTGCATTTTCAAAGTTTTGATGGATTTTTTCTACTGTTGTGCTAAATAGTTTTTCTCCACAAAAGACGAATTGTTTCACCTTCGGCATTAGACTTTGATTGAAGTTTTTATCTACGAAACACATTTCTATAAATGATGGTGTTGAAATCCATATTGTTGCATTGGATTTATTTAGTTCTTCAAACATTATTTTGAAGTTTTCTTGATGCTTTTTATCTATTTGTACTAAAGTAGCTCCTAGATAAATACTTGGCCATAATGACATTACCGATAGATCAAATGAGAATGGTGGATGTCCTAAAAATACTAATTCTTCTTTTTCATCATAGTATCCTGTGTACCAGTGCAAGAAATTATTTAGGTTATTATATGTTATACATACTCCTTTTGGTTTTCCTGTGCTTCCTGATGTGAAAATTATATAGAATATATCTTCATCTTTCACATATTTTTCTTTTGAAATAGCGTTTTGAGTACTTGAGATTATTTCTTTAGCTGATTTAACATCTAGAATTTCTCTAGGTAGTTCTATTTCTTCTGTGACTAGTACTACTTTTGAGTCTGTTGTTTCTACTATTTCTTCTACTCGTTCTTTTGGTGTGTTTATATCTACCGGACAGAATGCTCTTCCTGATTTTACACACGCTAAAAAGTACACTAACATAAATGGATGTTTATGACCATATACTACTATAGGATTTTTGTCTTCTCCTAGTTTTTCTTCAAGATAAGACGCAAGTCTATCTGAATACTCTATTAAATTTTTATACGTTAAATTTTCATTCTGATATATATTATTAATATATACTTCTTTAGAACTATTTCTATACTGTTCTAGTTTTTCAAAAAAAGTTAATTTCATATTTATTTTATCCTTGCCTCTATATCTATTCTTAATTGACTTTTAATTTTACATCACTATATATCAAAAAGTCGACATTATACTCCTTATACTATTATAATATAAAACTTAAAAAATGTGATTAAAAAATAGAAAAAATTATAAAAAAAATTGATTTATTGCTTTTTATTTTCAAAACAACAAATCAATTTTCATAAGTTTTTTCTAAACTCGATTTATTTTAGGTCATTAAGTAACTTTTCTTTTAAATCTTTTGGTTTCAGCTCTACCTTCTCTTTATAGCTTAGTCGTGTATCACTATTACTTGCAAAGTTAAATAAAGTTTCCTTCTCAGTAGAATATTGATTATCAATTTCATAATTATCTAGAGAAAAATTAAATTCAAAGATTTTCTCTACTAATTTCATTATATTTTCAAGATTTTTATTAACTAATTTTTCAAGTTCAGGACTTGTAAATGCTTTATGACTGTCTGCTCCATGAATTTTCTTAGCTTTTGTAGTTCTAACATACATAATTTCAGGAGCTTTTTCATAAAATCCATCATCTAGTATTAAATCACTATTCGCTAAACCTCTTAATCTATATGTTTTTAGATCTTTACCTAACTTAGCTATCTCTCTATAAAATATACCTAATATATCCTCTGAATTTTTACCAAACATGAGTTCACATGCCAACGCATAAGTTAAAATCTGAGAGATAAATCCTAATTCTAAACTATCTAAAGAAAAATCACTTTGACTACTCTTATAATCAATTATTGAAATATTCTTTCCATTAACATCTACTCTGTCAATTACGCCTGTAAATTTAATTGGTGGTATATTATATTTCTGTTGCAATTCTTTCTTATTAATTTCCCCGGTTTCGACATTTTTACACGTAATAACATTATCTACTATTTCCAGACTAAATGGTTTTTCCAAGAACGTTGGCATAAACTTCGTTAAAGCAAAGTATTTTATTTCTATTGCTATAGCCATTTCAAGTCTCATAATCATATTATTTAAAATATACTTATGTGTATTCAATAATTCTATCAACTTCGACGTTTCTAATATATCTTTGTTATTACTAGAATAAATAACATCATTCAAAATCTCTTTAATATTAAATCTTCTTGCAATATCTTCATCTTTTATCAAGTCTATATCAAATTTACTTCCACATTCAGCTATAAAATTAGTAATTCTTTTTTCTGACATTACTGCGTGGAAAAATTTTCCAGTAACAAGATTATCAATATCAATATCCCTTTCCTCTTCTATTCCAAGTACTCGTTTAACAAAGAATTGATAAGGATTTCTTTCGAAATCAGAAATTTTAGAGATACTAAACTTAGAAAAACTATCTTTCTTAATTTCTAAAAATTCCTCTATATATTCTGAACTAAGTTGAAACCTATAATCTCTAATTATTTTAGATAAATAATTTTTAATACTAGTATCATTAGTGAAAAATACTCTGTCATTTAATTCATCAAGAACTTCATAATTCTCATAACTTTCATGTACTGAGGTAAGTTGATAATGTTCTAAAAACTTAATCATAAGCTCTACTAAAACTTCAACTTCCTTTGTCTTACTATCTTTCACTTCCATAAATCTACGATAAATTTTTGCAAATAGATAATTAAATTCCTTAGTTGAAACTATCTCTGAAATATTTTCTAAATAGTAATTATAATCAGCAATAGAAAACTCTAAAATTTTTGAAGTTTGCTTTTCTTCTAATTCTGGGAATAAAGATCTCACAGTATTTAAGTATGGAGATGCAAAATTCTCTTTAAAACTTTTATCAAGTAAACTGTAACTTATATATGTCTTTTCTTGAGCTCTTGTCATAGCAATATAAGCTACAAACTCTTCATCAATAAGTGCCGCTTCTTTTGTCGGTGATAAAAAGATATTATCGCTAATTAATCTTTCTTTATCTTTATCATCTATTAATCCTGAACTTTTAGATACTGGCAATACATCCTTATTGAATCCTAAAACAAAGACGACTTTTTTATTTTCAACTTTTGCCAAATCCATAGTAGACATAATAATAGAATTATTAATCTCTGGTATTGAACGGTACTTGATAGATGTTAATCCAGTATTAAATAAAGTTACGAATTTTTTATATTCAAACTTTTCACTACCAAAGTTCTCATTTATATCATTAATATATTCAAGAATTTTTTTGTAAACCTGTCTATCTATACTATCAATTTTTAGCTCTTCGATGTTATCATACTCACCATCTTCTTTATCAAGATACATTTTAATTTTGCAATGATTAAAAACATCTACTAATTTTTTTATATATCTCTTAGCTTGAAGATTGTTCTTAGCTGAGACATCTGAAACCTTATCAATAAGTTCTAATAAAACTTGTCTACAAATTTCAAGCTGTTCAGTCGTATACTTCGTCGTTTTTTCAATAAAGTAATCTTTTAAAATATCACTATGCATATTTACCAGTTTCTCATTTAGTATATTTTCAAGATCATCTATTGAAACTACTCTAACTTTTTCTAATAAATCACTGTATTTATATTTTCCACCTATATTATTTACTAGATTGCTTGCTAAGAACTTATCTTTTATCATGTTTTCATCTAACTCTGCAATATCTTTTTCTAATTGTTTTTCATCAATATTTAAATCTCCTAGTAAAACATGTGAAATTGCTTTTTGTCGATAAATGTTCTCAAAATTTGTTAATCTAGTTTTTAGTAGATTTAATAATCTAGTTTTAAATCTATCTTCATCAAAATATAATGTTTCTTGTATAAACTTAACTAAACGGTGATTGCTAGTTTCTATATTTTTATCTAGATGAACGTCTAAATTATAATCTTTGAATATATTTAAATAATTTTCATATGTACTATCACGATAAAGAATTGCTATCTCATTTTGATTGATATTATTATGTTTTAATTTCACAATCTCACGAGCGACTTGCTTAACCTCTAACTCCTTATTTTTTGCACACATAATTTCAATACTATCATCAATCTCATACTGTGCTGTGAAGTTTTTATAATATTTATCAGCAAGAATATCATTAGAAACTCCATTAAAGCGTCCTCTATGAGTTTCTAACACTTCATATTCCTCTACTTTATTATCTTTTATTTTAAATTTCAGCGTATTTATTTCTTCTTTTTTTACAAATGCAACTACAGAAAAATTAACATCTTTATTACTTTTCACTATTTCATTCATACTAGCGACTATCTCATGAGATTTTCTAAAAATATCTAGCTTATATTTTTCTTTACTATACAAATCAGATAGATAAAGATCATTATATTTCATCTTTTCTAGTTCATAACCTTGAACCAGTTGTGCTAAATCAAAATTAAAATATCTATTTGCATCACTTATAACACTAATTATTAACTTTTTAGACTTCTCAGCTAGTTTTCCAATGTAATAATATTCCTGTGCTGTAAAGTTATAATAAGCATCTACATAGAAAATGTAGTCACTTAAATCAATGTATTCTAGATACAATAGCAATTCAGTTATATAATCTACTTTGTCAAAAGAACTCTGTTCTCTTAATAACCTCGAATATTCAACATATATTTCTAAAATAGCTTCCAATTTTTCTTTATGACTACTATCTAGATTAGTATCTTTCTCCAGATACTCTTCTAATACATTAATACTTACTTTATACTCTTTTAATTCATTTATAATTTCTTCTACAACTTCTATAAAATTAACATCTTGTAGAATTCTTTTAACTAAAAAGTTATCACTACTTTCCAAATTTTTTGCAGCTTTATAAAAGTAGAATGGCTTAATATTATCTCCAAGTCTACTAAGATTATCCATTCCTAACTGTTTTGATAATTTTCTAGTTAGACTTGAGAAATTCATAACATCAATATTAAAAGTACCACCGAACTTATCACATAACATTTTTTCAAAATTAAAACTGTTCTGTTCCGGAGTTAATACAATTATTTTATGGTTATCTCTATTTAATTCGATATCATTTAATATGTAGTTAGTTTTACCTACACCACTTGGACCAATTAATAATTCTAAGTTCATGTTTTCTCCTTTCTTTTTATATTACATTATATTCCAGTCATTTTAATCTTCGCATAATTATCTTTAGAATAGACTTCTACCTTCGGTCTAATTCTTTCTTTTAGCTCACTGACATGTGAAATAATACCGATATTCCTTCCGTATGATTGTAAATCTATTAGCGTTGTTAGTGCAATATCAAGTGTTTCAGCATCTAGTGATCCAAATCCCTCATCGATAAAGATAGTCTCAAGTGATATTCCTCCACTTTCATTTTGAATAACTTCGGCTAACCCTAAAGCGAGAGCTAAAGAAGCTAAGAATAATTCTCCTCCAGAAAGAGAGCTAATAATACGAGTGCTATTTAGATAAATATCATGTATTTCTATCTCTAATCCTTGAAGTCCTCCACCTTTTGATTTTTCATCACGTCTAATAAATCTATATCTATCATTTGTCATCTGTAATAATCTTTTCGTACCAGCAACTAGAATCAAGTCTAGATAATAACCTTGAACATATGTTTCTAATGATTTTCTATTTTCAGTCTTCCCGCTCACAACATCACTAAATGCTACAATTTCTCTTATCTCTTTAGATGATTCTAAAAGTTCAATATACTCACTATGAATTTTTTTATATAATTTTTTATTATTTTCTAATCTTGTATTAAGAATTACAACTTTTTCTATAAAATCATTGACTTGAGATTCAATATCTTGTAGTTTCTGTTGCTCTTCTTCTAAACCTGGTTGATTTAACTCTTTTAGCTCTTCTTCAAGTTTTTCTATTGAGTTTACTATAATTTTCTTAGTATCTTCAAATTTATTAATTTGAGATTCATAGTCTTCTAAATTATTCAATTTCTCAATATCTTCTTCTGCCATTTCTAAGGTTACGTAATACTTATTAAGCTTAGAATTAGTGAAACTATCAACAATATTTTCTATTCTTTTACTAACTTCTAGTAAATTCGTCTTATTGTTTTTCTGTTCTGTTTCTAGTTTCGTTTTTCTCACCAATAGTTCATTACTATTATTTTGTAGAACGTTGTAGGTATTATCGAACTCTTCAACTTGAGATTGTATTTTCTCATAATAACCTGCAAACTCATCTAACTCTACTTTCACATTTTTTTCAAATTGTTCAATTTTATTTTTTGCTTCTAGATGTTTTTGTTTAATATCATCTTCATTTTTAAATAACTCTGAAAGTTCCTCTATTTCTCGATTAAGTCCCTTAATTTTATCCTCAGATGTTCTGATCACTTTACTAATATCAGTTAGTTTAATATTTTCAGCCTTTAATTCATCTTCTAATTGTAATAGTTCTTCCTTTGCTTTAAAGTTAATTGTATCCCCTAAATTTTTCAAAAGAGTACTTATTTTTCCTATTTCTTCTTCATCTTTTTTTATAAGAGTTTCTAGTTGAATTATATCTTTATTGACTTTTTGAAGCGATTTTTCTATACTTTCATCTACTACCGCTAAATCGGGAATATCTGGTAAGTGTTCAATTTTTTGTTTACATAAAGGACAATCATCCCCTTCATGCAATTTCAATAAAAAATCATTTAAAATTTCTTGTTCTTTATTCTTATTTAATAACTCAACTTCTTGCTCAAGCTTCTTCTTCTCTAGTTCCAGTTCTTTTAATTGTTTTTTATCAACAGTAAGTTTCACACTCTTATCATTTACTTCAGATAATTTGTTATTATATTCTTCAAGTTTTTCTACATCTTGTTCTTTTTTCAAAACTTCTAATTTTAACTTACCAATACTGCCATCTAGTATATTTTTCTCCTCAATATCCTCTAGGTAGCTTTCTTTTGCAACTTTTAGACTAGAATCTAACTCTTTATATGTTTCTTTTTTCAAAGTAAGCTCTTCTAATGTTTTACTATAAATTTCAATGTTATTTTTAGCCAAAATTAATTCATTAAAGTTATTATAGAAAAACTTATAATCAATAGTTTCCTTTCTAAGTTCTTCTATATCAGTTTTTTGTGCATTTAATTCTAATGCTAATTTCTTATTAGTATCTAAATCTAATTTGTATTTATCTTCCTCATTTAATAAAGCTTCTTCAAGTTTCTTCAACTTCATTTTCTTAGTTAATAAAGAAGCGTACTCTATAATCTTATCTTTACTCTTTTGTAATTCTTTTAACTTCTCTACTTCTAATTTAAGTCTACTATAATAATCTTCTTTTTTACTTAATTCTTCTAGTTCTAACTTGTTATTTTTAAGTTGAGTGAATTTATCATTGAGCTTACTTAATTCTATAAATTTCTCTTTTTCTTTAGAAAAACTACGTTCTAATTTTAATAATTCTTTTTTCTCATTCTTTACTGTTTCTTCTTGTGAGTTAATAATCCCTAGTATTTCTTCAAAATTTTCGTCTTTTAAATATTCAAACTTTGTAAGTTCTTCTTCAATATCAAACTGCTCAAATCTAGTAATCAACTCTTTTTCTTTTTGCTTATGTGAACTATCTATTTTTTTGGCTTGTTCTTGTAGTTGTTCCACGAATTTTTGATAGAAGTAAGTATTAAATAATGATCTCAAAGTTTCTTTTTTTTCACTCGATTTCGATAATAAGAACTCTTTAAATTTCCCTTGAGGTAAGATAATTATTTGACAAAATTGCTTATCATCTAAACCTATCAATTCTTCTACTTTTTCTTTTACCTCTTGTTCCTTTGTTGCGAGTACTTCTAATTTTCCATCATTATATTGCATTAAAGCAACTTTCCCCGATGTTAAGTTTTTATTACCAGCCTTCAAATACGCCAAAGTTCTCTCAATCCTATATTTTTTTCCACTTAATTCAAAATCAAAGTTAACCTGTGTTTTATCCTTATCCAAGGCTGTCTTCGTTCTTAGTGAGGCTATATCTTTACCTCCTGTTGTCTTATTGTATAATGCATAAGTAATTGCATCAAATAGCGTTGATTTTCCTGAACCAGTTTTCCCTGTAATTAGAAATATCGGTTCATTTATTATTTTATCCCATTCTATTATTTCATTCTTATATGGACCAAACTCTTTTAATTCTAATCTAATTGGTTTCATCTTGATTCACCTTATCTATAATATTTACCAGTATTTTTTTTTGACCATCAGTTAATTCACTACCAGTTTGTTCATTATAGAATCCCTCTATTAATTGTAAAGGACTCTTAGTTAGCATCTCTCTATCTAATTTCACTTCATTATCGATGCCAGTATTTCTTTTTTGCTTTAGTATAAGCGTATTAGGATAATATTCTTTAATTCTAGGTAACGGATCAGTTATTCCCTCTAAATCGCTGAGCTCCATACTAAAATAATCATTTTTACAATCATAGTTTAGTTGAAATTCTTTTGTTAAAACTTCTTCATAAGATCCACTAATATTATGTAGCTTTCTCTTTTGTTTTAATTGAATAAACTCTTCACTATAACTTTCTTTTGTTACCTCTATAAGTCTCATACCTTTGGTTTGAGAAGCTTCAGAGAATGAGTACGCCATTGGACTTCCACTATATTTCAGACGTTCCTCTTTTATTGCATTCGGATTATGAAGATGACCCAGGGCAACATAATCAAATCTATCAAAGACTCCCACAGCCACATTTTCAACAGTACCGACAGATATTTCTCTTTCAGAATCAGTCTCTAATCCTCCAGAAACAAAAGTATGAGCTACTAAAATATTAGTCTTATTCGTATCTAAATTTTTATAAATTTCATCAATTACTCTTTTAGTTGCTGTATTATGCGTTGTTAATGTAGCATCTTCAAAATGTTCTCTCACTTCAAAAGGCTCAAAATATGGTAATAAATATATATCAGCATCTTCATAAGATAGTTTATCAAAAGCTTGCTCTAATCTAGTATGAAGATAAAATTTATGTTTACTAAACCAAGCTTCTCCAATCGCTAATCTTTCTCTACTGTCATGATTTCCACTAATGGCAAAAATAGGTATATTACACTCTATATTAATTTTGACTAAAAGTTCTTGTAAAAGAGTAGTCGCTTCCTTACTAGGGACACTTCTATCATATAAATCTCCTGCAATTATTAAAAAATCAGGATTGATTTTCTTCATTTCAGTTATTAGATTTTCTAACACAACTTGTTGATCTTCTAATAAATCTTTTCCTTGTAATTTTCTTCCAATATGCCAATCAGCGGTATGTATAAATTTAACCATATAATCACCTTTTTCTATAAATTATCTCTATTATATTATATCTTAAAACAATTCAAAATAATAGGTTGCTTATCTAAAATCTTAATTACAATATTTTTGATTTTCTTTTTTCATAACTATAAATACTTAAAAAGAGCCATGCATTTCTGCAAGGCTCCTTATTATTACTTTGTACAAATAGTTTAATAGGTATAAAGTACCTACTAATATTATATATTATATTTACTAAAATTAATAGTAATATCCATGTTCTACACTTAAAAAACTTCACATCTAAATTAATTATTCTTTTAAAGATATAAAATAACGAGAAGTAAAATCAACTTCTCGTTATAAATATTATCTATTTCCCAAATAATCTTTGGATATCATTCCATGTTACTGCTAACATTAAAGCAACCATTAACAATCCAAACGCCACAGTTAAGTAATATTGGGCTTTTTTATTAATTGGCTTTTTGAAGATTGCTTCATAAATTACGAATATGATACGTCCACCATCAAGAACTGGAATAGGAATTAGGTTCATAAGACCTAAGTTAACACTTAGAATTCCTGTCCATTTTAATGTTGTAATTAAACCACTCTGTGCAGCTGCAGAAGACATTTCATAAATCGCTACAGGTCCTCCAAGTTGATTTAAACTAAATCCACCAGTAAATAATGAAGCAAACAGATTAATAATTCCCATGAAAATCCCTGTTCCGTAGAATAGAGTTTGTTCAAACCCACTCTTAATTGAACCAGCTAAGTCTTTCTCATAAGCTTGGTTTATTCCTAGTTTATATGTTTTAACTTCTTTACCCTTTTCCACGGTAACTTCTTCTTTTGGTGTAACTTTAATTTCTTGTTGTGAACCATCACGAGAAACTTTTAAAGTAAGCTCAGCTCCATTAGAATTTACTATCTCATTAGTCATTTCTTTCCATGTAGTAACACTCTTACCATTCACCTGCTCAACTACATCTCCTTGTTTTAATCCAGAAGAGTAAGCTGGGTAATTAGATGCTAATTCACCTAAGCGAGTAGTATTTGATGGAACTCCACTATAAATTGAAATACCTAAGAAAATTGCTAGTGCTAAGATAAAGTTCATTAATGGTCCTGCAAATAATGTCCAGAATTTTTGCCCCCATGAGTGTGAAGAAAACATTCTTTCTATTGGTGCTATTTGCTCCTCCATTCCTCCAAAGACAACACAAGCATCTTTTCTTACTTCATAGCGTTCTATTTTATCACCAACAAAACCTTTTACAAAAAGTTTCTCAGTAAGATCAAACTTTTTAAGCTCTAGTGGAAGTAGATCCATATCATTGCTTTTATCTAAAACTATTTTTTCAACCTTATCATCTTCATCTAGTTTTAAACTAACTTTCATTCCTTTTTTTAGGTCATATACCGACATGTCATTATTAAAATCAAAAACATTATCTGGCATCTTAACATATCCTCCGACTGGAAGAAGTCTTATTGTAAAGTTAGTCTCTCCTATTTTTTTATGGAATATTTTAGGTCCCATTCCAATTGCGAATTCCTGACATAAAATCCCTGCTCTTTTCGCAGCAATAAAATGTCCAAATTCGTGAATAGTTACTACTACAAAAAATATTAATATAAATGCTATAATACCTTGCATCTAATACCCCTCTCTATATTTTAAAATAAACTTAGTAATATTATTAAACATGGTGCTGATAAAATAACAGAATCAAATCTGTCAAAAATACCACCATGCCCTGGTAATAAATTACTACTATCTTTTACTTGATATTCTCTCTTATATGCTGATTCAATTAAATCACCAAATTGACCAACGACACTAACTACCAATGTAATAGCAATCGCAACTAATAGATTAGAAAATATATTAGTTGTATAGAAAAACGATAATGCTATTACTATTGATGATAGACTACCTATTACTGAACCTTCAATGGATTTGTTAGGACTTATTTTCGGTGAAAGTTTATTCTTCCCAAACTTCATTCCACCAAAATAGGCAAAACTATCAGTAAACCAAATTGTAAGTAATAAATAAGCTACATGAGATAAGCTCAAGTTTCTTATCATAAACAAACAATAAAATCCTATGAAAATATAGGCAGTTACAAATATAATCGAACCAATTTCAACTAATTTAATTTTATGACCTGTTGCAACTACAGTCGCTAACATACCAACTAAAATTAAAAAAAATAATCCGTAAAGTTGTAACTGTGAAATTTCTTCATTTAAAAATAGTAGTGCACCTGCTAAGGAAGATAACCCCAAAACTACTATGTTTGTTTCTTTAAAAGTCATTCTTACTATTTCATACATAGCCATCACACCTAGTGCGAATGTTGTAAATTTAAAATAGTCTCCACCTAGAAATAGTAATGGTAGGAAAACAATTAATGCCACGATGGCCGTTATTACCCTAGTCTTCATTTAAACCTCCAAACCTTCTGTCTCTACTTTGATATTCTAATAATGCCTTGTAAAATTCTTCTTCAGTAAAGTCTGGCCATGCCACTTTAGTAAACAAGAATTCACTGTAAGCAATTTGCCAAAGTAAAAAGTTTGAAATTCTTTGTTCTCCTGAAGTTCTTATTAATAGGTCTGGATCTGGAGTATTAGACGTAAATAGATTTTGACTTACATGCTCTTCAGAAATTTCATCTATACTGTATTTATTATCTTGTACGTCTTTAGTAATTTGTTTAATTGCTCTTAACATCTCATCTTTAGAACCATAATTCAATGCAAAGATTAATTTTAATCCAGTATTATTTTTTGTATTCTCTATTGCATCATTTACTGCCTTCCGAGTATTTTCAGGAAGTTTTTCCACAACACCAATAACTTCAACTTTTACGTTATTTTCCATAAGTTCTGGCATAAAACTACTGAACATCTTTTCAGGAAGATCCATTAAATAACTAACTTCTTCTTTAGGTCTCGCCCAGTTTTCTGTAGAAAAGGCATATAATGTTAGATACTCTACACCTAGTTTAGATGCATATTTTGTTATTTTTTTTACAGTTTGCATCCCTTCATAGTGTCCTTTAATTCTAGGCATATTTCTCTTTTTAGCCCAACGTCCATTACCATCCATTATAATAGCAACGTGTGTCGGAATTTTTTTCAACTCTTGTTTGTCATTTTTTTCCACTAATTCATTTTTTCTAAAAAATTTAAACATAATTCCTCCTATGTAACACACTTCATTATATCATAAAAGGCTTAATGCAACAAATTTTTAATAAATTTTGCATTTCAATATATTTATAATTTTATAAGTTAACTAACTATATTAATCATTTTAACAATTATCAAATATCATAATCTTATTAATTAAAGCTGTTTATTATCCCGAAAATTAACTTTTTTCATATGAACTTTTCAATTTTTATGTTGCATTGTCAGAAAATTTATGCTAGAATATAGTCATTACCAATTAATGCGTTGATGAGTAGAATCTTACTATCTACTTTTAGAGAGTTCTCGGTTGGTGAAAGAGAATAGTCAGGAGTAAGAGAAATGGACTTTGAGCATATAGTTTTTACTACGGTTTTGCCCGTTATAGCAAAAGTTATATTTGTAACTTATTAAGGTACAATAAGTGATTATTGTATAAATAAAGGTGGTAACACGGTAAGGCGTCCTTTAGCAAAAGCTAAAGTGCGCCTTTTTATTATATGAAAGGAGAAATATATGATAAATCTTAATAATGTAAGTAAAACTTTTTATCAAAAAGGTAAAGAAATCCAAGCACTTAAACCTACTAATCTCCATGTGAAAGCTGGAGAAATATTTGGGATTATTGGTTACTCAGGCGCTGGTAAAAGCACCTTACTTAGATGTCTAAACTTATTAGAAACACCAACAGATGGTGAAGTAATAGTTGATAATCAAGTTGTTAATAAGCTTAATAGAAAAGACTTACGTACTTATAGACAAAAAATCGGAATGATTTTCCAACAATTTAACCTACTTAGTTCAAAAACTGTAGGAGAGAATATTGCATTCAATCTAAAAGCCGGTGAAGTACCGACTAAAGATATTCCAAAAAGAATTGACGAACTATTAGAACTTGTGGGGCTTTCTGATAAAAAGAATGTTTATCCAAATCAACTTTCTGGTGGACAAAAACAACGTGTCGGTATTGCTAAAGCGTTAGCTAATAATCCTAAGTTATTACTTTGTGATGAAGCAACTAGTGCTTTGGATCCTGTTACAACTAAGCAAATTCTATCTCTATTAAAAGAAATTAATCGTAAACTTGGAATTACTATTATTCTAGTTACTCATGAAATGGAAGTAATAAAACAAATTTGTGATAATGTAGCAGTTATGGAAAATGGTGAAATTATTGAATTGAATTCTGTTTATGAGATTTTCTCAAATCCAAAAACAAAATTAATGCAAGAATTTATATCTAATTTACATAACGATGAAGATTTTGAAGAGCATCTTGCTGAACATTATAATAACGAGACAGTCATAAGGGTTATTTTTAAAGGTGAAGCTACTAAAGAACCATTAATTCAGACTTTAGCAAATAGATACAATGTCTCTACTAACATACTTGCTGGTCGAATTGAATACATTCAAAATAAACAATTAGGAAGTTTAACTTTCTCAGTAATTGGCGAACCTGATAACACAGAAAAATTTGTAAATCACTTAATTGATCAAGTTAATGATGTGGAGGTGTATGTATATGGAAAATAATCTAAGTTTAGCAGAACAATGGAAAACTCTACAACCTGAATTAATCAAGTCATTTGGAGATTCATTATACATGATAAGTGTTTCTATAATTATCACTGTAATCGTTGGATTGTTTTTAGGTATTGTCTTATTTTTAACAAGTAATAGACTTCTGTTTAAAAATGTATTTATATACAAAACTGTAGATTTTCTAGTTAATACAATTCGATCTATTCCATTTATTATTCTTTTGGTATTCTTAATACCATTTACTCTGTTTTTATTAGGAAAATCAACCGGACCTACTGGAGCAATAGTACCACTTACAGTTGCTGCTATTCCTCTATTTACGAGACTAGTTGATACTTCACTAAATGAAATAGACTACGGAGTTATCGAATCGGCAGTTGCTTCTGGAGCTTCGCTAAAATTAATAGTTAAAGAAGTATTAATACCCGAGGCTATGTTCGGAATCATTCAATCAATTACACTAACACTAATCAATCTAATTGCTTTTTCTGCAATGGCTGGTGTTGTTGGTGGTGGTGGAATTGGAGACCTTGCCATCAGATATGGTTATTATCGTTTCGATAACTTTACAATGTGGATTACAGTAATTCTATTAATTATATTAGTCCAAATTACACAATATATAGGAAATACAATTTCAAAAAAATTCAAAAAAAATTAAAGGAGATTTATATTTATGAACAAACTAAAAAAAATATTAACAATTGTTTTTACAGCATTTTTAGCTATCACATTAGCTGCTTGTGGAGCTACAAGCTCAAACAATAACAGCAGTGGAGAGAAAAAAGAAGTAAAAATTGGTGCAACATCTGGTCCTTATGCTGATATGGTTAACAAGGCACTTAAACCACTTCTTGAGAAAAAAGGATACACAGTTAAAGTTACTGAATTCTCAGACTACATCCAACCTAACAAAGCATTAAATAGCGGTGAATTAGATGCAAACTTATTCCAACACAAAATTTACATGAAAAAATTCGCTGAACAAAATGGAATGGACTTAACAGCCCTTGCGCCTGTTCCAACTGCACCAATGGGATTATATTCTGATAAAGTTAAAGATCTTAAAGATTTACCAGAAGGAGCCGAAGTAACTCTTCCAAATGACCCTTCAAACGCTGCTCGTGCTTATGCATTATTAGCTGCTGCTGATTTAATCAAAATCAAACCTGATACTGATGTACTAAAAATCACTAAAAATGATGTAGTAGAAAATCCTAAAAAACTTAAATTTACAGAATTAGAAGCTGGTCAGCTTGCTAGATCATTAAGCAGTACTACTCTAGCAGCAGTTCCTGGTAACTTTGCTCTTGCAGCTAAATTTGATTTAACAAAAGCATTAATTTTAGAAAAAATGAACGAAAACAACCGTAATAATGTTGTCGTAACTACAGCAAATAAAGATAAACAATTTGCTAAAGATTTAGTAGAAATCGTTCAATCTAAAGAATTTGATGAAATCATTAACAAAGATTTCAAAGGATTTGACAAACCTGGAAAATAATCAATAAGGAAGTGATTAATTATGAAAATTGAATTATCAAATACAATTAAAAATATTCCCGAAAATGTATTCTATCCTATTTTCAAATTAATCTCTGAGGAAAGTTCAAGTGGTAAGCCATTATTAAATGCGGGTATCGGAGTTCCAGACTCTGATACCCCTGAACTTTTACTTAAGGAATTAGAAATAGCTATAAGAAAACCTGAAAATATGAGATATGGAGCATTTGATGGAAAAATAACATTATTAAATGAAATTTCTCAGTGGTTAAAAGAAAAATATAATATCGATGCTAATCCTAAGGATGAAATTGCTTTAGTATTTGGTACTAAATCTGGACTATCTAGTATTCCTTCGGTACTTCTTAATCCAAATGATACTGTATTATTACCAGTACCAAGTTATCCTGACTACATTCAAGGAATTGCTTTAGCTCAAGCTAAATATGAAGAAATAGAATTAAAACAAGAAAATAATTATTTAGTTGATTACTCTGACATTCCTGAAAAATTAGTTAAAGATGCTAAACTTATATTTCTTAACTATCCTTCAAACCCTATTGGAGCTGTTGCTACAAAAGAATTTTATAAAGAAACTGTAACTTGGGCAAAAGAACACAATATAGTGGTACTTCAAGATCATGCATATTCGGACTTCTACTATAAAGACGGATATTCTCCTGCATTTATGCAAACTATTGGAGCTAAAGATGTAGGAATTGAGTTTTTCTCTTTCTCTAAAAACTTTTCAATCTCTGGTTTACGAATTGGATTTGCAGTTGGAAATAAAGAAATTATACGTGGACTTAAAGAGTATAATACAATATTCCATGCTAATATTTACGGGGCAATTCAAGATACAGTAGTAACTGCATTAAAAAATCATAACCTTTTAACAGAACATATAAAAGAAACTTATTCAAAAAGAATAGATAAAATAACTTCTAAACTTGATGAACTAGGATATTCATATTTTAAACCAGATGGTGGTATTTTTATATGGTTAAAAGTTAAAGACGGATATGATAGCCAAAGTTTCTTTGAATTATTATTAAAGAAATATAGAATTGTTACTATGCCTGGTCATGTATTTGGTTACGGTGGCGAAAATTATATTAGACTAAGTTTAAGTCTATCAGATGAACAAATTGACATTTTAATAGAGAAATTAGAATCACTAAACAATGATTTAAATAATAGATAATTTTATTAAAATCTTTATTAGATATTCATAAAAATTCGACTAATCTATTGATTAGCCGAATTTTTAATGTTAATATATTACTTTACATAAATAAATTATTTCGAAAGGATGATTAAATGAACAAAAATACAAGATGGATTGTCTTATTCGCCTCAATGGCTATTTTACTATGTGCAGGATCACTATATTCTTTTAGTGTTTTTGCAAAACCTTTAAGTGTATCGAAAGGATGGAGTATGCCCGATGTAATGTTAGCATTTACTATTAACGCTGCTATCGCTCCTATTCCTACTATTCTTGGAGGAGTTATAACTGATAAAGGAAAAGCAAATATTTCTATTATTTTAGGGGGAATATTATTTGCTGTTGGATTCATACTTACTGGATTTGCAACTACGAAAGGAATGTTATATTTTAGCTATGGTGTATTATCTGGGGTTGGACAAGCATTTGCTTATTCTGGAATTATAAGTAATGTACTTAGATTCTTTCCAGATAAAAGAGGATTAGCTGCTGGTTTAATAACGGGAGCAATGGGTGGTGCTAGTGTTATCGCTGCTCCAATAGCTCATAATCTAATCGCTAATTATGGAGTTCATAATGCGTTTATCTACTTAGGTAGTGCATACTTAGTAATTATTATAATAGCTCTATTCTACATAAAAGTTGCTCCTGCAAATTATCAACCTGAAGGTTGGATTCAACCAGTTGCAGAAATTAAACAAGAGGCTGCTAATAAAAATTGGAAACAAATGTTAATGAGTTTATCATTTTACTTTATTATTTCAATGTTTGCTATAGGCGCATTTTCCGGACTTATGGTAGCATCAAATGCATCTGTAATAAGTCAAACTATGTTTGGTTTAACTGCTTCAGTTGCTGCAACTTTTGTTAGTGTTTACGCTCTTTCAAATACCTTTGGACGTGTTGTATGGGGTGTTGTTTCAGATAAAATAGGACATGAAAAGACTCTTATTGCAATCTATTCGGTAATTGCTATTTCTCTATTAACTCTAGTTAATATTAGAACTACTGTTGGTCTAACAGTCGGTCTTGTTCTCCTTGGTCTATGTTTTGGTGGAATTATGGGAGTTTTCGCTCCATTAGTAATGAAAACATTTGGTCCCATTAACCAAGGAGTTAACTACGGGATTGTCTTTATAGGATTTTCTGTAGCTGCATTTTTCGCTCCTAAATATGCTGCTGGAATAGCTGCTAAAAATAATGGAGATTTTACAGAAGCATTTTATGTAGCTATCTCGATAGTACTTGTTGGATTAGTAATAAGTATTATTTACTCAATCTTTACAAAACGTAGAATTAAATAAATAAAAAAAGAAGTCATCTCAAAAAAATGAGATGATTTCTTTTATAATTTTGGTATTTGAATTTTTTGCCCAACTGCAATATTATTATTACTGATATTATTGGCTTCTTTAATTTTTTCTACACCATTTTGAGAATTTACTTCTCCATATGCTTTTGATGCTATAGCGAATAATGAATCTCCAGCTTTAATAATATAATCTTGACCTGCTACAGGAGTTGTACTTACTACTCCTTCAGATTCACTATTTCCTGATTCATTAGTTGGTGTTTCTTTTTTAGTCGTACTTTCCTCTGTGACTTTTGAGTCATTAGCTTTAGGTATATCATTATTATTTTCTGCTTTTGTCTCTTCAGGGACTTTAGCAGTCTGTTCTGTTGTTTGAACTACCTTATCCTTTGCCTTTCCTCCAAGAGAATTTCCTAGTGCAGTAACTCCCACCAAAATAAGTGGCGCTAGTATTATAAATAATACAACTAGTACTGTATTCTTTATAGTATTTTTCTTCATCATTTCGCCCCTTGAATTATTTTACTTCTTCAAAATAATCGTGGTAGTAGCCGCCTACTTTTCCACTGTTATCTACTACAAATATATATTCTTCTGTTTCATTCACTACTTCATATTCTTTGCCCACAGTTAGCATATTACTGACAGTGAATTTTTCAGCATCTGTATGTTTAACTATAACTTTTTTCGACATTTTTATTCCTCCTTATTCTTTATTTTTTATTTTATTACAATATAACTATTTTTTCAATTGTTTTTTACTCATTAATAATGAAACTATTACAAAAGCTACTAGAGATATTGATAACGAAATCACTACTGGTTCTATAAATTTAATCACATATACAGTTTTTATAAGTATATAACTTACTAGTCCTAAAACTATAGAACTAAGTGCCCCGTACTTTTCAGCTTTTCTCCAGTACAATCCTAATAAAATTGGCCATAAGAAAGTCGCTTCTAATCCTCCAAATGCAAATAGGTTAACATTCACTATTAGACTTGGTGGTCTCATACTTAGTAGCATTATCAATAAAATTACAAGAATATTAACACCATATACAAAGACAGGAATTTTCTTACCTGTAATTTTTTCTTTAATAGATTTATTATTAAATAGTAAATCCTTTATTAATGCAGATGATATTAATAAGAATTGAGCATTTACTGTTGTTATAATTGCTGCCATTGGTGCTGCAAGAACTAGCGCTGCTAAATACCAAGGAAGTACTTTTAGCGTTATTATTGGGATAACCGAATCATAATCTTTAATATCTGGGAATACTCCTCTTGCCATAACTCCTATTAAATGAACTCCAAACATTACTATAAAGATAACAATTGATCCGACAATAATAGATTGTTTTAAGCTTCGTTTATTTTTGTATAACATTGAGTTAATAGCAATTTGCGGAATACCAATAACCCCTACTCCGACTAATACCCAAAATGAACTAACATAACTTGGTGTTAAACTACCATTTGCCCCAAATGGAGTTAGTATTTTTTCATTTATATTAACTAAGTTTGCAGTAATCTGGTCAATACCTCCACCATAATTAATTACTGCAATTAGTAAAATTATCGTAGAGAAAATCATTATTAGTCCCTGAATCATATCAGTTATTAATATATTTTTTAGTCCACCGAAAACTACACAGAATATAATAATTACTGATATAAGAACAATACCAGTCTTATACTCAATTCCCATGAAAGCCGCTAATAACTTAGCTCCTCCTACCCATTGGGCACTCATCGCAGCAATTAAAAATACAATCATAGCAAGAGTTGATATGAAGGCTACTACTTTAGATTCATATCTATTTTTTAAATAATCGCTTATAGTTATTGCATTTATTTTTTGTGCCGCAGATTTAAACTTTTTAGCTAAAACTAATAGTACGAAATAACCTGTTACCACTTGAATTACAGCAAGTAATACCCAACCATAACCAAGTTTATACGCAACACCAGGTCCTCCTAAAAACGTAGAAGCAGATCCATAAGTAGACATTAATGTTATCGCTAAGACAATACCACTTACCTTTCTATCTGCTAAATAGTACTTTTCAAAAAAACCACCATGTTGTTCTGTTTTACTAATACGATTCATAAATAATGGTAATAATATTATTCCTAAAAATATAGTTACAAAGAGAATTAAAATTCTATAATCTAAATTACTTGTCATTGTTTTCCTCCTCTTTAATCTCATCATTTAATAAAAGATTTGTTGAGACAATAACTAAGATGATTATCAGAACACTAACTACTATAGAACTATAGAAAAACCATTCTGGAAGTCCTAACACATACTTATATGATTTAACATTATTCACATCAAATTTAATGTAAGCAAAATAATACCATAGAGCAAAATGTACAATTGCTAAGCAAAGTGCAACTACTCCTTCTTTATTTTTAAATTTATTCATTTTTCTTTCCTAATACCCTCATTAATATATTATAGATTTTTTCATAATAAACTTTCATAAAATCAACTATGATACTTCCTAGTAATAATCCCGCTGTTACGTCACTAATAAAGTGTGCACCTAGAATCATTCTTGAAATTGGCACTGCAATAATTGCAAAGGTAGCAATTATAGTTAGTATTTCTTTTTTATTAATTACAAATAGTAATGCTAAGAAAAACAATGCTACAAAAGTAGAGTGACCACTAGGAAAACTAAAACCATCGTGAAGTTCTGGTAATGGTCTAACTCTTTGAATACTGTACTTAAAAGCTGATAAGAAGAATCCTCCGAAACCTGCACTAAAGAATATAAATACAGCTTTCTTAAACTCTTTTATCCAAACTAAAAATCCTGTTAATAAGATCATTATTAATAATAATAACTTATCATTAAAAACAAGTGATAATATTTTAGCTATTTGTGCTAAAGCTTTTATTTCAAGTAAATCTGCAATTATTCTATCGAAATCATTATTTGGAAATTTTATTGCTACAATCGCTAATGCTATGAAAACTAATATCTTCACATACGTAAGTACGCTTAATTTCTTCATCCTAATTTTCACCTCCTACTTTATCCAAAATCTTATTATAAAAATCATTTACGTCATTTATCACACGTTTTTCATTTTTATAAACTTGCATAGAATGTTTATAATCTTCTAAATTATTATAAAATTCATCAATTTGAGAAATAGGAAGTGTTGCGAAGTCCTCTTCTACAACCACTTTTGCAAATCCATTTTTTTCGAAGAATCTAGCATTTTCAATTTGATCTCCTCTACTTTGATTAGTTCCAAGTGGAACAAGAATCGGAGGTAATTCTAAAGCTAAAAATTCATATATTGAATTTGCACCTGCTCTTGAAATAACAAAATCTGTAATTTTTAGTACATCAAACAATTCTTTTGAAAGAAATTCAAATTGTTTATACTCTTCTTTATCTATATTGTTATTTAATAACCCTTTTCCAACTAAATGAACGATTTGATATTTTTCAGTAAGTTGATCAATATTATCCCAAATATAATCGTTTAAAATTTTTGATCCTAAAGATCCACCCATGACTAATAATACAGGTTTATCTTCATTAAACCCTGTTAATTCATAAGCTTTTTGTCTATCCCCTGTATAAATATCGTCTCTTACAATAGCACCAATTAAACTAGCCTTGTTTTTCGGTAAAAACCTCTGCGTATCTTCAAAAGTTGTAAAGATATGATTGCAGAACTTAATATTAATTTTATTAGCAAGTCCTGGTGTAAGATCTGATTCATGTAAGACTACTGGAATTCTTAATAACTTAGCTGCCACACAAACTGGAACACTAACAAATCCACCTTTTGAAAAAACAAAATTTGGTTTCTCTTTTTTTAATATTAATAAAGAATCTACAATTCCTTTCATTACTTTGAATGGATCTATAAAATTTTCCCAAGAAAAATATCTTCTTAATTTACCTGAACTTATTTTGTAATATTTTACTTCTGGAATCTTTCCTATCATCTCATTTTCTATACCGGTTTTGCTCCCAATATAAGAAATCTCATATCCATTTTTCTTGAATTCTGGAATCAAAGCCACATTTACAGATACATGGCCTGCCGAACCGCCTCCAGTAAATAGGATTTTTTTCACCTTTATCCTCTCTCTTTCATCTTTTTTTCCAAACGCTCTTCTACATTTTTAGGAACAAACTTAGATAAATCTGCACCAAAACCTGAAACACCTTTAACAATACTAGAACTAATAAATGAATATTGTTTATTAGCCATCATATAAAATGTCTCAATTCCTTCATCCAAAGCTTTGTTCATGAATGTTAATTGCATCTCATATTCAAAGTCAGATACGGCTCTTAGACCTCTAACTATGACACTTGAACCAACCTTTTTTGCATAGTTTACTAATAATCCTGAGAATGCATCCACTCTAACATTTGGAATATCTTTTATTGTTTCTTTAATCATCTCCACTCTTTCATCAAGTGAAAATAAATATTTCTTATCAGGATTTACCAAGATAGCTACTATAATCTCATCAAATAACTCAGAACTTCGTTTTATAATATCTATATGTCCATAAGTAATAGGATCAAAACTACCTGGTACAATCGCTATTTTTCGTTTCATTTTTATTTCTCCATATATTCAAAGATTACTATATCTGTTATTCCATACTGTTTTTCTTTTATAACTTCAAGTTTTTCATCAGTAATAGTGATTTCTTCTGTATTGCTCTTTTCACAAATTACTAGCGCTTCATCATTACATAGATTATTCTCTAAAATACACTGTAATGCCTCATCTATTAAACCTTTATCGTACGGTGGATCTAGAAAAATAATATCGAATTTCTCTTCTTTTTTTCCGAAAATTTTCAATGCTCGTTTGAAATCATTTCTATATAAAGAATAATCTGTAGCATCTATTCTACATTTTTCAATATTACTTTTAATGACTTTTA
Organism: Gemella haemolysans ATCC 10379; assembly: GCF_000173915.1. Classification (NCBI taxonomy): domain Bacteria; kingdom Bacillati; phylum Bacillota; class Bacilli; order Caryophanales; family Gemellaceae; genus Gemella; species Gemella haemolysans. Next base: position 155,762 of record NZ_ACDZ02000014.1, on the reverse strand, counting down.
TTGCATTATTACTTCCATCAATAAAAGTTGAATGCTTAGCACCACGACTTAACGCTTCTATTCCTAAGCCACCTGTACCACCAAAAAGGTCTAATACTTTACAATCATAGCAATCTATCATATTGAATAAATTTTCTTTAATTTTATCCGTTGTCGGTCTTGTATTCATTCCTTCAACAGCATTTAATTTTATAGATCTGTATTTTCCTGCTATAACTCTCATGTTTCCTCGCAATAAATATCTAATATACTCTATTTAATATTGATATCTTTAAAATAAGGGAGAATATAGCTTTCGCTTCCCCCTTATTTTAATATTTTTATTTTGTTTGAAAATCTTTGTCTAAATGCTCAAAACTTAAATGTAAATCTGACATTCCTGATAATTCGATTTTCTTAACGAATTTCTTTTTCTTAAGATCTGCAACAATACTTTCTATTCTATTTTCATCAACATAGATGCATGCATATCTTCCTCTTTTAGAATAAGAAATAAAGTTCCCATATTTTTCTAATTTATTTAAGTCTTTAAAACTTTTAAAATAGACATATATTCCACGTCTTTCTTTTTCAAATAACTCCATAAATTTCTCCTAGAAATGAGCTGCTGCGTCTACTCGACCTTTCTCATCAATTTTAATTACTTTAACTTTCAGAGTATCTCCAACTTTTACAACATCTTCAACTTTATTTACTCTTTCTTCAGCTAGCTTAGAAATGTGAACTAGAGCATCAACACCTGGGAATAATTCAACGAAAGCACCGAATTTTTCAATACGTTTAACTTCAGCTAGGTAGATTTCACCAACTTCTGCTTCACGAGTAATATTTTCAATAATTTCAATTGCTTTATTAATTCCTTCAATTTCAGGTGAAGAAATAAATACATCACCATTTTGTTCGATATCAATTTTAACACCAGTTTTTTCAATGATTTCATTGATAACTTTACCACCTGAACCAATAACATCTTTGATTTTTTCAGGTTTAATTTTAATGATTTTAATTTTCGGTGCAAATGTAGAAACTTCTTGGCGTGGTTCAGCGATAATGCTATTCATGTGATCTAGAATTTGTAATCTACCTACACGTGCTTGTTCTAATGATTCTTTTAAGATTTGCTCACTTAAACCATCAATTTTGATATCCATTTGAAGCGCAGTAATACCTTCAGCAGTACCAGCTACTTTAAAGTCCATATCTCCAAGGTGGTCTTCCATACCTTGAATATCAGTTAAAATAGTGTAGTGTTCATCTTTCTTAACTAATCCCATTGCAATACCAGCTACCTGAGATTTAATCGGAACCCCTGCTGCCATAAGAGCCATAGATCCAGAACAGATTGTAGCTTGAGAACTTGAACCGTTAGATTCTAAGATTTCTGATACGATTCGAATCGTATATGGGAAATCTTCTTTAGAAGGGATAACTTGAGCTAATGCACGTTCCCCTAAAGCACCGTGACCAATTTCACGACGTCCTGGAGCACGACTAAATCCTACTTCTCCAACTGAGAATGCTGGGAAGTTATAGTGTAACATAAATCTCTTGTTTTCTTCTTGAGTTAGGTCATCAATGATTTGTTCATCTGATAGGTTACCTAATGTTACAACACCTAGAGATTGAGTTTGACCACGAGTGAATAATGCAGAACCGTGTGTTCTAGGTAATACATCCACTCTAGAGGCTAAAGGTCTAATTTCTGTTAATGCACGTCCATCTGGTCTAACTTTATCTTCAGTTATTTCACGACGAACCTCATCTTTTACAATTTTATCTAATGATAATTTAGCTTCTTTAACGATATCTAACTCATCTTCAGCTGTTGCGCGTTCTTCGAATACTTCAAGAACTTTTTCTTTAACAGCAGAGATTGCTTCGTCACGTTCTTGTTTATCTTTGATAGCAATTGCTTCTTTCATTTGAGATAATGCCATTGATAGTACTTCATTATAAATAGTCTCATCAATAACTTTTAACTCGACAGCCATTTTTTCTTGTCCGATTTCGTTAACGATTTGTTGTTGGAATTCGATTAAACGTTTGATTTCTTCATGTCCAAACATTATAGCATTTAACATAATCTCTTCAGATACTTCTTTAGCCCCTGCTTCAACCATGTTAATAGCATCACTTGTTCCAGCTACTTTTAAATCAACTGTAGAACGTTCCATTTGTTCAACTGTTGGATTAATTACATATTCTCCATCTACATATCCAACTGTTACTCCAGCGATAGGTCCTTTAAATGGAATATTTGATACTGATAGTGAAAGTGAACTTCCTAGCATTGCTGCCATTACTGGGTCACAATCATACTCTACTGATAATACAGTTGAAATAACTTGTACTTCATTTCTAAATCCATCTTCAAATAATGGTCTAATCGGTCTATCAATTAAACGTGCAGCAAGTGTAGCCTCTGTTCCTGGACGACCTTCTCTACGTAAGAATCCTCCTGGGATTTTCCCTACTGCATACATTTTTTCTTCATAGTTAACTGTTAACGGGAAGAAATCAACATCTTTTGCTTCTTTTGAAGCAACAGCTGTCGTTAGTACAACAGTATCTCCGTATTTTACTACTACTGCTGCGTTAGCTTGGCGAGCCATTTCACCTAGTTCAACTGTTAATGTTTTTCCAGCCCATTGTGTTGTATAAACTTTTTTATCTTGAAACATGTTTATTTCCTTTCAATATTTTCTTAAACTTTATATAAATCGACTACCTTATTATATCACGAATGCTAGTATTTACAAAGAAAAAAAACGAAAACATAGTAGAAATAACTTTGATTTCTCTATATTTTCGCTTATTGATTTCTAAACTAATTGTAATTGATATAGTTTATATAAAACTAATATTATTAACAACATAATAACAAATAATATAATATATATTTTTTGTTTATTTGACATAATTATAATTGACCTTGAATTTCTTTTTCTAGAATATTTCTAGTGTGTTCACATACACGAGTAAAGTGTTGGATTAAATCCATAAACACTACTCCCGCTGGAATTTCACAAACTCCATCTTTCATACGTTGAGTATGTTGTTTACGTGCATTTTTTTCAAGTGCATAGATATTTTCACAAGCTGCTAACGCTGCACCTGCTAACGCTATGTTGTTTTCTTCTAGTGATTTTATAGTTTTTAAAATTACATCATTACAAAGATCATACATTTCTTGAACTTCTGCTTTTGCAGTATCAGAAAACTTCATTTTTTTCCTAATTTGATAATCTACTGATAACACTATATCTCTAGCGTGGTCTCCAATTCTTTCAACATCACGAGTTCCATCTAATAATGTCGAAGCAATTAAACCTTCTTTTGGACTTAATTTTTCTCTAAATAATAGAGTTAAGTAATCAGTCATTTGTTCATCAAAATTGTTAATTGCATCTTCATAAGTTTCACCTTTTTCTCGTAACTGTTCATCACGATTCATAAAGTACTCTACTGAGTTACGTAAACTTTTTTTAGATAAAATTAACATTTCAACAAATTCTTTTTGCACTTGTCCTAATGCAACCGCTGGTGCACTTGTTACTAGTGACTTATCAAGATATTGTGTACTGTATTTGATTTGCTCATCTTCACCTGGTATAAGTTTCGTTACAATAACCACCAATAGATTAATGAATGGAAATTGTAATATTGTATTTAAAATATTAAATGTACCATGTGCTGATGCAATAGTCATTTTTGGTTCTAAACCTAATGTTGTTTCTAAATATTGAATAAACGCACCATAAGGTACTAACGCTATTAAACAGATAATAGTACCAATAACGTTAAATAATACGTGAGATGCTGCTACACGTTTTGCAGCAATATTACTTCCAACCATAGCTAATGCAGCTGTCGTAATCGCTGTCCCAATATTATCTCCAAATAACACTGGTAATGCACCAGTTAAGCTTAAAGCTCCGTCCGCATACAGATTTTGTAAAATTGCAATAGTTGCTGCTGAAGATTGAATTAATACAGTTAAAAATGTACCAACTCCTACCCCTACTACTGCACTATCATTAATATGCGTTAATACATTTTGGAACCAAGTCATATCTCTCATAGGCCCCATTGCTGTAGACATCATTTTTAGAGCGTAAAAGATTCCCCCGAATCCAAAAATTACACGACCGATATTATTTACAACTTTAGCACGAGTAAAGAATAAAAACGCTGCTCCTAAGAATAATAAAGGTAGCGCATATTTAGATATATTAAATCCGATGATAAATGATGTTAATGTTGTTCCGATATTAGAACCCATAACAATAGCAATTGCTTGTTTCGTTTTTAATAATCCAGCTCCTACTAAACTTATAGTAATTACGATTGTTCCTGTACTTGACTGAATAAGTATCGTAACTATAATTCCGGCTAAGACAGCCATAAGTGGTTTAGATGTATATTTATCTAAAACATATCGCATTTTCTCCCCGGCTATTAATTGAAGTCCGTCCCCCATGTACTTAATACTGAATAGGAATAAACCAAGACCTCCTAAAAAAGAAAATAAAATTTCTTGCCAAAGTGCTGACACTTTTTTGTCCTCCTAGTATATGTTGCGTGTATCATATAACACACAAGTAAATTTTACCATATAAATTTTAAAAGTACAACCAAAATCTGAAACAAGAAATATTAAAATATTATTACAAATATTTACTTTAATTACTTTATACTTTAGCTATAAAACACTAATATTTTAACAAAATAAAAAAGGCATCTACATAAAGTAAATACCTCTTTTTATTATGCTTATTAAGCTTGTGGATAAACAGAAACTTTTTTACGGCTACGTCCGTATCTTTCGAAACGTACAACTCCGTCTACTAGTGAGAATAGTGTATCATCTCCACCTTTTCCTACGTTAGTTCCTGGCCAAATTTTTGTTCCACGTTGTCTGTATAAGATAGAACCTGCAGTTACGTACTGACCATCAGCTCTTTTAGCACCTAAACGTTTTGATTCAGAGTCACGTCCGTTTTTAGTAGAACCTACCCCTTTTTTAGATGCGAAGAATTGTAAATTTAATTGTAACATCATGTCTATTTCACCTCTCTTACTTCAATAGTTATATAATCTGAATAATTTTCTTCAATTGTTTTTAATGCAACTAACATTGCATTTAGTAGAAGTTGCTCTTTATCTGTAGATTTTAACGATCTATATGTTAAATGTCCAGTTACATCTTCATTAGCCGAAATGTCAAATTGAACATCTTCATCTAGTTCATCTACTGCATTTATTAAACCGAATATGACAGCAGAAACACCTGCACAAACTATATCCGAACCATGTTCAGCATAATCAGCATGTCCATCAACTGTTACTTGTTTAATAACTTCAACTTCTTTTACGATTTCCACCTTAATCATGATTAAGCGTTAATTTTTTCAACTACTAATTTAGTGAAAGGTTGACGATGACCTAATTTACGGTGATTGTTCTTTTTAGGTTTGTATTTAAATACTGTGATTTTTTTACCTTTACCTTGAGCAACTACTTTAGCTGTTACTGTCGCACCAGCTACTAAAGGAGCACCAACTTTTGTAGTTTCTCCACCTACTAATACTACTTCGTCAAAAGTAACTGTAGAATCTACTTCAGCTGCTAACTTCTCAACTAAGATTGTTTGTCCTTCTTCAACACGTAGTTGTTTTCCACCTGTTTTAATTACTGCGTACATATCTGCACCTCCTTAAATATTTTTTACTAAGACTCGCCATATAAGGTGGATTTCTCACTTGTTTACCTTATACGTGCGGTTGTAGTAGCTATTTAGGAGCTACACAACAATATAATTCTAACATATATATATCCTAACGTCAACTATATTGATAACTTTTATTACTTTTTTTCAAAAAAAGATCAGTAAACAATATTTCTAATGTTTACTGATTTATTCAACTATTTACGTTTTTTCTTGTTAGAAACTAATGTTACTTTCTCTGGATCAAACGTTTGTTTCTTTTGTTTTTCTGGTTTATACGGTGGATATAAAGCATGTCCTAAGTAAGTTTGGAATATCATGAATAATCCCCCTACGATATAGTACACGGCTACCGCTCCAGCTACCCAGAATGAGAATCCTGTAATCATTATTGGTGATAGCCATTGCATCATCTTCATTTGACTTTGCATTTGCTCTTGACCTGGCTGAGTTGGTGTTGGCATTAAACTCATTTGTATTTTTGTTTGGATAGCATAAACTACAAACGCGATTATTGGTAATGTATATGAACGTGTTCCAAGGTTAAACACTCCTAAAAATGTTGAATCAATAATTCCTGCTGAATACAGAGGATTAGATAAAGTATAGAACAATCCAGTTAAGAATGGTAGAGGAATAAGCATTGGTAAACACCCACCTAAACTTAATGGCATTGCGTCATATTTCTTAAGAATAGCCATTTGCTCTCTTTGTAATTCCATAAGTTCGCTACGTGCTTGCATTTTTTCTTCATTAGAAATAGCTCTTGCTTCTTTTTCTTTGGCAGCTTGTTGTTTCTTCTGAAGTACTTCTAATTCTGGACGAGCTAATTCTTGTCCTTTTCTTGATTTATTTTGTACTTTGTAGTTATTTAACATGAACGGTAAAACTAATAATCTGATTACTAAAGTAATAATTACTATTGACCATCCCCAGCTTCCTGTATACTCATGTATTTTGCTCAGTGATAAATCCATTGGTTTTACGAAAATGTCGTAAAATGTTCCAGATCTGTCATCTTGAGAACATCCAGATAATGTTACTACACCAAGCAAACCTAATAAAATTGCTGATAGTTTTTTCAATTTCATTCTCCTTAATTTTTATTTCTTCTTGTAGTTTTAGTAAGTTCTTACTAACTAATATACCTAGTAAATTATATCAAATATAAAAGAGGTAGTCAAACTATTGTTTGACTAAACTTCATTAAATTTAACAAAGTTATAAAAAATATAATTTTAACGTTCAAAGTTAATTGACAGTTGATGGAGTTAGTTATATAATATTAGTAAGAAAGGAATGATTATTATTAAAGATATACAATATATAACAGATATCGAGAAACTAAAGGTTATTTCTGATCCTTTAAGAATAAGTATTCTTACAACACTCGGTACAGAAAAGAAAAATTCAAAAGAACTTGCTAAACTATTAAAAATTAATAGAACTAAAATACACTATCATCTTAATATTCTAGAGGAAAATAGTTTTATCGAAGTAGTTGATACAGATACAATAAATGGTATAATTCAAAAATACTATCTACCGACTGCACAGGCATTTGTACCTTCACCTAGTATCTTTAACGACTTATTTAACAATACTTCAGTTAATTTCAATATAAATAAAGAAGACATGAAAGATTTCTGGAATGAAGTTAAAAAACTAGAAAAGAAATTCTCCTCAGAAAATAAAAATAGTGTTAGTATTAGTATTATTTCTACAGCTCGCTAGGAGCTGTTAAATAATATTTTAACTGTCAAAATTTTTTTATCGTTAAAATTTTTATAAAGGATGTGGAGTCTATGTTTAAAAATAAAAACTTTTCAATTTTACTATTCGGTAGATTAATCACTAATTTCGGTGATAGCATATATTCAATAGCTACTTTAACATTAATTTACACATTAACTAAATCTACTTTTTATAGTGGTATTACTTTATTTCTAATTTCATTTACAGCTATATTACAAATATTTGTATCACCATTAATCAGTAAATTTAATATAAAGAGGTTTTTAATTATTTCACAGTTATTTCAAGCTATAATATTACTAGTTATTACTTATCTAATCTATGTAAATAAGCTACAGATTACTACACTAATAATTTTTATCGTTTGTATTAGTTTCATTAATCAAATTGTTTATCCTGTTCAACTTGCCTTACTTCCAAAAATAGTTAAACAAGAAGATTTAGTAAAAGCAAATTCACTATTTTCTATAGCTTATCAAGGTAGTGATGCACTCTTTAATTCAATAGGTGGATTTATTATAACAGTTTTCGGTACAATATATGCTTTCATTATTAATAGTATTACTTTTTTTGTCAACAGCTTTATATTCATCTTCCTATCAAATAATTTATCTAAAAATACTAATACTGTAGAAGAAAACTACTTTTCTAAACTAAGTAGCGGTATAAAAATATGGAATACTCCTCTATTAAAACCATTATTAATAGGAATCATAATAATTAATTTTTCTACCAGTTCGCTACTAACGCTACTTCCTGAGTATTCGGAAACTAGTTATTATTATGGAATTTTACTAAGTGCATCTGGACTTGGTATCCTAATAGGAGCCTTTCTTTCTAACAGTCAGACACTAAAAAATATAAGGTTAAGTACTCTATACACTACATTTACACTAGGTATAGCCCTATCTTGGTGCGCACTTAGCATACTTAACAATAATTCTATTATAAACAAAATTATCAATTTTTCATTATTTCTTTTTGGCTGGATATTAATTGGGATTTTAAACACATATTCTCAAACAATGATTCAATGCATCATAAGTAAAGATAAATTAGATGTCGCTATGTCCACTATGATTGGTTTATCTATAGCATTTAGCCCTCTAGGAGCTTTATTAGCAGGAGTATTAAGTATAAAATACAGTATTAAAACTATTATAATTATTACTTCTTTATTAATTTTTAGTATTTTTCTATTTTGGTTATTCAATAAAAATATTCGGAATTTACCTAGTTTTTCAAAATTACTAGAAATAAGAGATTAAAATATCATAATTCCTACTTAAAAATATACTTTACTATTATAAATATAATCTACATGTTAATTTAAAATATTGTTTTATACAAAAAATAGCCAGTAACTTATTAATATAAGTTACTGGCTATTTAATTATTTTCTATTTTTTATCTTCTTTTGGTAAGAATGCATTTAATAATACACCACTGATAGCTGCAAGAGCCATTGCTGGAAGTTCGAAGTTAATGCTTTCAAATTTTAGCATTGCTCCACCAACACCTAAAACGATGATTACTGATGAAATTACTAAGTTTCTATTGATACTTAGGTCTACTTTTTCATCTACTAACATTCTTAGTCCACTTGATGCGATTATACCGAATAGTAAGATCGATACACCACCCATAACTGGTGATGGAATCGTAGAGATTAGAGCTGAGAACTTACCTACAAAACTTAAGATAAGTGCGAATACAGCTGCTCCTCCTAATACGAATACAGAGAAGATACGTGTAATAGCAAGAACCCCAATATTTTCACCATATGTTGTACTTGGTGGTCCACCTAAAAGTGATGCAAACATCATCGCTGTTCCATCAGCTAAAATCGAACGGTGTAGTCCTGGATCTTTTAAGAAGTTTCTTCCTACTACTTCAGATAATACCATTTGGTGACCAATGTGTTCGTTAATAGTTACTATAGCAATAGGTACCATTGCTAATGCTGCAACATTCCACTCTGGTGCATATGTTACAAATGGAATAGTAAACTTCGGTAAGCTAAACCAAGGAGCATCGATAACTGGTTTGAAATCTACCAGTCCTGCAAATACAGCTACTATATATCCAAACACAATTCCTAATAATACTGGAATTTGTTTCGCAAATCCTCTTAAAGCAACACAACAAAAGATTGTTGCTGCTAATGTGATAAGAGCTACTAAGAAGTATTTTAAGTCATAAACTTTAGCTCCGTCTACTGTTTTATACATCGCCATATTGATTGCTGTAGGAGCAATTCCAAGTCCAATTACAATGATAATTGGTCCAACTACAACTGGTGGTAAAAGTTTAAGTAACCAATTTACACCAAATTTGTAAATTAACATTGCTACAACACCATAAACTAAGCTGGCTAAAAATGCACCAAGCATTGCTGTTTCAACACTGTGAGTAGTTGAAAGCACAATAATTGGATTAATGAAGGCAAATGAAGATCCTAAATACGCAGGAATTTTACCTCTAGTTATTAATAAATACGTAAGTGTTCCAATACCTGATGTCGTTAAAGCAGTACTTGCTGGCAATCCTGTTAAAATTGGTACTAACACCGTCGCTCCAAACATTGCGAATAAGTGTTGTAAGCTTAACGTTACCCATAGAGCTAAGTTAGGCTTTTCATGAACATCTAGAATTGGTTTTACTCTTGTTTTTTCTGCCATTCTTCTTCTCCTTTTTTTATATTCAAACTTTCATAATTATATCACATGAATAGTCAATTTGAAAGTGTTTTTTTCTATTTTTTTTTAATTTATTTTAAAGTGAATTTTAAATTAACTAATAATATTTTATTCTTAATAATGCTTTTCTTTTATTTCTTAAATTATCTTATACTCTAAATTCTAAAATTATATAATTATTATTTCTTCATAAATATATAAAAAACAAGATTAATCTCTTATTAATCTTGTTTTCTTATATTTATTTAACTTCTATATCAAGGATTACAACTTCTTCAACTGGTTTATCTTGAGCTCCAGTTTTTACAGCTGCAATAGCTTCTAAAGTTTTTGCACCAGCGATTAGGTGTCCAAATACTGTGTGACGGTGATCTAAATGAGGAGTTCCCCCTAGTTTAGCATATCCTTCAACAGCTTCTTGTGGCCAACCGCCTTGTTCAAGTGCTTGTAAAGTTCTAGCATCTACGTGAGAATTTTGAACGATAAAGAATTGACTTCCATTTGTGTTTGGTCCAGCATTCGCCATACTTAACGCACCGTAGAAGTGGAAGTAATCCATTGAGAATTCATCTTCGAAACTACGTCCCCAAATTGATTCTCCTCCCATACCTGTACCAGTTGGGTCTCCACCTTGAATCATAAAATCTTTAATTACACGGTGGAAAATAATACCTTTATAGTAACCATTTTTTGCATGAGTTAAAAAGTTTTCTACTGCTTTTGGAATATCTTTTTCAAATAGTTTGAAAGTCATATCTCCGTGAGTAGTTTTAATTTTTACTCTAACTTGACCTTTTTTTACATTTTTTGTTAATTGAGTTAACATTATATCTCTCCTTATTATGATTATGAGCTTACCCAAAAATTCTAAAATTTTACAAAGTTCATATGAAAAACCATAGACGCAGTGGTTTATTGATATCTTAAATCGCTTTATAAAAGCTTTTTAGATATCCAATAAACTGTGCGGGGTTGACTCGACAAAATTGATTTCTCCGAAATCACGATTTTTGAGTCACTCCCTATTTTACTATGCATTTTTCTCGATTAATCTTTCGTTGATTTCTCTTAAGATATTTTCTTTAAATTCAGCAAAGCTTTCTTCTTTTTGGTTTAATGAACCAAATGTTCTAACATTAACATTTCTGTTTTCTACTTCTTTATCTCCAATTACTAAAGTATATGGAATTTTTTTGCTTGCTGCTTCACGGATTTTATATCCTAGTTTTTCATCTCTATCATCGATAGCTACTTTAACACCAGCTTTTTTAAGTTCTTGCATGATTTCTTTAGAATAATCATAGTGGTAGTCATTGTTTACTGGGATAATACGTACTTGGTTTGGTGATAACCATGTTGGTAAATCTCCTTTGTACTCTTCTAATAAGAAGGCAACCATTCTTTCCATTGTTGATACGATACCACGGTGGATAACTACTGGACGGTGAGCTTTTCCATCTTCACCAATATATTCTAATTCGAATCTCTCTGGTAATAAGAAGTCTAATTGAATTGTAGATAATGTTTCTTGTTTTCCGATTGCTGTTTCTACTTGAACGTCAAGTTTCGGTCCGTAGAATGCAGCTTCACCTTCAGCTTCAACATAGTCTAATCCTAACTCGTCAGCAGTTTCTTTCAACATTTGTTGAGCATTGTTCCACATTGCATCATCATCGAAGTATTTCTCAGTGTTTTCTGGATCTCTGTATGATAGACGGTAGCTAAAGTTTTTAATACCTAAATCTTTATATGCTTCTTCGATAAGTCCTACAGTAAGTTTAAATTCATCTTTAAGTTGATCTGGACGTACGAAAATGTGAGCATCGTTTAGAGTCATACCACGAACACGTTGTAATCCACTTACTGCACCACTTGCTTCATAACGGTGCATCATTCCAAGCTCTGCGATACGGATTGGAAGTTCACGGTATGAGTGACGTTCATTTTTATAAACCATCATATGGTGAGGACAGTTCATAGGACGAAGTACCATTGTTTCGTGATCCATCTCCATTGGTGGGAACATGTCTTCTTGGTAGTGCTCCCAGTGTCCACTTGTAATATATAGATCTTTAGATCCCATAATTGGAGTATAAACGTGGTCATATCCTAACTCTACTTCTTTATCAACGATATATCTTTCGATAGTACGACGGATAGTAGCACCATTTGGTAACCATAATGGTAATCCAGCACCAACTTTTTGACTTGTAGTGAAGATTCCTAATTCTTTACCTAGTTTTCTGTGATCACGTTCACGTGCTTCTTGTAGACGTACTAAGTGTTGTTCTAAATGTTCTTTAGTGAAATAAGCTGTTCCGTAGATACGTTGTAACATTTTATTATCACTATTACCTCTCCAGTATGCACCAGCTACAGATAATAATTTAAATTCTTTAATTTTTGAAGTTGCACTTAGGTGTCCACCACGACAAAGGTCAGTGAAGTCTCCTTGTGTGTAAACTGTAATAACTTCATCAGCTGGAAGGTCATTAATTAATTCTACTTTATATGGATCTTCTTTAAAGATTTCTAAAGCTTCTTCTTTACTTACTTCGCGACCTTCAATTGCATAGTTTTCGCTAATAATTTTCTTAACTTCTTTTTCGATTGCTTTAAAGTCTTCTTCTGATACTTTATATTCAGCATCAAAGTCATAGTAGAATCCACCATCAATAGCTGGACCAACACCGAAGTGTACATCTTTACCATATAATCTTCTTAATGCTTGCGCTAATACGTGTGCACAAGTGTGACGTAATACATATAAACTATCTTTATCTTCATCATCTGCAACGATAAGTTTTAAGTGACCATCTTTTGTTATTGGTTTGTTAACTTCGATATAATCCTCATCTAATTTTGCAGAAATCACTTTTTTCTTAAGACTTACACTAATACTTTCAGCGATTTCTAATGGTGTTTTATTATCATATTCTCTTACATTTCCATCTGGAAAAACTAATTTAGCCATATTAAGGTCTCCTTCTTTTTTATATACTTAGTCTAACTTACTCAAAAATTAAAAAATCCCTTCTCTAGCCAAAACTAAAGAAGGGACGAATATTTTCGTGGTACCACCCAAATTCGAAGTAAATGTACTTCCTCTTTGTGAATAAAGCTCACTAACTATGTTAATACTATTGCTAGGTAGTAACATATATTGCTTATAGGTATTTTCAGCACCATACCCTCTCTTAAATAAGTTAAATATATATCTTGTCCTAAGTATATGTTGATTTATTTCATTAATGTAATTCTAGCACAAAGATAGATGAATTTCAAGGGGAAACTCATCTATCTTTTGCATTTTATTTATTTTTTCTCCAGTAACTTCTAATACCACTAAAAGTAAAAATTAGCATTAATACCATAAAAATATAATTTTTAATACTAAAATATTTCGCAGCTTCTGTTTTTACTATTTCTATCTTTTTATCAATGTTATTAGATTTTTTAACTTCTAGATTACTTTTCTCAAATGCAGTTATATCATCGTCACTAATTTTTGTATCTTTCAAAGCGATATAATATAGATACTTAGCATCCTTTAATGCTGAAATATCGGTTACCGAAGTATTAGATATATCTATGCTAGAAATATTTGGTACATCTTTTAATGCATCTATATTTTTTAAACCTAGATTATCATTTAACATTAGTCGATATAGATATTTTTTATCTTTTAACGCATCTACATTCTCGATATTATTTTTATATAATAGTAGTTCTTCTAAACTAACCAAATCTTTAAGCGCTGTAATGTCGCTAATATTATTTCTATCTAAATATAAAGTTCTTAAAGTCTTCAATTCAGCTAATGGAGTTAAGTCTTTAATAGCATTTTCTTCAGCAACTAAACGCTCAAGTTTCCCTGCATTTTTTAAAAATGATATATTATCTAAACCTATACCTGAAAGATTTAGACTTCTTAGATTTTCTAGTTTTAAATTATTCGGAATATAATCTTTTAAAACACTGTTCATCGAAATATCTAATGATTCTACTTTTAGGTCATTTAGAAAATCTAAATTATTCATTAAATTTTTTCTAAGCACTAATTGCCTTAACTTTGTTAATTTAGCTAAACTCTTTGGATCTTTTATTTTATTGTTTGTAAGATTTAAATCTTCTAATTCAACTAACTTTTCTAATGGTGTAATATCTTCAATAAAGTTATTAGATAAGTTTAGACTTTTTAAGTTAACAGCGTATTCTAAACCTTTTAGAGAAAAAATGTTTTTCCAAGGTAATGATAGACTTGTAAATTGCTCCATCATACCTACAGTTATTTCCTCACCTTTAAAGTCTTTATTAATATGAAACTTATAGTATTCTATTAAAGCCTCTTTAAGATTTAGGTCATCGAACTCTATTTTTTCACTATTTTCAATTTCTGTAAATTTCTTTTCTCCAAAGGGTACATAGCCATCGTTAGCCTTTATCACAGGAGCAGATACTGTTAATCCTAATAACGTTATGATAAAAGCTTTATATATTACCTTTTTCATTTTTTTCCTCTTTATTTTTTCTATATTCAGTTATTTTATTTCTTACAATTATTAATCCATATGCAGCAAGTGGAATTAAAAATACAAAGTACGGAAATACATATCTACTTTTCGCTTCCCATATCATATGGAATAACGTTCCACCAATGAAGGCTACAGGAATTATAGTTAATATTTCTTTTTTCTTCTTATAAACATTTACTGCAAATACTACAGAAAATATATACACAAATACTTGAAATACCTTCATAATAAAAGTAAGTACGTGATGAGTTTCATCAAAGTAAATTTGTTTTATAAAAAAGTCTTTTACTTTTTCTAACTTAGTTTCATTATCAAAATTCCTTTGTGGTGCAGTTACCAATAAACTCTGGAATGTTGGTTCTAAAAATTGATTTTCATATTTTCTTTGATAAAAATCTACAGCATATCTTGGGTTTTTCTTAAACACTTCTGCTCTTTGTTTTATAGAATCCTTAGAGATTTCGGTTATACGATTTGTATCATAATCTTCTTCTGGCATAATATCATAGTTAAATCTATTCCACCAACCTGCTTCACGATCTCCTTCTTGCATTCCCATAGCTATCCATGTAATTTTTGGGACACCGTCAGCAATGGTCTTTTGACTTTTCACTTCATAATAGTTGTAGATTAAACTCTTAGAGGCACTCATTAAAAACAGACAGCTGACCATAAACGCAATCACTTTTTTATCTCTAATTCTAATAAGATAAATAACTGCTGCCGAGAATATAGCTAACATATGTATTATATTATTACCTATAAATAGTATCGCAACATTAATGCTAATAGCACTTATTACTAACATATACCATTTTTTATGTTTAGTATACTTTATAAAGTAATAGTAAGCCAGTAATGTTAAAAACATACCCGGTAATAATCCGTATACAAATGCAACATAGAATATTAACGGAAAACATAGACCACTAAGAATTACAACTAGATAATTCGTATCCTCATCATCAAACATTATATTAGCTATTTTATATAACATAAAGATAATAAAACTTATTGAAAAACTTTGCATTATATATAGAATAAATGTTGCTCTACCAAATAATGACAGTATAATTTGGAATAAAAATACTGTTGTAATTTGATGTGAATATATGTATAAATAATTATTTCCTTTATCAAGACCACTGTAGTTTTCCCTTATGAAATTATTAGCTTGATCTATTACGTTAAATGGATCAAACTGAACATAGTCTCTTCTCAATATTGCAAACAAGATACTAATAATAAAGGCATAAATCATAACTATCAATACTAATCTTTGAACATTTATTATTTTTTTCAAATATCTCGCTAATATTAAGATAACTATACTAAATATTATAAGGAACATAATATTTAGTATAGCACTGACATTTTCATAATATAAAGTTTCTTGATAATCTTTAGGAAATATCGCTGTTTTTGTTAATACTAATAAAGAGTTTATCCCCATAAGTACCATGAAAATTACAGCTATAACTTTTACTAAAAAGTTAGAAAATTTATTTAATATTTCCTTGTTCATTGTCAATTATTCCTCTTCGTTTTTCTCTTCGTTTAAGAATTTTTCAACAATAAATCTTGGGCGTCCTTTTGTTTCTAAGTAGATTTTACCTACGTATTCACCCACAATACCTAGTGAAATCATAATCATTCCACCGATAAACCACATTGATATCATTAAACTTGACCATCCTGGTCTTGCAACTCCTGCAAAATAACTATACAATGTGTAGAAAAATACTATCGCAGCAATAAATATCATTAATGCTCCGCCTACAGTGATAAATCTAATTAACTTTACAGATAAAGAAGTAATTCCTTCGAAAGCAAATGCTAACATCTTAGATAATGGATATTTACTTTCTCCAGCAAATCTTTCTGCACGTTTATATGTAACAATATCGCTTGGATATCCTATCATAGGAACAATACCACGTAAGAATAAGTTTACTTCTTTAAACTGAGCTAATCCTTCTAACGCACGTTTACTCATTAAACGATAGTCAGCATGGTTAAACACTGTATTTGCTCCCAGTTTTTCCATTACTTTATAGAATGCTTCGGCTGTGAAACGTTTAAAGAATGTATCCGTAGTTCTTGCAGAACGAACACCATAAACTACATCAGCACCCGCTAGATATTTCTTCATCATTTCATCCATAGCATTAATATCATCTTGTAAATCAGCATCCATAGAAATACTTACATCACAGTGATCTTTAACAGTCATAAGTCCTGCTAAAAGTGCATTTTGGTGTCCTCTATTTCTACTTAAATTAATACCACTAAATAACGGATTTTTTTCATGAAGTTCTTCTATCATTTCCCATGTTCTGTCTTTTGAACCATCGTTCACTAAGACAACACGGCTATCTTTTGAAATTAAATCTTCTTCTATCATAGAATTCATTTTAACTTCTAATCTTTTTGCAGTCTCGTTTAATACCTCTTCTTCATTGTAACAAGGTATAACTACATATAACTTTTTCATTACAAATCTCCTATTTTATTTTTTACTTATAGCTTTATTAAGTCTATTTAACAAAGCTTTATTCTCTTTCGTTTCTTCGATTGGTAGTATAAAAATTTCCTCTACCTTTTCTTCATCAAACTCCCTTAGAATATTATATAAATTTTTATTAGATTGTTCAACACTTTTCTCATTCTCTGCTAAATATTTTATAGAAACATTTAAATCATCAACTCTAGATTCCATTTCTTTATATGTAATGAAACCGGTTTTTTGATTTTTATCTTTTAAAATATTTATTAAATTTTCAAATGAATCATTAAACAATACTAATTCCGCTTCAGGAGAATAATGTCTATATTTCATTCCTGGCGATATAGGTGCGACATTCTGTGTAAGTACTTCTTCATTATACTTCACACTACCTTCTCCTAATACAGACTCAATGTCTTCTTTAGTAATATCCCCAGGGCGTGCAATAACAAGTGGATATCTTGTACAATCAATAACCGTACTTTCTAAACCGATATCCGATTGTTCATCTTCGATTATTACATCTATTTTCCCATTCAAATCATGATACACATGTTCAAATTTTGTCGGAGATGGCTTTCCACTTGTATTAGCACTTGGTGCTGCTAATAAAATTTCAGTTTCCTTTAATATTCCTCGAGCGGTAACATTAGATGGCATTCTAACAGCAAGAGTGTTTAAACCAGCCGTAACCTTTTTAGAAATACCGTTATTTTCTTTAACATTTAAAATTAAAGTCATTGGACCTGGCCAGAACTTATCTATAAGTTTCTTAACATTTTCATCACTATAATCAACAATCTCATCTAGCTGACTCATTTCATAAAAATGAACGATTAGTGGATTATCACTAGGACGACCTTTTGCCTCATATATCTTACTCACCGCTTCATCATCCATAGCATTAGCACTTAAGCCATAAACAGTTTCTGTTGGAATAGCTACAAGCTTTCCTCTTTTGTAATACTCAGTTAACTTACTGTATATTTCTTCTTTACTTTCACTTTTCGAAATATTAATTATTTCAGTTTCCATCCTATCTCCTTTCTAAAATTTCATACTACACTAACATTATAAATATTGTAATAACTATTATTAATATATAACTTAAATAATCTAGTTTATTATATTTTAGTACTTTATACTTACTTCTTATACCGGTAGTAGAATAGCCTCTTACTTCCATTGCAGTAGCAAGCTCATCAGCCCTTTTCAAAGTAGCTATAAATAATGGTATCAGTATAGGAATAAACTTCCTTACTTTCTGCGCTAGGCTTCCTTCATTAAAATCTGAACCACGTGAAACCTGTGCATTTATTATTCTATTAGTTTCTTCTAATATAGTCGGAATAAATCTAAGTGATATAGATAATACTAGCGCAAAAGTTGAGATTGGCACCCCTACCTTCTGTAGAAATCCAAGACTCTTTTCTATAGCACTCGTTATTTCTGTTGGTGAAGTAGTAGCCATAAAGACAACCATAATCGCAACAACCAGAATAAACCTGACTGTAATCAATGCAATTCCTAAAAGTGCACCGCTATAAATCTTCCAACCTAATACTTCATACAACACGCTACCTTTTTTATTAAAAACAAGATGAATTAATGAAGTAAATAAAATTAGTATACTAATAGCTTTTACACTATTAATTAAAAATGCTGGACTTGTTTTTGATAATATAACAATTACTAGTAGCATTAATATTAAGATAAAAAATTCTAACACATTATATGCAATAAAGACATCTACTAAGTACCAAATCACAAAAAATATTTTAACTCGCGGATCAAGATTATGAATAATAGTATTTAATGGAATATACTTACTTATTAACGAATTATTCATTTCTACTACTTCCTATCTTATTTTTTAAAGCATTAATTAATTCTTCATATTTCCTAGGAAATACATCCAATACTATATTATTTGCTTCTAATTTTTTGTAAAACTTCAATACTTCTGGTAATTCTAATGAATTCTCCTTGAGTACTTGTTCATTCAAGAAAAGGTCTTCTACCTTTCCTTCAAAACTAATTTCTCCATTTTTCAAGACGAAAACTTTATCCGCATATTCCAATACATAATCCATATTATGAGTTACAAGTACTATCGTCATATTAAACTCTTCTTTAAGTCTTTTCACCATAGCCATGATTTCCTCACGACTCTGATAATCTAGAGCTACTGTAGGTTCGTCTAATATTAGTACTTTAGGTTCTAAGGCAAGTACACCACATAAGGCAACTTTCCTCATCTCTCCTCCTGACAATTCAAAAGGTGATTTATCCAAGTAACTTTCGTCAAGTCCTACTAATTTTATTAATTCTTTTGCTTTTAAGATAGCTTTCTCTTCTGCTACTCCGTAATTTAAGGGTGCAAAGATAATATCTTTTAATACGCTTGTTTCAAATAACTGCTGTTCAGAAAACTGGAATAACACCGCAACATCTTGTCTTAATATTTTCAGTTTTTTAGCCAATTCTCTTCTTTCTTTTTTACTCTGTGGATTAGTAATCAATATATTATCTACTGCTACTTCTCCTTTTGTAGGTAATAATAAGCCATTAATATGCTCTATAAGGGTAGACTTTCCGCTACCTGTCTTACCTACTATTACCGTATAACTTCCTTCATCTATCTCTAAGTTTATATCTTTTAAGACTTCTCTAGCATATGGGGTCTTATAATTATAAGTATAGTTCACACTTTTTAAACTAATTTGCATATTTTCCTTACTACACTCCCCTCGTCTTCTTCTATTTCAAATATTTCTTGATTCAGGTAATTGTTTAAGTCTTTTTTTATTCTTTCTACAAAAGGAACCTCTAAGCTATATTTTTCTAAAATCTCAGTATCAGCATATAGCGTTGTATAATTCCCTTGATAAACTATTTCTCCGCTTTCTAATATGACAATATCATCTGAATAAACACTCTCTTCTGCATCGTGAGTGATAGAGATTATAGTTATTCCTTTTTCTTTATTTATTTTTTTTATATACTCTAAAATAGACTTTTTAGCTTTAGGATCAAGCATACTCGTAGCCTCATCCAATATTAAAATCTCCGGATCTAAAGCTAGCGAAGATGCTATTGCCACTCTTTGTTTTTGCCCACCTGATAATGATGAGGGCTCATATTTTCTATAATCCGTCATATCAACAATTTCTAATACTCTATCTATTATCTCATCCATCTTTTCTTGAGGAACATTTCTATTCTCAAGTCCAAATGCTATATCTTCCTCTACGGTAGATCCTACGAATTGATTATCAGGATTTTGAAAAACAATAGCTATTTTATTTTTTATATCATCATAAAGTTCTTTATTGTATTCTTTATTATTAAAAGTTACTTTCCCAGAAGTTGCTAAATTCTGCCCATAAATCAACTTCATAAGCGTTGACTTTCCGCTACCGTTTTTTCCTAAAACACTAAGCCAACGCCCTTCTTTTATTTCTAAATTTATATTTGATAATGCAGTCTTTTTAGAACTAGAATATTGAAAAAAAACATCTTCAAATTTTATCATTTTATTACCTAATTTTCTACAGAATATCTTTTTATTATACCAAATATCCCGATTTTTCTCAAACTAAATGGGGATGATTCAAAAGTCCTAAATTTTAACAAAGTTTATATGAGAATTCATAAACTGTATGGGGATGACTCTAAAAAATCGATTTCTACAAAATCACGATTTTTGAATCACTCCAATCTATTATTTATTACAATAAGCTTTTAAACTATTATTTATAAATTTATTTATTTTATCATCATCATAAAGCACTTCTTTAAGATACAATCCTGCTGCATCAGCTTTCGGTCCTGCGAATTGTCGTTCCTTTTTTTCTAATATTTCTTTAACATAATTCGCTTCATATTTACCTGCAGCGACATTTTGTATAGTTCCGATAATTATTCTAACCATATTATATAAGAAACCATTCCCAGTAATTTCAAAGTTTACAATATTAGGATTAATCAAATCTTTCTCCATAGTTAAACTATATATCGTTCTAACCTTATCCTCAACACTAGAATTTTTCGAACAAAATGATGAAAAATCATGTTCTCCTATAAAATATTGCAAAGCTTCTTGAGCTTTTTCGAAATTAAAATCAAAACTATGTTTACCCACATAATTTAGTAAGAATGGATCCACTTCTCTTCCAATATGAAGTTTATAATAATATGTTTTTTGTGTACTATTATACCTAACATGAAAATCTTCCGAAGCTGACGTCGCCCCCACTATCCTAATATCTTTCGGAATAGTAGCATTAAGCGCCTTAACCCATGCTTCATCTGGAATATTCAAATCCGTGTCAAAATGCAATACCTGACCATAAGCATGAACCCCACTATCCGTTCTTCCACTCATATAAAGTCGTACATCTTTTTTATTAATTTTCTTTAAACTTTTCTCAATTTCTTCTTGAATTGTATTATTATTTGGTTGTATTTGAAATCCATGGTAATTACTACCATCATACCTACAAAGTAAAACTACTCTCACTCTTATCTCCTAAATGTTTTATTTTAATTTTTATTTCTTACTTCTTAACCGTTGTATTAGTCCTTAAATGCTTTCTAACAACTCACTCTATATTCTATTATACCATAACAATAGAAAGAGAAAAAGATAAGATAAGAGTTGAACACAGCAACAAATCAGTAAAAATCACACTTAACTTTACTCAACTGGTATACAAAGTTACAACTTTATCTTATATATTAAAGATATTATTTTGATAAAATAAAAAAGAGTAACTCAAAAATCTTGATTTCAGAAAAATCGATTTTATCGAGTCACCCTTACTCAGAACACATATAAAGTTAATTAATATTATACTTTATTCAATTCTAAGATCCCCATAATATCTTTGCAAATATTATAACTTGCATGCGGTAAATAATTTTTTATCATATTGTATTTAATCTTCTTAATATTATCTTCAAAAAATAGTTCTTCTAAACAATCTAGTACTTCTTCTAAATTTTTAGCGATTTTTGCCATTCCATTTTTCCTAAAGTAGACAGCATTTTCCATCTCTTGTCCGGGAACAGGATTAAAAAGAATCAGTGGAATATTACTTGCTAATGCTTCAGAAATAGTTACTCCTCCTGCCTTAGTTATAAGCACATCAGCAGTCTGCATCCATTCTCGCATATTTTCAGTATATCCTAGAATTTTAACCATTTTTTGTTCAGCATAATCAATTTCTAATTTATTCTTTAATGCTCTATTTTTACCACAGATTGCTACTACTTGAGTATCTTTATTTTTCTTCAGTATTTTCCCGATAAGATTCGAAAAATCAGTAGATACCCCAAAAGCACCAGCAGATAATAAAACTGTCTTTTTATCTATAAATAATTTATTATCTTCCAACCATTGTTCAGCATCCATTTTATTATCGAATTTTTCAGCAATCGGTATTCCAAATTTCTTAACTTTTTGTTTTTCTACATTTAACTTCAATAACTCTTTTTCAGTTTCATCTGTCGCTACATAATATCTAAATGCACCTTTAGTTAACCAACTTTTGTGAAAATGATAATCCGTTATTATATTAACTATCGGTATCTGCCTATCTTTCAATAATGATAAAGCTGGAGTTGGAAATGTTGAGACAATAATATCTGGTTTAGCTTGCTTTACTAGTTTTTTCAAATACTCAGAACTAAAATATCTATAAGCAGAGATATTACTATGATTTTTTCCTGCATAATACAAATATCCGTAAATATCTCTAAAATATGAAAAGCTATATAAATATAATTTTTTTAACACCGGAGTCAAATTCGGGTGTGCTTGTAAGAACAGGTCTGTTTCAATAACATCAATCTCATCAGCATAATATTTTTCAAATGTTTCTTTAATGTTTTTTGATACTTGAAGATGCCCATTTCCGAATGAACCTGTTATTAATAAAACTTTTTTCATATTACCTCACCTCTACTTTTTATCATAATAAATAAGATTATAAGTTAATACTATTACGCTACCTAAACACATCCCCGCCATCGTATCCGTCGGATAATGTACTCCTAAATATACTCTAGAAGTCGCTATAAATAAAATTCCCATTATCGCTATAAGAATAGGAAAATAATTATTATTTCCTTTCTTCGATAATTTAATAAATATTAACGCCAATGTTAAATACATTATTGTCGCTGAAGTCGTGTGCCCACTAGGAAAACTTAAGCTATTTAATTCTACTAAACGATGAATATTAGGTCTAGGACGATTAAAAATTATCTTAATAAACGCCATCACTATACCACACGTTCCCATTGTAAGAGTTAAAAATAGAGCCTCTCTTTTAAACTTACTCACAAATAAAATAATAACTATTATAGCAGTTATTATTACACTAGGTTTTTGATCTGCTATATTTGTTGTATTTAAATATATGCTTGTAAGCATTGGATTTTCTAAACCTTGAATAAAATTAATAATTATACTATCCAAAGGCTTCAAAAAATTATTGTAACCACTCGCAATAAGACCAAACATCACTATAAAAAATATAACTAAACGTTTTTGATTATTTTTTGTCATTAAATCTCCTAACCTTTTTAAAATTTCTAATTCATATCATATTACCATAATTTTATACATAATGACAGCAAAATAATATTATAATTTCATCAATCTTCTTTTAGAGCATGAGCTTTCTTATTGATTTATATTATTAATTTCAATTGAAAATATTTTATAATATATATCATTTTCTATTATAATTTCGAAATTATATATTTAACCGTATCTTCTTACACATATAATATTTCTCTTTCATTATTTTCATATATTTATCTTATTATATTAACTATCTATTTCTTGAATTTTAAAACATATTCTATTATAATTATTAAGTTAATTAAATAAGTTTATACAGGAGCTTGTATGTCAAAAATAAAAAAAATTATAATATCAGTAATACTACTATTCTCTGTAGTAATTGCTAGTTTGTATTATTACGGACGTTTCCACAACGTTAACTTTTTCGACTTTAAATATATACAATCATTTTGGAAAAGTAACGATCACAATACTAATACAAACGATACAACAAAAGATAATCATGACAATATAGAAAAAACAAAAGAACCAGAAAAAAAGGTAAGAGCTTAGAAGAAAAACAAGCTGTTATGAAAGCTGATACCCCTACTATGAATGCATATGGTTTATATTATGATTATGCTAATATGACTTTACCTGAAGTTATACAAGCATATGCAAAAGAATATGGGATAAAAAACTCACAAATAGCTTTTTCATATAAAAACCTAGCAACTGGTGAGTTAATTGAAATGAATGAAACTCAACCTATGACTGCTGGTTCTACATATAAATTGCCACTTAATATGTTAGTAGTAGATAACTTTGAAAAATATAACTTATCTATGACTAAACGTTATGATATTACTAACACTTACTATGAATATGATGGTGAACACAACACATATGTTAAAGTTTTTAAAGGGGCTATGACTATTCCCCAAATGCAATACTATTCATTAGTTCATTCAGAAAATACTCCTGCGTACGCCCTTGCCGATCGTCTTGGAGGTATGAGCGAAGTATACAAAATGTATAGCAACTACGGTGAGTCTAAAGCAGAATTAAAAAACTTTAGTACAGAAAATAAAACAACAACTAACTATTATATTCAAGTATTACAACACTTGTGGGATAATAGAGAAAAATATAAAGATATTCGTGCATATATTGGTGAATCTTTCCCAGGAGACTACTATAAACGTTATCTTCCAAATCTAGTAATAGAACAAAAACCTGGATATGTAAAAGAAGCACTAAATGTTGATGCTATTGTTTATGAGAAAACACCTTACATTATCGCTTTATATACTGCAGGTTTAGGCGGAGCTACCCCTGCTACTGAAGAAGTAAACCTTGTTGGATTAGATCAAGTAGGACAAATTTCTTATGTTATAAACGAATGGCACCGTGTTAATATGAATCCATAAATTTAATACACTCTTTAGAGCGGGAGTGATTCAACAAATCGATTTACGATTTTTGAGTCACTCCCCTTTTATTTTCTTTTGACAAATTCCTTATTATCATTTATAATATTTTGTAAAGTTATAACTTTACAAAATATTATGTGGAGGTAGTTATGTTTTGTAATAATAGATTGAAATCCTTACGTACTAAACAAAAAGTTTCTCAAACTGCAGTAGCTAAACACCTTGGTGTTACACGTGCCGCCTACAATAGTTGGGAAAAAGGAAAATACATACCTAATAAAAAAAATTTAGACGAACTGGCACTTTACTTTAATGTAGAGACTACTTACTTTGAATCAGAGTATGAGATAGTTAATAAATATCTCCAATTAAACGAGATAAATCAAAAGAAACTTTTGACCATGGCTAACGAGCTATATGTTTCTCAATTATATAAATATCAAGTTCACGCAAAATTATCCGCTGGTTTAGGTAATTTTTATTATGAAGATTATGAGTTCGATACTGTTTACTTCGACAAAGACATATCACACGATATAGCCTCTTGGATTGATGGGGATTCTATGGAACCAAAATACTACAGCGGAGATGTTGCCTTGATTAAAAAAACTGGATACGATTTTGACGGATTGGATTATGCAGTAGTCTACAATGAGGAAACATACATAAAAAAAGTCTTTCTAGAAGAAAATACAGTTCATCTAGTTTCTATTAATGACAACTACAAAGACATCATAGCACCGATAGAAGAAGTAAATATAGTAGGAGTTGTTACAGATTCATTTAAACCTATAAAAGAGGTGTAATAATATGGGAATAATCGACTATACATTAGAAACTCATTCAGACATAGCCTTTATAGATATGAAGTCTTTTTATGCAAGTGTAGAATGCGTAGACCGTGGACTTAATCCTTTAACAACCTCACTTTGTGTAATGAGCAGAAGTGACAACTCTAACAGTTTAATATTAGCAAGTTCCCCTGTTTTCAAAGAAGTCTTTGGAAAAATAATGTAGGTAGAAGTTATGATCTTCCCTTCGATATTAATACGCGACGCTTTTCATTTTATAACGCAAAAAGACAAGGTCTTGAAATAACTCAACATATATCAATCATATTGAAGCTTGGGCCAAAAAAACACTCATCGTCCCCCCAAGAATGACTCTATATATCGAAAAAAATATACAGATACTTAACGTACTTAAAAATTATGTTCCAGATGAAGATATTCATCCCTATTCTATAGACGAAGGATTTATCGATTTAACGCAATCACTCAATTACTTCATAAAAGATTCTACAAAAACAAGAAAAGAAAAATTGGACATAATTTTGCGCAAAAATCCAACATGATATATGGAAAAAAACAGGTGTTTACTCCTCTGTAGGAATGAGTAATGCAAATCCTCTTTTGGCAAAACTTGCTCTAGATAATGAGGCGAAAAAAACTCCAACTATGCGCGCTAATTGGTCATATGAAGATGTTGAAACAAAAGTATGGAACATATCTTCACTTACTGATTTTTGGGGGATAGGAAACAGAACAGAAAAAAGATTAAATAAATTAAAAAATATATTCTGTTAAAGACTTAGCAAATACTAATCCAGATATATTAAAAAAAGGAATTTGGTATAATTGGAGTTCACTTATGGTTCCACGCAAATGGAATCGATGAAAGCAAACCTTCAAAACCTTATAAACCGAAATCAAAAGGCTTAGGTAATTCACAAGTACTACCTAAAGATTATAAGATTAGAACAGAAATAGAACTAGTTTTGTCAGAAATGGCAGAACAAGTCGCGATAAGACTAAGAAGAGTTAAGAAAAAGGCAAAATCAGTACATATCCATATCAGTTACAGTAGAATTGAAAGCAAAAAATCTATTAATGCATCTAAAAAAATCAACCCTACTCAAAGCACAAAACAATTAACCGATCATGTTCTATCACTTTTTAGAAGTAAATATGACGGTGGTGCCGTACGTTCTATTGCAGTTAGATATGATAATCTAATAGATGATAATCTTACAATCTATACGTTATTCGATGATATTGAAACTATTGAAAAACAAAGAAAAATTGATAAAACACTAGATACTATACGTGATAAATACGGATTCTTGTCAGTTCAAAATGGAAGTATGTTAATGGAAGGTTCACGTGTAAAAGAAAGAAGTAAATTAGTAGGAGGCCATGCTGGTGGCATGGATGGAATAATATGATAAATAGAAATTATCTTCCCTATAAATCTGCAAGAGAATACGCTGACCGTGGCATGGCTAAGTGGATGGGCTTTTTCATCTCAGAACACACTACCGCGATTAATACCCAAGGTGACACTATAGATTTTTCGAACAATATGGATGAAGACGAAAAAAGACTACTATTAAACCAACTATATTTCTTTAAAGGTCTATCGTATTTATATACCTCTACTCAACGTGAACCATATCTAGGAAAGGTGGTTGATTGTACTAACGATATTATTTATTTTTCAACTAAACAAAATATACTACAAATTTCAATCAGCGATATTCTAAAAGTTTCTTTAGCAGAGGAATTAGACTATGAACAGACTTAATCAACATGAAGTCCAATTTGATTATTTTAGTAGTAATTACGATCAATTCGAAAAAGATTTCTATAAATATTCTGCATTAAATGTACCCTTAACATTTTTAACAGACGATATTCTAAATTTAATGGTAAATAACAATAGTAATTTTTTCAGATTAACTGCTAATAAATCAAAAGATAAAAGGGATCACTACTTCTTTTTCAAAGTTCAAACTCCTTTAGAAAATAAAATGGTGAGAATCTTTCAATATATTGGACATAAATTCATAAATGAAAAATAAACTCGAAACTAGGATACCTCCTAATTTCGAGTTTATTTATTTTTAATTTCTCTACTTTAAATTTAATAGATTCTATTGTTTTTGTTTTCTTCTAATCGCTATTGCTGTCCCTAGAGCTAATAACGCTATACTAGTAGTCTTCTCTGACTCTAAGCCAGTTTTAGGTAATTCTTCTTTTTTGTCATTATTAACCTTATTACTATTATCAGAATCCTCTTTTTTATTTTCAGCTTTATACTCTGCTTTAACCGGTGTTACTATTTGAACACGGCTTTCTAAATCTTTAGCTCCTACTCTAATTCTTTCTAGAATAGTAAATTTGCTGAAGTGGTTTATTTTGAATTGCAGCGAACTATCACTAAAGCTACTTTCAACTTTTTCTAGAATATTGTTGTCTGCTATGTGATATACTTCTAATTCTGCATTATCATTTTTCACTACTGATACTTTAACTGTACGTTCAGCATCACTATCTATTTTTTTCCCATCTTTTTTAAAATGAATTTCAAAAACTTCAATAACTTTATATTCACTACCTAATTTTTCAATAATAGTTTTATTTAGTTTCTCATCATTTATCGCACCTACAAAGACATCGTCAGCTTTTATTTTGTTTTTATCAAAAGATACAGCTACATCACGCCCTGATAATGTTGCAGATAAAACTTTATTTTTAACTGGCGCATTATTCTCTGAGGTTTCTTGTTTTTTATTATTAGATGAATCTGTTTTATCTGAAGTTATTTTTGGAGTTTCTTTGCTAGGAACTTCTTGCTTATTTTCTGGAACAGTTTGTCCTTTAGGAACTTCCTTCTTATCAGTTTCTTTTATAGATTCTTTATTTTCTTTCTTATCTTCTGCTTTTGCTGGTTCTTTATTTTCTTTTTTAGTCTCAGTTACTTTTTCTTCTTTAGATGCAGCTTTTTTAGTCTCATCTTTCTCTGATTCATTCTTTTCTTTCTTATCCTCAGTTATTTTTTCTTCTTTAGGTGTGACTTTTTTAGTCTCATCTTTCTCTGATTCCTTGTTTTCTTTCTTATCCTCAGTTACTTTTTCTTCTTTTGGTTTTTCTATTTCTACTAAAGAATTACTCTTTAAAGAATTTTCCAAAATAGCTTTTACCTTTTGAAGATTTATATTATTAGGTTCAACTGCTAATAACTCATTAACTTTAATTAACCATACTTCTTTTATTTCTTGTTCTTTCTTTTTATCGACTTTAATATCAGCAAATAAATAATTTACAAATTCTTTCTCGTCAATAGTATTCCAATCTATCTTATCTTCTAAAACAGATTTAAATAAATTATCTGCTTTATTAGCCCCTGTTACTGGCGTTACCGATTCATTTTTCTTTTCAGGTTTTGACACAACTTCGGGTACAGGAATTGGGTTTTCAACTTTTTCTAAAGCAGGCTTATCGACTACATTCACCAGGTGAGATTCTCTTTTAGGTTCTACTATATTTTCTTCATGTTTACAATCTTCACACACTGGAGGTGCCATAGGCTCTACGGGTTTTGGTGCTAATTCAGGTTTAGGCATTGGTTTTTCAACTTCTTCTAAAACAGGTTTGTTTACATGCTCTAAATTAACATCGTGATTAGATTCTGCAGTTACAACAACATTGTTTGTGTCTTCGTGTGCATAAGCTGTTCCAAGAGAGCCAGCAACAATGCCTATTAGAACACTAGCAATACCTACTGAAACCTTTCTAATCGAATATTTTCTCGTACTAAACATAATTTTCTCCTTATCAACTTGCTTAAAAATTACAATTTACTTATTAATCTATCTTTTTTATTATAATATATCTCAGAAAAATGAGCAAGCATGAACCTATTTTAATAACTTACAATACAAAAATACCAGGATCAAAAAGGTAAATATTCTACTTTACTCTTTGATACTGGCATATCATAATATCTATAATTTTTAAATTTTATATTATTTAATTTGGTGTTTATTCATTTTTTCTTGGAAAATGGCTGTAATAATTTTACGTAATTCTTCTTTTTCTTTTTCTGGCCATTCTCCCTCTTTTTGAGCTGCTGCGTATAGTTCTGGATATTCGACAGAAATTCTCTTAATAGTACGCGTATTAGCATGTTTTCTCACAAAAAATGGAATCTTCTTCATTAATTCTTCTGGAACTAATGAAAGTATTCTATCCGCAGTTTCTTTATCACTAATTACAGAAAAAGTAAGACCTTTCTTTATCTGTTGTTGTTCCTGTTCTGTAAAATCTTCTAACTTCATTCTTATTCTCCTAAAGTATATATATTTTCAATTAAGATTATATACTAATACTTATAAAACAACAAATGAATTCCACTGATAGAGATTATCAATATTATAAGTGGTTAATATTTAAATTATCTATCAATTAAATGTGTATAAACCAAAAGTACTATACTTTTATTAATCCTTTAAGTTTAACTTAATAAATAAATCTTATTATAATACCGTTTCCCCTCCCAATACACGCTGAAAAAATTAAGGAACAATAGAATACTAATTAATATATATAACAAAAAGTAATTGTACGTTAATTTGCTTCACTTCCTTGTATTTTCCATTTATAACTTACTTGCAATTTTTTTGATGAGCCTTTATTTTTTTATAGCCCAATTATAATGGCTAGAAGTAGCACTGACAAAATAAGATCCCAATGTACTTCCACCAACCCATTTATAAACTTTTTTTGAAAATAATTCTTCATTTGTAAAATTTTCGGCTAGTTTCAAAACATCTTTATGAGATTTTTGTAAAGCATTTGTTGCTTCTTCAAGAGACGTATTCTGATGCTTCTTCCAAAATTCTACATTCATATCGCCGTAAGTTCTCCAGTTATATGGTTCAGGAATAAATGATTTCTCTTCTCCTTTTTGATTGGAACATACCCAATTCAAAATAAGTTTATGCCATTCATAGAGATGAATTAAGATATCTCTTAAGTTTTTATCTCTTCTCCAATGAGCTTCTTTTTTCTTTTTATCTTCTGAAAAATCAAAGGGTGTATTTAACTCTTCACTCGTCATCTTTGAAATAAGTAAGTTTAACTTTTCATAACTTTCCTTAGCAA
The DNA here is from genome assembly GCF_000173915.1 of Gemella haemolysans ATCC 10379. Taxonomy (NCBI): domain Bacteria; kingdom Bacillati; phylum Bacillota; class Bacilli; order Caryophanales; family Gemellaceae; genus Gemella; species Gemella haemolysans. The sequence continues at coordinate 124,587 of NZ_ACDZ02000014.1, read as the reverse complement.
CTATCATTAAATCATTTTTTGTTTCTGGTCTTGGCACAATTAATTCCTCTCTTTACAAAACACTATATTATTATCCTTTATAATTTTCTCATATTAATCATCTTCACAAGTAATGTCGCACATTCAGCGGTCATTGTTATCGCATCACTATCGCTCTACGACAGCTATCACATAAAGTATTCATAATTAATTACTTCGGTCTATACCCTTGTCATTAAAACAACTGTTTCAACATGAAACTAGTGAACACTAAATTCCGTCTGTAGATGGGAACATATTCACTAAAATATTTAACAATAGCATAAGGTTATCGTTAAATATTATTACCTCAGTAAACTGCGCTTTATTTATTTACGATACACCTCGATTTTTTATCTATATTCATTTAGAAATTGTTTTGAATATATTTTTTCATTCTTTGAGTTTCTAACTTCTTTCCAAAGGATAGATCAAACTTTTAACTTGTTAAAATAATTATTGCTGAAATCATCTTCACAAAATTTTTTTAGAAATTGATTCTACTAACAAGCAGAATTATCATACTTGGCGTAATCTGACTCTCCATAATATATTTTTATTATATCTTAGATTATAAATTCTTTACCGTTACCTATTTTTACTTTTCTCTAAGTTATTGTCATATCAGCATTAAACTTAAACCGACTATTCTCTGAAGTATGATTTATACCATTATAATTTAATGCAAAGTGTAGCTATATAGTCATTTCCATAACGTGATAATCTATGTCTTTTGTCACACGATTCATAAAAATCTATCATAGCGAGACCGTTTTTCAGTTGTCCTCTAATCTGAGTTTCTAAGGTATGGCTAAATTCATATCCAAATTCTGGATTTATAGTTATCTTGCCTTCCTCTTCAAGCTCTTTTGAATTAAAAGGGATTGAAAATTTTAGATGTAATTCTTCATCAGGTTTATCCCATACAATATCAGCATCGTACATGTATATCCAAGGATTCATGAATCCGACCATTAACAATCCACCCTTTTTCAATACTCGAGAGGCTTCTTTATACATGTTTTCTAAATCTTCTATATATACATTTGAAACTGGATTAAAAATAATATCAAATGTTTCATTTTCAAACGGAAATGGTTTTGTCATATCGCCTTGAACTGTGTTGATTTTTAAGCCTTCTCTTTTAGCAACCATTTCATCTCTTTGTAATTGTGATTTAGAAAAATCCATTATTGTTACATCATAACCTTTTACGGCAAAAACTGGCCCCTGCTGACCACCACCACAAGCTAAACCTAGTATCTTTTTCCCGTTTGCTTTTTCAAACCATTCTTTTGGAACTTTTTTCCCAACAGTTAATGCAACAGAAATTGTATTATTTCTAGCTTCTTCTAATTCTTCATGTGTCAGTGGCTCAGTATAGACATTTTTTACATTATTCCATCTATCTTCATTAAATTTTATATAATTGTTCATCTTTTAATCTCCTGGTATTTTTTGGGTATAAGCTATCGTTAAAAGTATCTAACAGATATTTATTTACGATACTCCTCTACTTTGTATCTATATTCATTCAAAAGTTGTTTTGAATAAATTTTTTCATTTTTTGAGTTTCTAACTTCTTTCCAAAGTATAGCTGCAACTTTTAACTTATTAGAATAATTATTGCTAGATTCATCTGCGCAAAAGTCTTTCAGAAATTGATTCCACTGACAAGCAGAATTATCATACTTGGCATAATCTGATTCTCCATAATATATTTTTATCATATCTTGAATCGTAAATTTTTCATCGTTATCCCTTTTTACTTTTCTCCAAGCCGTTGCCATATCAGCATTAAATTTAAACGGGCTAGCTCCTGTTACAGCTGAAAAATAATCTCTAAATTTTTGATTAAAAGAAAAACCACAGTTAAGTAACGGAGTCTCTAGGGTTACAGCTTCTAATTGACTTTTCTTACCTTTACTAAAAGATTTTTCTACTTTATTGCCCATGAAATATTGTTCAATAATATAGTTCAATTCTTTCTTCGTACATCTATACTCTAGTCCAAGAGACTTACATATTTGTGAAAGTTCTTCTCGATACCAATAGTATTTCTTAAATTCTTCAAATGATTTTATATTACTAAAATCCGGTCGATTTTCTTTCAACTACTTACCTCCAACGTCTAAAACCTTTTAACGATATCCTATGAATAAACCTTTATTTTCTACACTTTATTTACTTATCAGGTTCAACTTTTGACATCAATACCACACACTCAACATGTCTTGATAGGACAAACCAATACTCTGAAATGCCGCATTTCTTTTGGCACTTTAATTAGATACTCCGAAACGATTTCTAAAAGGACTATTGATAATCATTGCTTATTAAATTAATTGATTTTAGTAAATTATAAGAGTAATGCCTTAATGATTCACTGGAGTATGGGCAATTAGGTAAACGGGCCATCACCAAAGCAATACAGGCTTTTACAAGCAAGAGATAAGTATCATTTATTTGTAGATTGTTGTATAGAGTTTCAGTCATAATAATATTTTGAGAGGCATCTAACAACAAAAACTCGATGAGTTTATTGAATTCTCTCTTATCGTATTTATTGTACAGTTTTTCGAGATTCTCTATAACAACTTTCATTGAATCTACAGATTCATTAGGCGTTAATACACAAAAATATGCAGTTTGTAATGATTTATCAGGAATAATGGCATAGATTGATTGAAGTGGATTCTCTAACCTTTGAGGATCCATGGAAAAAAACATACTTCCACTAGCAAAAAAATCAGGAAGGAATTCTAAATCATAATACTTCAATTCGAAATACTTGCAAAAATCAGAATAATTTGGAGTTTTCTTTTCAAGAAATATGTCATCAAATTTATTTTTTATAATATCAGAGTTATAGAAGCTCGCATTTTCGCTTATTAGCTTCGTTGAGAGTTCCTGCTCGAATAAATATTGTGTCGCGTCTTCTTCTGATATTTTTTTAGAGTAAGGTCTACCAATGTTGATTTTTCTATTTACGCTCGGATTGTGAACTTCCGATTCCAACTGATAATCGTATATATAAGATCGATACAGAAATAAACATAGATAAGTTTCAAGATTCGTATTAATATTTTTTACTTCGATTGCTTTAAATATATCAGTATCATGTTTCTTGCAAAATAATGGTTGAACTCCAGATTTCTTAATATGAGTATCCTTTACCAAATCTGACACTCCTACATCATAACTATTCCCAACAATATGCTTTATATCAGTTGCATAGACCTTATTTCCACTTGCTATTTCTCTCAAAAATGATTTTGGATAAGTGTGTGAATCTATCGCAACATCACCACAACCTGGAAAATGACATAACGTTCCAGATTTATTTTCTTCATAATACTCAACTTCGTTAAGCCTTAGAAATATATTACTTTTCTGTTTATTGTTCTCCTGAATATAATTGTTCAGATAATTATCTACTATTTTTAACTCAGAATTCAAAGTAACACCTCCATTTAAAACAAATTAATTTAGAAATTAGTTCACAATTCTTATTATACCAAAAAAGCACAGAACTTACCTGCGCTTTTTATTACCTCCTATCAAAGTGTCACGTCAGTTCCATCCACATATCGGACAACTACTTGCTCTCCGATATCAATTTTCTCAAGTAGCCCAACCATCTGCTCTGGACTAAATTCATTGCTATTGTCCCCAAGTGCTTCTTGTAAGATCAATGCTTTATATCTTTCTAATGGAGTTCCTATTTCGCCACTTCGTTGCGCATTCCTGCCTATGGACTGATAGCTCATGCATAGCCGTCAAGTAGGCTTTCTGCAATGTTTCCTCATCAATGCGTGAGTTGGTGCAACCTAACTCACCTTATTTCTTATACCTTGAACCACATTGCCATACAGCTCGCTTTCCTTTGATAGTGGTCCAATGCTTTCGTGCAAATGGTGAACTCAGACTCCACAAAATACCATTGACGAAAATGGGTTACTTTCAATATTTTGTGCGAAGTTTTTGATACAGTTAGTTTGCTTAAAGACCTCTCTTCGTTCAAATTCTAACTGTGCCGCATCCCAAATCCAAGGTTCAATAATCGGTTCGTGATTGCCCCGACATAATACTGATTAGCATATCCGTTATTATCGGTCCGTTTCTTGTTCAAAAAGTCTCCTGTTACTATTTTCTGTAAGAGCAGATCCCCTTTATGCCTTTCATTATGGAACATTTTCTGAATGGAGCTTGGATACCAATTCGCCTTTCCTGATCATCGCCCCCCTCATAATTCAACCTTCTAGCGATTGATTCTGGTGTCTGACCCATTAGGAACATTTGAAAGATTCTCCTTAAGACTTGTGCTTGTTCTTCATTTATGATAAGATTGCCATCTTCATCCTTATCGTAACCCATGAATTTTGTGGTATTTTGGCGATTGATGCCTCGTTCAAATCACTTGCGGATTCCCCGTGTCGCGTTCTCTGAAATAAAGCGCGATTCATCCTGTGCCAATGACGATAAGATTGTTAGTAGAACCTCTCCTTTTGCATCTAGAGAGTCAATATTCTCTTTTTCAAAGGTAATGCCAACTCCTAGCTCTTTTAGCTCACGTACAAATCGTATGCAGTCTAGGGTATTTCTTGAAAACCGACTGATGAACTTAACAAGTATTCTATCAATCTTATCTTCCTTACAATCCTGAATCATTCGATTAAACTCTGACCGCTTTTTGGTAGATGTTCCTGAAAACCCTTCATCCGCATAGCTAGCATTGGGATCCTGGCCACGCTGAGCCGCTCCTGGATCCGTCAGAGCAGTGTAAGTAATAGATTTAACAATTACTTATCCCATAATGAAGATGAATAGGGATGAGAAAATCCTAATAAATTAGCCAAATTCTCTGCTTCTACTGTATCTTTAAGTATTTCTATAAACTTCTTAACTGCATCATCAAAATTATTAAATATCCAAGTTTCCCCCACGACATAAGAACGTTCATCTCTACTATTTACTTGGAATACACCATTCTTATAAAATAGATGTGTTGCCCAAGGTAATCTCTTTGATTCATCAAAGAGCACGTAATGTAGAGTCTGAAAATTATTCAATTTAATTCTCGATTCAATCTCTAACACATATTGTTTTTCTAGTTCTGCTCGCATTATTAACCCCCCTTTAACAAGTTCATGGCTTTGTAATATTTAAGATTCGAGCCTAATTGTATCTGTGTTCCTCCACCTGCTCCGAAAACCATAGCTATCTCTCCCTTTCGAATATTTGAAAGAACATCTATAGGATTACCATATTTAGAAAGACTCTTAGTTAAATATTTCCGTAACTCAGGTTAAGCATTATTGAAAGCCACTTCTATATTACTTCTTGTCAAATCATGTATCACCTCATATTTATGATAATCTTGATATCCTCGCTGCGCATAAAGGCAGCCGAGACTTGTTGATGGAAGAGCTCGATAAAATTCAAATCAAATTTCACTTCCTTGCTTTTCTAAATTTATCATTATAGTTTATCCCAAAGAGGTGAGGAATACATATAGCTTCCTCTGTTAGATATGTCCCTTCGACCCTCACGTACTATAAAGTCCAATATATTAAAGAATTTTTTTTCAGCCTCAGAAAAATTATCAAATTCAAATGCTCTTCCAATTTTATAACCCCTCTCATCTCTGCTATTCACCATGAATAAATCATCTTTGTAAAATATATGTACAGCAAATGGTGTTCTATTTGTTTCATCGAAAAGAACATACCGTAAAGATATATAATTTTGTTCTTTTATAATACATTCTATTTCTTGTTTAAATTTTTCAATTTGTTCCGAATTCATTTTATCACCTCTTTTAATAAACCTAAATCTTTATAATACTTCAAAGAATTCCCTAGTTGTATCTGAGTTCCTCCAACTGCTCCAAAGACTTTTGCAATTTCTCCTTGTTGAATACTATCCAAATCTGACAAAGAAAATTCCCGGTTTTCTATCGCATCAATTAAACTTTCTTTAACTTCTGATGAAGCTGTTTTAAAACATTTATTATATTTTCTTATGTCAAATCATGTATCACCTCATATTTATGATAATCTTGATATCCTCACTATGCACAAAGGAAGTCGATACTTGTTGATGGGAGAGCTCGATAAAATTCAAATCAAATTTCACTGCGTTGCTTTTCTAAATTTATCATTATGGTTTATCCCACAAAGGAGAAGGATATTCTGGTTCCTCGTTAGTCATCACTTGCAACCTGTTATATCTTACAGTTAAATCCAATATCTCAAAAAAGCATTGCTCTGCTTCTTCAAAATTTCCAAATGTTCTAATCTTTCCTATAATACTTGCCCTATCTCCTAAAGAATAAACTAAGTATACTTTTTTCCCCTCATCATATTCTATTCGCGTTTGCCAATCTTCTCTCCCTTTATTCCTGTCATTAAATACGGAGACTCTTAGCGTAGTATAATTCAACTCTTCAACTTTCTGTTGAATTATTTTTTTTTCATGCATCAATTTATCCATTTATTTTATCTCCTTTAATAGTCCCATTTTTCGACATTTGTGAGAACTCTTGCTTTAGTGCTGTTCTTGGCTAACTGAATCATCTCAGCTGCCTTAGCTCCTAGCTTCGTGTCCTTAGCAATCTTACCTACAGCTACTGCACCAATAAAATCTTCCACAAACAGGAGTGTATCTTTCATTCCTTGACGGTAAAATCATCTAGCACTTTATAGGATATCGAAGATAAAGTGTAGAATCTAACTTTTATTTCATCTCTATGAAGGTAGATGTAAGATTTCAACTTACCAAATAGCTCATTATAAAAAGTTTTTTCAATAAATAACTCAAGGAATTTATCACTCATAAATAGGACTCCCCCATTAAACTTTCTAATACTCTTAGCATCTATAAAAACTTACTCAAAACCAATTACTGTCCACTCATCAATATAATTCCAAAAATTTAAACCTCTTTCAGGCAAATCCATTTTAGACCATAAATAAGCTCCGTTTTCTAATTTAGAATCTATATCCAATACGATATAGTCTCCCATACCATTACTAAAAAATGTAAATAATGCTTCAAGATTAAAATCTATTTGCTTGATATATTCCCATTCATACAAGGATACTGGCTCTATATTTTTGACGGAATCCAATCCCATACTTTTACTTCTATAATCATAAAAACCATTATGAATATTTGTGTAAAAGTTTACTATTGAGCTGTCCAATAACACAAATAAATCTCCGAATTTTTTCCTTAATTCATCGACTGAGACTGGTTTCTTACCTTCATACAGAAGTACATCTTTATTATCATAGGATGAAATTGTATATAGTATAGAGTATTCACCATTGTAGAAAATCAAGTCAAGTCGAAGCAAGTATTCATCTAGATAGGAAATTGTATTAGACAATTCTGCTGATACAAATTTCTTCCATTCTGTAAGAAGTATGCTTTTTCTTTCTTTAAAGTCATCAGAAAGAAAGATTTTTTTCCAAAATTGCGGAATATCTGCCGTTAAGATTTTAGAGGTTTCCTCTATAATCTCCACTTCAGAATTTGATAGTGTGTACTGGCCCAAAATATTTGATAAATTATCCATAATTACTAACCTCTATTATTTAATTAAAAGAATCAATTAAATTTTGCAAAACAACTTCCAATTCTCTTTTCTTGGCTATCATAGCACTTTTAAAATCTGCAGAAATAGGTATATTTTCTTTTACATATCTAGTCCACTCGCTATAACTATTCGAACCTTTAGATGTGTTTGCTGTTTTTCTCAATCCGATAAAATTCTCTTCATAATTTAGAACATCAAGTTTTTGTTTTAGCGTCATTTTTTCGAAGCCTTCCATTTTTGTAATCCTATCCATTGAAACAATATGGTCGGCTTCTAATCTTTCTCCAATTTCTATAATCTTACCAGGAATAGCTGGATCGGGCATCGGTAACTGGATATCTTTATTCACATTATTTCTAATATTTCTGGATAGTGTCATTTTCCTCAATTTTGCGTATTCTTCATCAGAAATTTTCCGTTCACCATATCTAGCTTTGCCTTCAGATTTTGCTCCTTCTAAGACACTATCTCTAAGCTTACTTGTAGTCCTACTAGAACCACCTACTCCTCGTACTGCATCATCCGCATGTTTGCTTGAGAAGTGCATCACATCACGTAGTGTCTTGCTCTCAACGTTGAAGCTAGGCATGGTTCCCATACCTCTCGCAAAGGCAACTGCCTCTTTACGAATGCCGACTGGGATTAGGGTATCTAATAATTTCTCTCCAAATTGCCTAATGACATTATTGCGCTTTGCTAAGACATTGTCAAACTTTGAACCCCATTTTTCTAGAGTTAACTACTAATGCTAGTTCAATGCTGTTTTTAAAATAGATTCCAATAAGTCGTCTAGATTACTATACTTGTTGACTAGATCTCCTGAAGGTAAATCTAACTCCTTATATACTCTATGAAAAGTATCATAGACATACCAACTCATACCACTCTCACCTAAAAAGAAATAGCTGTTGTTACTAGATTCCTCATGCCAAATAATATTCATTTCAAATATATCATAGACATCTTCATCTATAATATCTGGGTTTGTTTTTTGAGAAATACCATACAAAATGAAACCATTAAAATCAATTCCATTTACTTGAGAAAGAAATCTTTTATAATCTTCCATTACTTCATCATTCGGCCAAACGTTATGTTTCTTCATGAGAGCTGAAAAAACAGTATTTGGAACCCCACTATTAACAGAATCTCCGTACTTTTCTTCAATTTCTGAAATTTTTGAAATAAAATTCATCCACATTTTTTATATCTCCTCTATTCTAATTTGGATAAATATTAGCTGTAAAGAATCGCCAATCAACTAATTTAGAGTCTCCAACTTTCATACCTTTAACAATATCCCTTGATAATTAGTTACCACTTTATGATAAGGATCATTCTTTCGTAATCGTTTTCTCAACTTCTCCATGCATGGAATTACTGGTGATAATGGCATTCATCCCATTTTTAGCGGTATCCAACTGACTCTGAGCAGTTGCGACCATCTTCATATAGGCCTCTTGGGCTTTCTGAAACTCCGCAATATCTACTACATAAAATCCCATTAGCCTTCCTCCGTGTTTACATACGGCTCGTAAACACTAGCTTTTATGTGATTAATTTCGATTTTTCTTCCTGTATCCAAGCTTCAAAAACATCTGATACTGATAAATCTTCATTTTTTTCATACATTGCATCGTATCTGTAATTGCTTTTAAGACTATTATTTTTCACATCATATACCAATCTTATTTCAGTAGGTACCTCTTTAGAGTTCTCTTCAAAGAGTACTTCTATCTTTTCTGCATCCTCTATTCCATATTCTAATAGCGAGAATTGGATATCATCTGAATCATTAATTTTTTCTGACAAATACTTATTTACATCACTTTTCTCAGAAATGAATCCACCAATTTTATAAAAAACATCAAAAGAAACTAAACCATCCTCTAAAACCACATATATAAAAACTGTCTCTGCTTTATTTTCTATATACTCGAGTGATAAAGAAATCATATCAGATTGAATATCCATCAATTGATCTTCGAATACCCTATTCATAATAACTACCTCTTATTAATATTTCTAATAATCTCTATTCTTGTTTTTCTATCAATTTTATATCGAACTTGAAATTTTGATGGCCTTAATGAGTTTCCATCATACTTAATTTTTACATTTACGCTAACTTTTTTATTATTCTTATAGTGCATTCATCCATTCTCTCTCAAGACGACGATACTCTTCCAAGTTAACATCTTTCGCTTGTGATAATAAATTATCTGATTCAGGAGATGCACCAAATAAATCTCCAAATATATGACCCGCATGATTATCATGTAATTTATCCGGTGTATTTTCTTTATGTCTTAGTCTACCATCATGTAGCTTTAATTGCAAGTTATCTTCGTACGCTTCACTAATACGCCCCAACTCGTCTGTCTGATATGAATAATTATGCTCTCCAGCCTGACATCGAACATTGGGCTTTAATTTCCCTGCATCATCAAAGTGAGAACCATCTCGAAGTATATCACCGACCTTGTCCGCTACTTTTCCAGCATCATCAGAAACTCTCACCACATCATCTGTATATTTTTTATAGAGATTGTAAATATCTCTTAGCGTTCCTTCCTTCAACGTGAAACCTGCTGGGAAGCGTCCATAGACTGCTACTTCTACTGTTCCTTGGAAGACTGGCCGGGGGAGCTTGGTGTCTAAGATTTTATTAACAAGGTTTTTGAGATGTTGGTCACCTTTAGTCAGATATTTCTCAATCTTCGGTGCCCATTTCTCTACCTGGAGGGCAATCTTACCTTTTGTAGCTAAACTGGCCAGTTTAATACTTTCTGCTAGTTTAGTACCATACGTCGTGCCTTTGACTGCCCCTTGACTTCACCGATACCTATAAACATGGAGCCGATTTCTCCAATGTATTCGCCATACTTGAAGAAATCGCCACTGGCGAGGTCTGTCTTGAGTTGATGAACAATTTGATCCCGAACCTGTTGGTAAGTAGTATGGAGTTCGCGGACTGGCTCAACATCTTGAAAAGCATGTCCCAAGCCAGTCTGATCTAAAACGTAACCTGCCGTAACTTTTCCCATCACCAACAGCTTATCTGCGGTCCCTTTCAGATATTGCTTGATCCATTCGGAGGTCTTCTAACCAGTAAGCACATTAAAATCAGCTATAGCACTGATACCAGCCAATTGGCCTAAATCGACCGCACCGATAGCTATCGTAGAAATACCACTTCCAATACTCCCTATCACACCTTCACCTAGTAAAAGTGTTTCTCTTAGCACAGGAATAGGCAGATTCCGTGTGCCCTCAACGACATTACCCCTCCAGGAGACAATCTCATTCGAGCGTTCCTTCAGCCAGGCTTAGATGGGGCGATAATGTGCCAGAATTCCTTATATGCTACGCTTAGTAATCGTATTCTGCGATACCAATAAACTCTAATGTCCCAGAACCATTGTTACTTACTTTTAATTCTTCTTTAGAATAATCAAAATCATAAATCAAAACAATTGTATTATAGGTTGATGATATTTTAGGAAACTGCATAATAATCTCTTCATCGTATGAGAATCCTTCAAGCAAAACATCAATATTATTTTCAGAAACATCAACCCAATCTTTTTCAACTAAATCTCTATCGTAGTACGACAAATGAAAGTCTGTCTCAAATTCTGAAGAAACGCTATCCCCATCCTCTTTATTTGAAATTTTGAAGTATTCTTGAAATTCTTCTTGACTGGCAAAATTACCAAGCCATAACGATACTTTTTGTTTCATTTTTAATACCTCCTCAATCCTTCTGGTAAATCTAAAATTCCATTTTTCATTCTTCGACTTGCCCATTCATTTAATCTGTGTGCAAATTCCTCATAATCATATGACAAATCAATAATTTTTAATATCTCATTATGAGCTTTTGTAAAGCCCCGTCCTCCATGTACTCCACGAGGATTTATGAACTGCATATCTTCAATTAAACTTCTCATTTCTTTGATATCACCCATGGAAACTCCCCATTTTTTAAATTGAGGAGTCCGAGAAACAAGATTCCATTCATGGTAGCCACCTGGTCTTCTTATTCTATCTTCGATTTTTTTTACGTAATTTTGGGATTTCCCATAATTTCTCTAGTTCTTCTGGAGCTAAATTATCAAACCACCCATTAAATTTACCATTTTTAACTGTTGGAATAATATCATCATAGACTCGCTCCATCCTACCAGAACCACTTACTCCTCACGCCACATCCTCCGCTGGACAAAATCTTTAATACGTTTAGAAAAACAATAAATATCTATTCTTTAATTTCCAGTTTCATCATCCTCATCGTCTAAAATTATTTCATCTGAACTGACTAACTCCTCTTTGGTAATTTCTCCCATTTTAAATCTGCGTCTTTTGTTTAGATCAAAAATTATTTCATGCAAATCTGCAAAGTAAGAAGAAAAGTTAGCCATCGAAGACAATAACTCGCAATAGAATTGACTGTATTGCTCATCAGCTATACTTTGATCAATTATTTCTTCCTTAAATGCTGAAATACCTGACATAAGCTCTTGAAAGTCATCAGATAGATTATCATCTATCAATTCTTTAAAATCTTTTAATTTCTTATTTTCTTCTAACGAGTATCCTAGCCTCGAATTGAATCGTTTACACACCTCATAAAGTTTATAGATTTCTTCCTTCAATATAATTTCCTTCCTTTAGCTTTTAATAACTTATCTGTGTTTAAAGTACCATCAAGATTAAGTACAGATTTCAAATTACCACGTTTATCAAAAACTTCAAAATGGTCCATATGTAAACCATCCAAATAAAGGTAATCTCCTTTGCACAAATTTCTATCAACCTTCTTCATCACTTCATAAACACTCTGCCCGTCATACTTCTTCTTAGTCTTTCTAAGGCTTCCCACAATCTTTTGTCTAAATTCTGTTTCAAAAAACTTCGACATATTATTGACAGCTTGTGTGACTCGCTCCGTCCTACCAGAACCACCTACTCCTTGTACTACATCGTCTGCGTGTTCACTTGAGAAGTGCATCACATCAGGCAGAGTCTTACTCTCAACGCTGAAGGTAGGCATGGTTCCAATACCTCTCGCAAAGGCAACTGCCTCTTTACGAATGCCGACTGGGATTCGGATATCTAATAATTTCTCCCCAAATTTCCTAATGACATTATTAATCTTAGACAGGATATTGTCAACCTTTGAACCCCATTTTTCGACATTTGTGAGAATTCTTGCCTTAGTACTGTTCTTGGCTATCTGAATCATCTCAGCTGCCTTAGCTCCGAGTTTCGTACCCTTAGCCATCTCCCCTACAACTGCTGGACCAACAAAAAGACTCGCAACTTCAAAGGTCAAGCCTCCTGCATCATAGGCATCCATATGGGTAACTTTATCTCAGAGGGATTTTCCTGTCTCTTGAGCACGATAAGCCGCCTTATCCGCATAGCTAGCATTGGGATCCTGGCCACGCTGAGCCGCTCCTGGATCCGTCAGAGCAGTGTAAGTTCCTACTCCTAACTCCGCAAGGCTAGACAGGTTATCTGCTGTTCCTTGCAAGTCACGCTTTATTCACTCGGGCATTTTCTAACCTAAAAGTATACTACAAAAAGCTATCACACAGATAATTGTTCACTAATTTTCTACCATATTTAAAAACTCACTAAATGAATTTGCCAAAAAATAAGTATTCATATTATCAGTAGACGATGCAAATTCATAGGTATCATCATAAAAATAAATTCCAGCATTATCATCCTTGCTCAGCCAGAACACTATGAAGCCATGCTGAATAGTGTCCCCAATAATGATTGAGTTCGGAAACAAATCATCTTGATATTCACTTGTCCACTGTTTAATATCTCCATTTTTTACATTCGTTGAAACACCAAACATTACATCAATATTAATTTCTTCACTAACTTGAGGAATTCTTACTAAATTTTTATATCTATAAGCTGTATTTCTACCACCGTTTTCCTGCAACAAAAAACTCTTATAATCCTCCGGAAGAACCACTTCAAATTCATTTTCTAACATTAAAATTTCCCCGTTATTAGCAAATCCAAATTTATCTAGCTTTATTGTCATTTTTATTTATTACCTTTCATAATTGATATATCGCCTCAATGGGAAAATTGTCTGTGTACAGCACTATCAACTGCTTATATCGTTTTCCCATCTTGATGATGATGCCAAGTATTACCTACACCTGCATCTCCTACCTTGCAAAAATCTTTTAATCTCTCCTCAAATCCACTTTCTATTACAAATTCTTTTTTTACTTGTGGTGGAATACCATTTTTAAAATCAGAAAATCCTTCAATATATTTTATTGTGATACCCTCAGAATTTGTATATGCCCATGTTCCATCTTCAAGTATTTCAACTTTCCCTCCTTTATCCATCCATTTTTGTAGTGCGGTATCCAACTGACTCTGAGCAGTTACGACCATCTTCATATAGGCCTCTTGGGTTTTCTGAAGCTCCGCAATATCTACATAAAATCCCATTAGCCTTCCTCCTAGTGAACATAAAAAGCGAGGAATCAATATCTATTCTTCAATCTCCAAATTCATTTTCTTCGTCATCCAAGACTACTTCCCCTGAACTTTTCCATTCTTCTTTTGTGATTTCACCACTTTGATACATGAAGTTCTTATTCAATTCAACTAAAATATCATCAAAGTCATCAAAACAATCGATTATCCCCCTAATTCCAGTTAATAAATTTAGAAAGCAATAGTGTAATCTGAATTCTCTGAAGAGGAAATTGTAGTAATGTCTATCTTGTTAAACAATCTTAATCCTTCATAAAAACGATCTTCATATTTTTCTAGAAAGATATTTATAGTATTGTCTATATCTCTGATGCTTTCTTCTCTAAGTAGCACACCTTTATTATTCTCATTAAGAATAGTCAATCGTTTCATTACATCTTTTAATTCTGAACTAATCATTTTAATCTCCTCCCAGAAGCTAAATTAAATTTTTTACTATTAGAAGTTCCATCAGGATTAAGAACATCCTTTACTTTGCCTCTTTTATTGAATACCTCAAAATGATCTTTATGCCGACCATCTAAGTGCAACTTATCTCCTTTTTTTAAAATATCATCTAAACCACAGGACTACGATTTAAATCATAAATATCTATTTGTTTTTTTTCAAATAACATTTCTAATTTTTGATACCCATTCTCAACAAAAAAATGGTACTCCGACTCAGAAATCGGAACTGCAAACAACCAAGTTACATATTCATGATCAAATTCCAAATCGTGCAACTCCCATAAAAATGGGATAGTCAATAACATGTGCTTCATATTAAAATCTAGATAATAATTATCTATTGCATTTAGAAATACAGTCCCTGGTATACAAGGAGATGATCCATCCATAACTTTAAAAGCACAGTCACTTATTATATTTGGAAACAAATCATTCCTACTATCTGTTGAACCAATAATTTCTGCTCTTAAAGATTTATCATCTATCTTTTTGTTCAAAGTGTAGTCTGATAACCCAACAGTGGAGTAAGAAGATACGTGTTCAATTGGAGAATCAGCACCACAAAATATGTCAATTTCTTTTCCAGATTCATCTTTAAATACATATACTCTTGGAGTACCGCCAACATCATCTAAAAGCTTTCTAGCTGTCTCTTTTTTATCATATTCCATAGTAAGTCCCCTTTCTTCAAAATCATGGACCAAAATAAAAATCCATCTTATCTTCACCAATATGACTTCTATTAGATTCTGGTAGCTCTGGTCTATAGCTATTGGGATTATTATATTCATCTAAAAATTGTTTACGAGTTATTTTTCTATCAGCCGCACTTTGTTGGTGTTTTCTAAATTTATGTCCCGGCTTATACCCCATATCCCAAGGCTCCTCAATATCCATTACCTTTTTAGTAATAGGATCTTTGACAACACCTTGTTCATCCTTAGCTTTATCCCAGACAGTTTCCTTTGCATTCTTCCTATAACCTGATGGACGCTTGTAAAGTTTTTTCTCTAAACAGGAGTGTATCTTTCACTCCTTGACGGTAAAATCATCTAACGCTTTATAGGATATCAAAGATAAAGTGTAGAATCTAACTTTTATTTCATCTCTATGAAGGTAGATGTAAGATTTCAATTTATTAAATAGCTCATTATAAAAAGTTTTTTCAATAAATAACTCAAGGAATTTATCACCCATAAATAGGACTCCTGCATTATATTTTGTGCATTACTCTTAACATATACTCAAAAGCATGATTCCGTAACCAAATACTAGCTATTTGCAATATCATCTTTAGAATATAGCATTCCTAAAAAGTCTTCAAATGTGTCCGTGATAAAAGTTGTAGATGGATTAAGTTCATAAGAAGATTCATGATGCCATATGCACACACTAGGATTCTCCCTTCTCTGACTATAATCTAAGCAAACAAAGTCTCCGCCAAATAAAGCCGCTACAGGTAGTAATTCTACTCCTAAAATATCTTCAGAATACAGTAAGCGTTCAGCTAATTGCGTTAGAATTACATCTATATCATACATACCCAAAGTATGATTTTGAGTATCATGTAAAATACATAAAAAACGTTCTATTATACGTTCCTGATCTTGAGGTAACTTTCCGCTAAAGATATTCTTCTTAGGAATCAACCCACTATATTGTAAAAAAAATTCCTTAGCAGATGCTGGGAGTGAAACCCTCCATATCTTTTCTTCTTCATTCAGTAACTGTTCGTCAGGTAATGGTGTTATTATCGTATTTTTATATTCCATTATTAAACATTAAATCCTTTCTATTTATCTTATAGCGTCGGCCCAATGACCTAAAGCATGATTCCGTAACCAAATACTAGCTATTTGCAATATCATCTTCAGAATATAGCATTCCTAAAAAGTCTTCAAATGTTTCTGAAACAAACTCTACACTAGGATGCCATTCATATGAATCCTCGCGCTTCCAATAACATACCTTAGGATTCTGGGGCCCTTCTCTATAATCTAAACATATAAAATCACCACCGAACAGTGTTGCTACTGGTAATAGTTCTACACCAACAGAATCTAGATCCACACTTAAAATTTCTAGTATTGGACTCCATATAACATCAATATCGTACATTCCTAGGGAATTCTCTTCAAAATCATCTAAAATGCAAAGAAATCTTTCTATAACATACTCTTTATCATCACTGATTTTAAAAAGATTCTTTTTAGGAATTATCCCATTATATCTGATTATAAATTCCTTAAAGGAACTCGGTAAATCAATGCACCATTCTTCCTCTTTTTCCTTAACTAATTCAATACTAGGCAAAGGGAGGATTACCGTTCTAATATCTTCCACCTTCTAATTTTTTCCTTTCTTTTTATATTTAGAATGAATACCACATTCAATATATATTAGCAGCACTATACAAGAATTACATACACCTCATAAAAAATCAATCATGATAATACTACTATATATAACTAATCTAAAATTTCAGATATTTTTACCTCTTTTTCCTCATTTAAATCATAGAAACCAACATGAACCCCCTCCTCGTATAGCCACGCTAAATTCGTCCCATACTTCGCTTCAAAAATTTCTTCCATCACAGGTACAATAGAAAACATGGTTTTTGCTGATACAATTTCAAAATTTTGGGGATTATTTACGTATTCCTCATCATCGGAACTAGAATAAATAGTCCATCCATTTAATTGTAACAGTCGAGATTCTTCTCTGTAAGTATACGCAATAGGTAATCCATTTTTTACATTCCTTGATAGAACAAATCCTCCATAATTATCATTTACTTTCATTTTCATACTTCTCCAAAATATTTAAAAAATCATTTCTCCAAGATAACTCTTTAGCGTAGTCTAACGCAGATTTACCCGCATCATTTTTTAGAGTATAATCTACATTATGTTTTAGCAATAATTCATAAATAGGATATGCATCTTGCGTTGTTAATTTTAAAACAGTTAAAGAATAAATTAATGCTACTGATCCATATTTATCAACTGCATTAATATTTATACCCGCTTCAATTAACTTAGCTATTACATTTACTGCGTAATCTACATTCGGTCTCCAATTTGCTTTAAATTGAAAAAAATTATGTAGTGCTGTTCTACCATCTCTATCCTGATAGTTTATATCTATACCTCTATCAAGCAAGAAGTTAATTATCTTAATTCGGTCTTCAATTTTATCACTATTAGTGAGGACAACCGATAAAAGATTCAATTGTTCCTTATTTACCTGATTTATACTACCGATATATAAATCTTTCAGTAATTTAAAATCGCCTACCTGTGCAGCTTCAAATATTGCTTTTGATTCCATGTCATCCATCTCCTTACTCATACTTTTAAATTATTGTTTTATCTATAATCTACACTTGTAATGAAATTTAAATAATCTGAGGATTTTACAGAGCCATCATAAGCATAGTTATAGATTAGTACAACTGTATTGCCTTTATTTATAGTCAGACTCTCTAATGCGTTCAATTTACACAACAACTGTTCCTCATAGGAAGCAGTGCGCAAAATAATAGATATATCGTTTGTTTCATTTGGCAAAACTGCTTTTTCAATTAAATCTTCATCTATATCATTAATGTCTATCTTAAAATCATTGAAAAAATCAGAAACAACGATCTCTCCCTCATCATCATAAGTTAGATCAATATAATTTTCTAATTCAGTTAAATTTTTGAAATTACCTATCCAAATAGATACCGTATTGTCTGTTTTCATTTTATTAAATCCTTTCTATTGGCTATGGGGTTCTTAGCCACTTAGGTAATACCTAAAATCATCCCTCAAGACTATAATTATCCCAGATATTTAATCTTCTCACAAACATATCATAATCTTTCAACGAATCAATAATTTCCAGCAATTCATTATGTGATTTTGTAGAACCTAAACCACCATGGCCTCCTTCAAGATTAATAAACTTTTCATCTAAAATTGCAGTACGTAACTCTCTAATTTTTTCGGCAGTTATATCCCAATACTTGAATTACGGAGTCCTTGAAACTAAATGCCACTCATGCATTCCACCAAGATATCTTAATTGACGTTCAATTTTCTTACGTAGTTCCTTTTTCTTCCAAATAAAGTTTAACTCTTCTACCGTTAGAAAATTAAAAATTTTTTCAAAATCTCCACTTTTAACTGTTGGAATATCCTTAGCTGTTATATTTTTTATATCATCATAGAAGCGCTCTACTTTCCCAGAACCACCTACTCCTCGTACTACATCATCCGCATGTTTACTAGAGAAGTGCATTACCTCACACAGAGTTTTCGCCAACAAGATTCTGAAAATCCGTGATTGTCTTAGAAAACTCAAAAAAATATGATTGTAAAAATTACTTCAATTATTCAATCACAGTCAATTGATTTATAAACTCCTCAAAAGAGTTAGCTATAAAATAAGTATTTCCATCATCATCCGAACCCTCTAAGTTATAAGCATGATCATAATAGTACACCCCTTTATCTTCTCCTTTACAAACCAAAATAAAGAACCCCATCAGTACATCATCTCCAATAATAAGAGTGTTTTCTGGTAAATCTTCTTTGTATTCTTGAGTCCATTCAAGAATGTTACAATTCTCGGTTTCTGTATCAATTCCATATAGAATATCTATGGCTATTACTTCTTGATTCAAAGGAATTGCTATACCAAGCTCACCTTCTGCGCACATCCCATTATTCGATAGAATAAAATCCTTATAATCTAAAGGGAATGAGATATTTAAAGTATTTTCAACTCGAGTAATTTGCTCCTCATTTATTTTTTTAAAACCTTCTAAAATCATCTTATTTTCCTTTCTTTAATGATATTATTGCTCTTCGCTAGGACTGTAGACACTGTCCATAATCCCCATGAAACCCTGTAAATCAGTGATGGAAAATAGTTGATCTAGTTGATTGTAATGAATCTGAGCTTCCTGATTCTCATAACTATATGATAATGGAGTAGAAACTAAGTTCAAAGCGCTTGACTACTTGTAAATCCATTATCTTATCTTCAAATATTATTTTCTACTTTCACCGTATCATACCAGTTATTGAATAATTCTAATTCTGAAGTATCATCTGAAATAGGTGAATAACTATATTTAGATTTGAGACTATTGCTGCTCTTATTATAAATAATTTTGATTTCGGTAGGTACTTCTTTTTTATTATTCTCAAACAAAATCTCGAATTTTTCCAAATCATCAATTCCTAATTCTAGAAGTTGTATCTGTCTATCACGTGAATCGTCTATTTTTTCATTTTCACTCAAAAAATCATTAATCTGATTGAGTCTAATTATCTTCCCATTTTTCTTAAAAAATAAATTGAAAAAATAACTACCTTCTTCTATATAACCATACAAATAAATTTCATCAATTTGACTATTCGAATATTCTAATCCCAAAGATACCAAATCAGATTGAATTTCCATTAATAAATCTTCAAATATCATCTACTTCACTCAATTAATATTTTTTGACGTGTAAAAGTTTGGCCATCAATTATATAATTTACTCTAAATGTCTTCGGTCGTGCAGAATTCCCTACGTACTCAATTTTGACGTGAACTTCAACTTTCTTATTCACTTTAATTGATTCTGACCAGTCTCGTTCAAGACGACGATAGGTTTTGAGATTTACGTCTTTCGCTTGTGATAATAAATTATCTAAACCTGCGGACACATTCCTAATTGTTGACCAAGTTGAATCAAAGTATCATCTACTTCGAATATTTCTCTCGTACGGTTAGTAATAATACTTGTAAAAATATTATTCTTATCGTATTGAACCATTACTTTAATCTCACATTGGCTGATTCAAAGAATTTATCACTCATAAATAGGATTTCTCTTTTATATTTCTATGGTTCAGAAATATATAACTTTTCTATAAAATTAGTAAAATTATCTGCTAAAAAGTATACATTTGAATCTACCGAAGACTGGTCAAATATAAATGTGTGGTCCCAAAAATAAATTCCTCTATCTTCTCCACTCACAATCATAACAAATAACCCTCCTCCATATTCCGTTCCAAAGACAAATGAATCGTATGGAAGTTCCATTTGATATTCTGAGTTCCAATCCGTTAGACTAAAGTTTTTATTCTCTGAAATACCTAACATTGTCCCCAAAATCACTTCTTCATTTAAATCATCCATAAAAAACGATAAGTACTGCTCTTTAGGAATACCCACATTAACTTTTAATAGAAATTCCTTATAGTCTTCTGGAAGTATTACATTTATTTTTTTTTCTATCTCTGATAGTTCTGAATTTGAGATAGGTCTCTCTAACGATTTAAAATAATACATTCTTTCCTCCATTATTTTCTTTTTAAAGCAAATCCACCTTATTTTATGGATGCCATTATATTATCAAAATCCTCTTTTAGTTGCTCGTACTTCTCATTACTATAGAGATAAAACGCCTCTATTCCTCTATGTATTATTGCATATACAGTCGAGTGGAAATTCTTATCTGTGGCATCGATAACAAATTGCGTCATTTGAGTAGCTGCCTCTGGACTATAGCCCAATGCTTTTATTCCAACCCGAATCATTGTAACTTGAACATCGATTGGAGAAATGGACTCTTGAATTGCTTTAGCATTTAAAACACCAAATATATAGGAAGCTAAAATTTGCCTATTCATTTCGTCCTTTAAATCAATTTTAACCAATTGGATAATATCATTTGCTATTCTTAATGACTCGCTTACATATTGCTTTTCCATTTATTTCTCCTTCTGAAATTATTTCCATTTTAAATACACACCTTTCTACTTACTGCAGATAAAAATTTTCTGTTCCATCCTGAATATGGAGAATGCGGAACATCTGCTCATCAATCCATCTTACTGAAACAAAAAGTGAACTTTTCTCCAAATTTGAAAGAAGCTGTTCCCTATTTTTTTCTGTTCTATTTGATGAAAAACGTTGTAAACTATCTTTGACGTTCATTCTTTTTTAATTCCTTATCTAAATCTTGAAGTAGATAGATAATTTCTAAATTATAATTAGCAGTTGCATCTATCAACATACGTGCATGATTCTTAAGATGAACATTCGATGGGATAGTTTCTGTTTCCTTTATTGATCTAATAATGGTATAAAGAGTGTTAATTACTCCTTTTTCCTGTATTTCTGAAGGATACTGTTCATCCATTATTTCTAAAATTTTATTAGCTATCTCTATTGATTTCATACTCATAATCTACTCCTTAATTAGGGACAGTCCTTACATTCACAACCCAATCCTGCGACCATCCCTGTGGTAATAATATTTGGTCAGCTTAAATACACACCTTACTACTTACTGCAGATAAAAATTTTCTGTTTCATCCTAAATATGGAGAATGCGGAACGTCTACTTATCTACCCATCTTATAGCGACGAACAGCGTCCATTTCTCCATATCTGAAAGAAGTTTTGACCTATTCTCTTCTGTTCGATTCGATGAAAAATATTATAAACTATCTTTTATATTCATTCTTTTTCAATTCCTTATCTAAATCTTGAAGTAAGTAAATAATTTCACTTTGATAATGCGTTGTCTCATCTGCAAACATTCTAACTAGACTTTTAAGATTTATGTTTTTTGCTACTTCTCCACTTTCTACAATTTCATTTGCTAATTGATAAATACTTTGAATTGAGCCTGTAACACTTTTTTGTTTAGGGTGCTCTTCTTCAATAATAAAAACAATTTTTTCAGCAATTCGTTTTAAACTACTTGTCATATCTCTTTTCTCCTTCAATTATTGATAATCCACCAATTAGGAACTATTCTAAAATCCGAAATCCATTCTAATGGCCAGTCTTGCGATAATAATATTTGGTCAGCACCACCTTTCAGTACAGTCGCTGATGAAGAAATCTTCTGCATGATAGGAAGAGCTACTAATACTGCACTGGGAATCCAACCATTTATTTTGTAAGGAATTTCTTTTGGCTAAGATACTTTAAGACTTCCTTCATTCAAATCGTAATAAACTGGATTCTTTTTATAGTAGCCAAAGGGAATTATTTTTTATAATCATACATATCTTTTACTCACTAGAACAACACTTCCAACAGTCAAGTACTTACTCATTCTCTAACTCCTTTATCAATTGATTTAAAATAATATATCGTTCTTTCGTTTTTGTATTTAAGAATAAACAAAAAGGAAAAAGTAAACCGACGGAAACAAATAAGAATAAAAAGATTGATGTCAGTAAATATAGAATAGCAGAAATTGTAACTATTAGAAATAAAGATATAATAGTTATCATCGCAATCTTAGAATTTCTTTTTTCTTGATGAAGAAATATACCATATGATTCTCTCGACAGATATAAATCAGATAATTCTATCCCTCTATACAGCTCTTTAACATAGATTCGCGAAACAGAAAAAACTGCAATTGTCCCAAATATCAGTATCAAAATATTAAATAATAAAATATTTATAAATAGATATTGATTTAACCATCTAACTATTGGCAACATAAACAGTATAATTATCACTAAGAAAGATTGACTATAGCTGCTTTCTTTTTTATCTATCCTGAGCAGTAATTTTTGACTGCTTTTATCATAAAAAACAGATTGCTTTTGATAGATTCCTACAGGAATAATTTCATAATTATCTTTCATCATCTCACCTCAATACACTTCCCAAACCACTCATCATTCCTGTAAAAGTATCGCCTATATTTTTTCCTACAATTAATGATGAACTTTTTGATATATACTCTTCCGTTATATTTAACTTATTCCCTTCATCTTCATCACCTGACATTTCTGGCCATTTGCTATGAGCGAAGTTAATATTCTGTGCTTCTTCACCATATTTTCTATAATTCTTTATTGATAAGATTTTTAAATACATAAAAACTCTCTCCTATTTTGGGGTTCTCATACTTAACTCTCTCAAACATTCCTGCCCTATCTTCAACATATCTTTTTCAACCGTGTTCCATTCTCCAAATAGTAAATCATGAAGAACGGTTGCTGCTGAAGTTGTATTCCCTCCTGAATCATATACACAACTTCTATCTCGTTGATAAATTTGAATTCTTTCAAAGATAGCTAGTTCTTCCAATTGTTGTGTATTATCAACTAGACGATTTACAATGAAATCATGATGTTCTTTTGGAGTTGCACGTGCTTAATTTGGATTGACAGCGTACAGTTCTTAGCAGTTGTTGTTTAAATTAACCATGCCCCGGATTTAATATACAACCTAAATATAAACTCTCTGATTTTTTCAATTATCTTTCATCTATGATATAGATAAATTATTAGTTTATACATTCTCAGTGCAACTTTTGACATCAAAACAACGCACTCTACATACTCATCGTTATCCAAATCTATTTTCTCAACTCTTCTGTGTTCTTCTCAACTCTTCTGTGTTCTTCTCAACTCTTCTGTATTCTTCTCAACTCTTCTGTGTTCTTCTCAACTCTTCTGTGTTCTTCTCAACTCTTCTGTGTTCTTCTCAACTCTTCTGTGTTCTTCTCAACTCTTCTGTGTTCTTCTCAACTCTTCTGTGTTCTTCTCAACTCTTCTGTGTTCTTCTCAACTCTTCTATGTTCTTCTCAACTCTTCTATGTTCTTCTCAACTTTTTTGCGTTCTTCTTAAATTAGAATTTTAGAGTATAGTATTGTGTACGATCGTTTTGCGATGTACCATGCCACTCTAATAATTCTTTATCAGCAAGATTTTTAAGTAGCTTCCTACAAAATGTTGAACCTTTTTCAATAAGTTCTGTTGCCTTTTTTGTAGTTATTTTTTGCCCACTATTATACATAAAATATATAATAGTTTGTTCATCTTGACTTAGTTTATTAAATTCCTCTTCAGAAATGTTATCTTTAATTCTATCTATTGTTCTAATACTTCTATTTAAAACATTATTTTCTAAAACTAATAAAACACTACTATTAGGTTCTGCATATTTAGGTTCCTTTAGAAACAACTTTTCCATTTCAGAATATATTCTCTTAACGCCTTCATTCATTTCTTTTACCCAGCCAAATTCACATAAAATTCTTGCAATTCTTGGATTCCTTGAGTATCTTTGGTTTAGAATATTTTCCACAGTTACAATATTAGGTAGTAACCCGGGACTATGTATCTCTAGCCTATCATCAAATATTAATACCTTAATATGCTCCCCACGGATAGCATAATTCCGGTGAGTCAAAGCATTGACTATTCCCTCAAACCATGCAAATTCTGGATACTCTGGCATTATTTTAAATTTTCCATCTTTATCTAAATACTGAAAATCTCTTAGTTGTGTATTAATAAATTCTCTTACTTCTCTAATAACGTTTGGTATCGCCTTATCAAATGTTTTTTCCTTAATGATATTTATTTCTGTACCAACCTTTTGATACATTCCACTATATTTAATAACTCTTAGTCTGGCCTGTGGTAAAAATTTAGAAGGGTTATTCCCAAATAACAAAAGCCCCGCATTAGTCAGTTTTCCATTAATCATTAAATTTCTAGCTTTCAACACTTCTTCATCAGAAAGCCCTTCTATATTCAAGATTTTCTTATAATCATCAATAAGTCCATCATCTATATCTTCTATGCTTGATAATTGAACCACTTCATCCTCAAAATATCTTTGTCCTCTATCATACTGCAATTGAAGAATCTGCTCAAAATTTAATTCTATAGATTTATCATTTTGTCGAAGAAAAACTTTTCCGTTATAAGATTTTATAACTCTATCTGTAGAAATATCTACTGATATGACCAATATCTTATCATCAATACCTGTATTATTTTTTACATCTAAAATATTAAATTTGGGATTTATTGGCGTTTCTTTTAGTTCAGTTAGAAATATATTTCTATACTCATCAATCTGATGAGCACCTTTATAATTAAATCCCGTAATCGTCCCATCATCTTCAATCCCTATAACTAATTGTCCACCCTCTGCATTGGAAAATGCAACTAGATGCTTTAAAATGTCTAAAGGTTTAATTCTAGCACTTTTTCTATCAAAAAATTGATTCTCATTTTCAGAACAGTAAAATGATAATTTATTTAATATATTAGTATTCATTATTTTCTCCTCAACTTTACATATATTTAATATAATACTACAAATCTTAAGATGCTTCAACATATCTAAAATAGCTTCTTCTTTTTCAATTGGACACTGTGGAATCTTCTGATTTCCATTTTTTGATATATTATAGTGTTCTCTAACTTCTAAATCATATTTTCTCTTCACTTGTACAATATATAGTGTAGACACCTCAAATCCAAACTTTTCAAAAACATAGTTCTAAATTTGTTTATAAGAAGCCTTAGCCTCCAAACTGGTTAAATACACCTCGTCAATTGTAAACTCAACGCGAATATGTCTTTTTTAGTCTAGTTTGGAAAGCAACACGACTGTTTCAACGTGATACGTCCCTGGGAACATATCTACAGGTTGCACTGAACCTAGTTTATAACCTAGACCTCTCATAATTTCCATATCTCTAGCTAATGTTGCTGGATTACAACTAACATAGACTATTTTTTCTATATCCATAGCTGCAAGATCACGTAGGAAACTTTCCTCACATCCTTTACGTGGTGGATCTACAATAACCGCATCTAATTTTACATCTTGTGAGATTAATTTTTTAATTACATCTTCACTCTTACCTAGTAAAAACTCTACATTAGTTATATTATTATTTTTCGCATTTTCGCAAGCATCTAAAACAGCCGCTTCTACGATTTCAATACCATATACTTTCTTAACTTTCTTCGCTGCGAATAGACTGATTGTTCCAATACCACAATATGCATCGATTATCGTATCAGTTTCTTTTAATTCTGCAAGTTCCAACGCTTTACTATATAATACCTCTGTTTGAACTGGATTCACTTGATAGAATGAACGAAGTGAAATCTTAAAGTCTATTCCGTCTAACGTGTCAGTTATGTAATCCTTACCAAATAGATTTTCAGTTTTATCACCAAAGATTACATTTGTCTTCTTATCGTTAATATTTAACATAATGCTAACAATTCTATCATCTAATTTAGATATTTTCTCAACAAATTCATCTAGTTTATTAAACTTCTCCTTTGCTACAATACCTACCATGATTTCACTTTTCAGGGTATTTGTTCTGAACATAATATGTCTAATAGCACCTGAGTGGCTGTTTTCATCATAAACAGATAAGTTAAGCTCTGAGATTAGACTACGTAATTTATTCATCAATACATTATGTTCATCATATTGAATAAAACACTTCTCTATATTAACAACATCATGGCTTCGTGGTTTATAATACCCCATCTTAACTTCGCCATTAACTTTTTGTACTGGAATCACAGATTTATTACGATAATGGTATCCGTCTTCCATTCCTAGCGTATCTAATACTTCGATATAATCTTTTCCAAGAGCTTTATCCATAACATTTTGAACTTTTTTCTTCTTAAATTTTAATTGCTCTTCGTAGTTCATATGAACTAAATTTGCTCCTGAAGTCTTCGGAATTCCATCTACTCTATTTTTAGAACTTTCAATAATATTAAGAACTTTTCCGTAACCAAGATTTTTCTTTAGTTTAATTATCTTAAACTCGATTACTTCACCTTCTATAACATCTTCAATAAAAATCGGAAAATTGTCAATTTTTACTACACCAAGACCATCGTGGGTATAATCTATAACTTTCCCTTCGAATACATCATTTTTTTGCATAATTCACCTTTCTAAAATAAAAAGGAGAACAGCTATAGGAAACTGACTTCCCTACTCTGTTCTCCTACATTTAATATTTATTAAACTATCTTTACATGCTTAAACCAATTACTTTAATTGAATTAACAAACTCAAGATCTTTAATTCGTTTATTTAATTTTTCAATATTTATATCACCTGAACTTAGCTCTAAAGAAATAATTATCGTAGCTTTTGCATTAATCGGCACCGTTTGGTGAATAGTAAGTACACTACACTTTTCTTCATTAACAACCGATAAAATTTTACCTAATATTCCAGGAATATCATCAACATCGATAGACAATGATAGAATTGATTGTCTTTTCACATCTTGAATCGGAAAAATTGTATCTTTATATTTATAAAATGCACTTCTACTTAAATCAAACCTTTTAGAAGCTTCTAAAATTGATAATTTAGAATCTTCTTCTAAAGCTTTTTTCATCGCTAATGTCTTCTTTACAGCTTCTGGCAATACATCTTCTCTAATTATATAATAAACTTTTTCTTTATCCACAGTGGTTATCTCCTACTCTACGAATTCAAACTCACCTTTAAGAATTTTAACCGTATCACCGTTTTTACATCCTCTATCACGTAAAGCATCATCTACGCCCATAGAACGCATTTGTTGAGCAAAACGTCTAACAGAAGCATCACGGTTGAAATCAGTCATTAAGAATGCACGTTCGATACCTGGTCCACTTACTACATAAGCTCCTGTATCATCACGAGTAATCTTGAATGTTTCATCCTTAGGTTTATGTTTATAAAGAACTCTATTTTCCATACTTTCTTCTTCAGTATCAAGTTCATATAACATATTTGGATCTGTATTATCAAGTATATCACTTATTTTATAAAGTAAGTTGTCGATATTACTACGTGTAAATGCAGAAATTTCAACGATATCTACTTCTTCACCATCGTTTTCTAAGTGTTTTTTAAACTCTTTAAGATTGTCACTAGCTACTGGAATATCCATCTTATTAGCTACTACTACTTGAGGTCTTTCTAAAAGTCTCATATTGTACTCAGCTAACTCTTGATTAATAATTTTATAGTCTTCATATGGATCACGACCATCAGTTGCTGACATATCTACTACGTGAACAATAACTTTTGTTCTTTCAATATGACGTAAGAACTGGTGTCCAAGACCTACACCTTGGCTAGCTCCTTCTATTAATCCTGGAAGATCAGCCATAACAAAACTTCTGTGGTCTTTTGTTTCTACTACTCCAAGATTTGGCGCTAATGTTGTAAAGTGATAATCAGCAATTTTTGGTTTTGCTTTTGATGTTATCGATAATAATGTTGATTTACCAACAGAAGGGAATCCAACAAGTCCTACATCAGCCATAAGTTTTAATTCTAATGTAAGATTTCTTTCTTCTCCTGGTTCACCATTCTCAGCAATTTCTGGTGCTGGGTTCGAAGGTGTTGCGAAACGACAGTTTCCGCGTCCTCCACGTCCTCCACGAGCTACTACTACTTCTTGCTCATGTTCTACTAAGTCTGCTAATACTTCTCCAGTATCAGTATCACGAATTACTGTTCCTGGCGGTACTTTTAAGTATAAATCTTTAGATTTTCTACCGTGCATACCTTTACTCATTCCGTTCTCACCATTAGGTGCTACGAACTTCTTCTGATAACGGTAATCCATGAAAGTTCTTAGACCTTCATCAACTATAAATACTACATTGGCTCCACGTCCACCGTCTCCTCCAGCTGGTCCACCTTTTGGAACATATTTCTCTCTTCTAAATGCTACTAATCCATTCCCACCATCACCTGATCGGACGAATATTTTTACCTCATCTAAAAACATAAAATTCTCCTATAAAATTCTCTTTATTTTCTTAATCTTCAACTTTTAAACTATATAAAATTCAACTCGATAAAAGTTCATATACCATGAACTATTATAACATAATTTTTCCTACGATAATAATATTTAGCGAGATTTTAAACAAAAAAATATACGGCTGCATACACAGCCGTACTTTACTCCACAGGCAGGACTCGAACCTGCGACCCTCTGATTAACAGTCAGATGCTACTACCAACTGAGCTACTGTGGAAAAATCTCTAAATAAAAAAATGGAGCGGGTGATGAGAATCGAACTCACAACATCAGTTTGGAAGACTGAGGTTTTACCACTAAACTACACCCGCATAAATATTTGTTATTAACTTATGTATTAATTATATAATAGATATTATTGTTTGTCAACAACTTTTTTAATTTTTTTTTATTTTTTTTGAAATTTGTAATTTTGTTAGCTTTACTAAAGAATTCTTTTGAAAATCAAGAAATATCTGTAGAAAAATAACACTATTTTCATTGGATAATATATAGTATAATAGTTTTCCTTTAATTTGTAAAGGTATTTTACAAAAATCTATAAAATTTATTCTAATTTTACAAATCAAGAGAAAACGTAATCACTGCATATTGACTAGCAATATCTTATAATATATAATTTTTATATAGATGTAACTTATTTGGTTAAAATTACTCATTTATAGATTAGGAGAAGAAAAACATGAAAACTAAATTACTATTTACAAGTCTACTATCCGCTTCAGTAGTTCTAAGTGGCTGCTCTTTAATAAAAGGTGAATTAGTTAGACAAAGTAGATCTGCAGCGGAAAATAAAGCTAAAACAGCAGATAAAACTACAACAGAAAATAAAACTAAAACAGCAGATAAAACTACAACTACAGAAAATCAAAACTCTACAGACAAAGTATACGGGCTTAATGAAGAATGGATTGTAGATGGTCAATGGAAACTGAAAATAACTGAGGTTAAAACTACTCCAGACAGAAATAAATATAGCAAGGCACAAGTAGCACAAGTAGTTATCATAAAATATACTTATGAAAATTTAGGATATAAAGATGAATACCAAGACCTATTTTTAATACCTAGAACAGTTGTTGATAGTGCAAAAAAAGTTTCTGAAATTTATCCAGTTAGATCTTCAAAATATCCAGAACCTACTCCTGTTGGTGCAATTTCAGAATCTACCGTGGGCTACGGTTTAAGTACGGAAAGTGATAAAATTAAAGTTTATTTCGAGCAATTCGATCATAATGCTAAAAAAATGCAAAAAGCTACTTTTGAAGTTCCTGTAACTAAATAATAAGATAAAAATAAAGGTTTGATATACAAAATTTTTGCTAAGGATATATATATACACATTACTACTATAGGCAAAAATAAAATTTGACTTTCATTCCTATTTACAATACAATATAATTACTAACATAGATACTTAATTGTATCTATCGCAAATCATAACTAGAGCTGAATGCTCTCATCCGTCAGTATTAATTTACTGGCGGTTTTTTTATTAGTATGGCATTCAAACGGCATTCAAGTGGAAAAATAAAAAGCCTTAAACGTTGATACTTTAAGGCTTCTCTAACTTTATTATTTAGTTTCTCTGTGTAAAGTCACTTTTTTTAATCTTGGACAGTATTTTTTAAGTTCAATACGGTCTGGATTATTTCTTTTGTTCTTTTTAGTAATGTAGTTTCTGTCACCACATTCTGTACAAGCTAATGTTACATTTACGCGCATTAATATAACCTCCTATAAAATTTAATCTTAACAACTTTTTCATACAACAAAATATATTATAACATTACTTTATAAATATTTCTAGTATAAAATACAAAATTTTTAAATTTTTTTAAAGAAAAATATTTTTAACGTAAAAGTTTTCTACCGATTATTCACCAAATACTTTATAATAATCTTGTTTGAATTTTTCAATACCGATATCAGTTAAAGGGTGTTTAACCATTTGTTTAATTACATTATATGGAACAGTAGCAATATCGCATCCTAATTTAGCACATTCTGTAACATGAATTGGATTTCTCACACTGGCTGCAATAATTTGTGTATCAATATCATTATTCGCAAAAATTTCCACTATTTCTTCGATTAATAATAATCCATTGTGAGCAATATCGTCTAATCTACCTAAAAATGGAGATACGTATGTTGCTCCTGCTCTTGCCGCTAGTAAAGCTTGAGTTGGGCTAAAGATTAATGTAACATTAGTTTTAATCCCCTCTTTTTTCAGTACATTTACTGCTTTAAGACCATCTTCTGTCATTGGAATCTTAACTACCATATTAGGATGAATTTTAGCAATTTCTCTAGCTTCTTCTAACATATCTTTCCAATCAGTAGTAGTTGCTTTTACTTCTCCACTTATTGGCCCATCAACAATTGATGCAATCTCTTTAATGACTTCCTTGAAATCACGTCCTTCTTTAGCGATTAAAGATGGATTAGTAGTAACTCCACAAACTACCCCTAATTCATTAGCATTTTTAATATCTTCTACATTGGCTGTATCAATAAAAAATTTCATTATTATTTTTCCCCTCTCATTAGTTAGTATAATAATCATAGCATATTTAAAAAGTGGTTTCAAATTTATAGATTTCATTGCATATATTTGTTTATTGTTTTTTAGTTCAATATATGATAGAATAACACTATAATTAGGAGGCAGATTGATGAAGAAATTTTTAGAAAAAGTACCATATTTAATTTTTTCTTTCTTTTTATTTATAATACTCCCTCTGTGTTCTTACTTTATATCGAATAGATCAGGCATGATAATTTTGCTATTGATTATCATATATCCTGTTATTAGTTTTCTAATATCGTTTCTATATGCATACAATAAAGAAGACTTTAGCTATATTTTCTCATTTATTATAGGAATTTTTTACATTGTATCTTGTTTAATTATTTTAAACTTCGATATTCTTATATACGGTTTAGGATATATATTCTTCAGCCTTTGTGGTCAAGGGACTGGATTTTTAATTGGGAAGCTGCGCAGAAGTAAAAAAAGAGCTAAACAGAGTTAGTTAAATTCAATAAAAAAAGGAAAGGTGTTTTACGCAGAGTAATCACTTTTCCTTTTTTATTATT
This sequence comes from Gemella haemolysans ATCC 10379, assembly GCF_000173915.1. Taxonomy (NCBI): domain Bacteria; kingdom Bacillati; phylum Bacillota; class Bacilli; order Caryophanales; family Gemellaceae; genus Gemella; species Gemella haemolysans. The sequence goes on along the minus strand of NZ_ACDZ02000014.1, from coordinate 92,236 downwards.
TTATTTAAATATATATATATTCTATATTTCATATCCCAAAAGCATTCCGCCTTCTTCTCCATAGAAACTACAAATTCCAGAAGTAGGTACGGTTATAAATTCTATATCAGAGAATTTTTCTTTTAATTTTTCTTCTATTTTTTTACATATATTTTCATTATTTCTATGAGTTATTACGGCTCTTCCACCTTTATATCCGGCTTTAATCATCTCATCAACTACTGTTGAAATAGCTTTTTTCTCACCGCGAACTTTATGCAGTAAGTGTAGAGTTCCTTCATTACTTGCCTCTCCTACCATACGCATATTTAATAATCCTACAACCGCTGCGGCAAGCTTAGACAAACGTCCATTTTTTACTAAATTATCTACTTTCTCTAAAGAAAAAATAAGCTTTGTATTTTTTTGATACTCCTTCACTTTTGAGACTACTTCATCGAAAGATAATCCTTCTTTAATTAGTTCATTTATCTTAAGAAGAAATAAGTCAATTTGCCCTCCTGCTGAAAGAGTATTTACAATATGAATATTGACATTCTCATTTTCTTCTTTTAACATTTTTTCGCCAATTACTGCACTATTATAACTTCCTGACATTCCACCAGTTAAAGTTAAAACTATTACATTTTCCGCACCTCTACATGCTGATAAATATGCCTCTGGACTTGGGCAAGCTGATCTTGCTGCTTCTGAACTAGCATACATCTCTCTCATCATTTCATCAATATCTAAATCTAAAGTATCTACATATACCTTATCCTCTATTTGCAATGAAAATGGGACTCTCTCATAAGTAACATTCTCAGCTTTATTAGGAATTTCTCTAAAATCGCATGCAGTATCAACTACAATCTTCCACTCCATCATTTACCTCCAAGTACATTTATTTTAATTTTTCTACTAAATCATGTGTTCTTTTATATAATCTTACAGTGTCACAAGCTGCTACTATTACGTCTGCTAATCCATCTCTCTTTTCTTCATTCATACACATAACAAAGTTATCGTACATTTCTTCGGAACTAACTTCTGAAGTCAGACTATTTATTGTCTTGCTAATTTCTTGAATTGAAAATACATTTTTTAAGCATGTGATAACTATTAATCTCGCTAATTGTTTTCGATTATATTTTTTCTTAATCGGTTTATCCAGATGACCATTTTTAACATAATTATTTATCATTGCGGATGTTAAACCTTTATCATCATCTACAATTGAGGAGCTATCTAATTGATTTACGTATAATAACACTTGATCTAAATATAAGTCAAGATTTGGTAATTCAGACCATTTTGGATATACTTTGTTCAAATTTTCATCTCCTTTTTATCTAGTTTTGATAATCACATTATATAGTTTTCCAGAATTTTAGTCAAGCAATTATACAAATGAAAATAAAAAAGATTTTGTAGTACTTACATTTACTACAAAATCTTTTATTATTTAGCTAATTTAATTTTTTACTAATTCCTCTTCTCATATATAGATAATAGAATAATACACCTAAGGCATAAACAGCTAGCCCAATTATCCATCCTGTCCACAGACCTTCTATACCAATCTCTTGCTTAAATACAAAGTAGTATGCTGTAGGGATTCCTACTAAATAATACCCTATAAACATTACAACACATATTGGTACTACTTTTTTATATCCACGTAGGACTCCGGCTAATGCTGAGGCAAATGAATCACAAATAGCAAAACCAATTGCAAATAATAATAACTCTGCTGTTAATGTGATTACCCCACTATCATTAGTATATAAATACGGAATTTTCGTATCAAATAACAAGACGATTAATCCTGCTATACTCGAAAGTATCATCCCCATTATTACCGTTAATTTTGTATACTCAGTCGCCAATTTATAATCTTTTGCTCCTACATGAAATGCTATTATAATTGTTGCAGTATTTGCAACACTAACTGGTAAAGTATATAAAAATCCAGAAAAATTTAACGCAGCCTGATGGGAAGCAATGATTGTCGTATCAAAACGTGAAACCATTAACGATAACGTTGAAAAGACAACCGTCTCAAGTGCTGTAGCTATGGCTATAGGAATTCCTAGTTTAAAAATTTCTCCCCATTTTTCAAATTTCACCTTTTCTTTTTCAAGTATTTTATACTTATTAACTTTAGGATTTGTTAATACTATAAATAATGCTATAAAAAATAGTACTGTATACGTCACTGAAACAGCTACTGCATTTCCTGCACCACCAAGCTCAGGCATACCAAATTTCCCAAAAATGAAACTATAAGCAAAGAATACATTCACAGGTACAGATACTATCATCATTATCATCGATAATCTTGTTAATCCTAAACTATCAATAAACGAACGTAAAACTACATATAAGAAGATAGATAGTACTCCAAAACTTTCATAAAACAGATAGTTCTTAGTTATTTTTGCAATATTACTATCCATACCTAATCGATCTACTATTGGTGTTGCTAAAATATTTAGTCCAATAATTAAGACAACACTGATAATAACAGCTATGTACAGAAATTGTCTAACAACTGTAGGAATCTCTTCTTCTTTATTTTTTCCGATTAATTGTGAAACTATTGGAATTAATGCTAAAACGATTGCATTTAAAGTATACATAACTGGATTCCAAATGTTAACGCCCATACTTACACCTGCTAAATCTGTAGGACTATAATGTCCCGCCATAAACGTTCCAATCATACCAGATGAATATGAAATTACTTGATAAACTAAAACTGGCAATAGCAATTTAATAAAAATACTTGCACGTTCAGAAAAGTTTTTTCCTTGATACATAACCCCTCCTATAATTTACATAATTTTATTTTTTCAAAACACAAAAAAAAATCCAAAAGCGAATTTACTTTTAGATATCATCGATTTATACTATATGCAACCGAGACTTGAATAGATTAAAAAACCGTTAGTCTAATCGACAACTCAACCTCGACAAAAACTCACACCCACAATAGACTTACTTAATGCTGCTTCCTTCCGGACCTGACATGGTTCATAAGTATTGCGTCGTAAGGTGCCTTAGTCTCAACATTACGTGTTAAACTCGACATTCCCTATTCTACCCGCATCTCGGTATTCGGTCTTGCTAAAGCGGATTGCAAGTACAGGGCACCGCTAACTCCCCACCTAGCATTTTTTAATTATATCAAATTTAAAAATAAAAAGCAAGGAATAAATTATATTTTAAATCAAAATAAACTCCAGATTAGAAAAGTATTAATTGATTTTATAAATATCATTTTCCCTAATTTGGAGTTTACTATTAATTTATTTTTTTAATTTATCTAATTCATTAAGTTCTAAGATACATTCAGTTTCATTAACAACTAAACAAGGGATACCGATTTTCATATTACCTCTTATTCCATCGAACTGCGAATATGTATCTCTAACATATAGAAATTCCTTAAAATTTCTTAATGAAGTCATTACTTCTACTTCTTTATATGCAACCCCTAATTCTGATAATTTTTCTTTAAACGGCGCTGTATCCGGACAGCTTTCTGCAAAATATAAAATATATTCCATTATCTACTAATCTCCTTTGTAATTCACTAACTATATTATATCACTTTTATCGTTTTCTTTGTAATTTTACTCTCTGAATTGAAGTTGAAAATACTGATGCAAGTAATATCCCCATAGCAATTGCTCCTGCTTGCAGAATAGTTTCAATACCAACTTGAGAGGCTATTCCATAATTCTTTGTTACTATATTTTGCATAGTATTATACATACCGTAACCTGGAACTAAAGGTACCATACCTGTATAAATAAATATAGTTGCTGGTAGTTTTAAAATCCTAGATGCATTTGTAGAAAGAACACCTACACAAACTGCTCCAAGAAAACTACTTACGACAACATCTACTAATAGCAAATTAGTTACTACATGGACCAACCAACCGATGGCACCAATTCCCCCACAAGTAAATATGGATTTCTTAGGTGCATTAAAGAAAATACTAAAAGATGCACTAACCACAAAGCCAGCTATAAATTGTATAAAAATATTATTTTCCATAGTTTCTCCTTACACCAATTTTAATCCCATAACAACACCAAGCGCAATAGCTGTAGATACAAAGATTGCTGCTTGTATTCCTATCATTCCAGACAGATAGTCCCCAGCCATAAAATCACGAACAGCATTTGTGACCTGAACTCCAGGAACAAGAGGCATCAAACTCATAATAATAATACTAAATGGATTATGTATTAAGAAAATCTTATTTAATAACATTACTAATACTGTTGCAATAAATGCTCCCAAGAAATTACTTACAAATAATGTCAGTTTATATTTTGAAGTAAGAGTAATAAACGTAGCCTGTATAGCCATTATTAAAAATGCAAACAGAATATCCTTAAAGGTTCCTCCAAACATTATCGCAAAAAATGGAGCAGATAAAGTTAAAGCAACTATAACCGAAGTAGTTGAGTATCTTTTTTTCGCTTTTATCTCTTTCATTTTTTTAAACGCATAATCTAGCGTACAACCACCCATTACCATTTTTCTAGATATATCGTTTAGAAGTGCAATCTTCTCTAAATCACGATCTCCTAAGACAACCCTACGCATCGCTGTATATGTATTATCATTGTATATAAAAGACACAATAACAAAATTATACGTAACTAAACTATTGGCTGCCTTAATATTATCGAATGATTTATATATTCTATTCACTGTATCTTCAACTCTATAAACCTCTGCACCATAAGATAACATACTCTTCGCTATCTTCACACTAAAATTTAATAACTTTTTAGCTTCTCTTTCATCCTGTAGAGATTGTAACATCCCTTCCCCTCCTTCTAAATCAAAATATTAAGAAATAACTTCTAATATTTTTGCATATCTACTTCTAAATTCAACAACCTTATTCTCTTGAACTTCATTTGCTTTTTCTAATTGATTTAAAATATATTCAATTTTTGAAAGTTCTTGTTTTTGTTTTTTTACAAATAATTCATTTTTTTCTACTAATAAATACTTACCAAAATTAACTTCATCTTCAGATAACTTCATAACACCAGGTTTTGCAACTATAATCTCATATATATGACCATCTTCTTCTATAATATTTTCTGCTGTTATCTCATAACCTAATTCTTGTAATTTTTCTCTAACAAAATTTTCTCCAACATTTGGCTGAAGTACTAAATTTGGTTTATTCGCTAATTTTTCTTTACCTTTTTCTAGTATATCTGCTATTAGCTTTCCGCCCATACCACAAATTGTTATTACTTCAATATTATCACTTAACTCAATAGCATCCAAACCTGCAGCTTTACGACAATCAATAGTTCCAACTAAACCTTCTTCTCTAACATTTTTTATAGAAACTCTATGTGGTCCATCAACGATTTCTCCTGCTACAGCATAATCAATTTTATTATTTTTAGCTAAATAAATTGGTAAATATGCATGATCACTTCCAATATCAGCTAATCTTCTATTTTCTACATATTCAGCCACTAATTGTAATCTCTTATTAATTGCTAACATTCTATCTCCTTTACTAATCTAAAAAATCTTTGCTAAAACTTGTCGTTATAATCGATTTATTTTTTTTATCAAAATTTTCAAAATCGGTTATTATTGTATTACCGAACTCTGCTTTTAATTTCTTAGAAAGTTTTCTAAGTTTCTCTTCTTCTTTATAATCTTTTTTATCAAAAATATCAAGCTGAACCTTTAATCCTTTTACTTTTTTTATTTCATTTAATGAAACTCCTAGTAATCTAATACCTTTGGTAAAATCATAGTGCTCAAGTAGTAATTCCCATGCATAATTAAAAATATCATTAGTATCACAAATAAATTCCGGAATCTTTTTAGATCTAGTAATCGTCTTAAAATCGCTAAATCTCACCATTATTGAAATATTATTTCCTACATAGCTACGTGATTTTACTCTAGAACTAACCTTTTCACTTAATTTTTTAATTTCTTTTAAAATATCATCTTCATCTATTAAATCATTGGTAAATGTTTTTGAATTACCAATAGATTTTCTATCAACAGTATATTTCAGTTCGGAATTACCTTCACCATTAGCCTTATTCTTAAGCCTCAACCCTTGAACACCAAGAAGACTATGTAAAATCACTTCATTTGCTACAGCTATATCACCAATTGTGTTTATTCCAATTTTTTTTAGCTTCTTTGTAGAAGCATTTCCACATCCATGCATCTCTCCTATATCCAGATTCCATAGTATATCTTTATAGTTTTTCTTATTAATAATCGAAAATCCTAAAGGTTTTTTTAAATTTGATCCCATCTTTGCGAAAAATTTATTAAAAGAAACACCCACTGATGAAGGCATACCTAATTGTTTATATATTCTTCTTTGAATTGTGGCTATAACTTTTATAGGTTCTGAAAAATCGCTTAAGTCAATATATGCTTCATCAACAGAAACTATCTCAATTTTGTCTGTATATTCACGCACTAAATCAAAAATCAACTTAGATTCTTGTTGATATTTAGGCATATCCGGACGAAGAATTTTTATATTGGGATATATCTTCCTAGCATCTCCAACTCGCATTGTTGTCTTAATTCCTAACTCTCTAGCCTCATAGTTAGAGGTTACTATTATTCCATGTCTAGTTTTTACTTCACCTGCAATTGCTAATGGTTTACCTTTTAACTCAGGATTATATTTTTCTTCAACACTTGCATAAAAGCAATTCATATCGATATGAGCAATAACTTTTGACATTTTTTCACCCCTTTTAAATAGACTAAAAACGGGAACAATAAGGAGCAACTCAAAACAACCTTTAAATAAAAGTCTTTTGAGCTATTCCCTATTCCGATTTCCCGTTATATTTCATTACTAAATTAATGAAAAGTTAATTATTATTATTGGTTTTCTCTTAGTATTATCGTATAGTAAACTTGAAAGCATACTTCTTATTTCAGCTTTCACGGCTGCACATTCTCTAATACTCTTAATTGGATTATTCTCCAAATATTCGATTACTCTTTCTTCCGCTTCTTTGATTAACTCCATACTCTTCTTAACATAGACGAATCCTTTTGTTTGAATTACTGGTCTTCCAACTAAAGTTTTCTCTTTTCTGCTAATAGCATAAGAAGCTACAAAAATACCATCATTTGATAAAAGTTTTCTGTCTTTTAACACACTATCCTCAACGTCACCAATACCACGTCCATCGACTAGCATATTACCTACTGGAACATTGTTTTGTAATGTCTTAGATTTATTTCCGCTTAATTCTAAAGTTGTTCCTTTAGATAGAATATGTATGTTTTCAGCAGCAACACCAGTTTCACCTGCGATTTCAGCATGTTTACGAAGATTTCTAAATTCTCCTTGAACTGGAATAAAGTGTTTTGGCATAAGCATGTTTAACATCATCTTCAACTCTTCTTTTGTTGCATGGCTAGCTGCGTGAAGACGTTTAGAAGCTGTTACTACGTTTGCTCCAAGTTTAACTAATAAGTTTAGAGTTTGGAATAACATTACTTCCATATTTGGTGAAGGAGTAGCAGCGATCATGATTGTATCACCAGATTCAATTTGAATTCCATCAATTTTTTTCTCAGCAATATTCTTCATAGCCTCTATTGGTTCCCCTTGATCACCCGAAGAAAGGATACATACTTCATTTTGAGGATAATCTTTTAATTCTTCTACTGAAATTAAGTTACTATCTTCGATTTGTAAATAATTCATATTTCTAGCAGTATTAATTGATGCTTTAATAGCTTGTCCTAGAAGTAAAATTTTTCTATTTTGAGCCAATGCTGCTCTTACAATATGTGAAATTGTTAAGAAGTTAGAAGCATAACAAGTTACAATAATACGCTTATTAGCTTGATAAAATGCATTATCAATTTGTTCTGCTGCTTCATTTTCAGGAACGTTATAACCTTTAACATTAGCATTACTTGAATCACTTAATAAAGCTAGAACACCTTTTTGACCTAATGTACTAATCTTCACAATATCAGATTTATATTCTTTACTTACTGATTGGTCAAATTTAAATTCACCAGTATAAACAATATTCCCTTGACTTGTCTCAATACAAATACCTAAAGAATCTGGCATTGAATATGTAGTCTTAAAGAATGTAACACTAGCATTATTAAAGTCATACTTATTATTATCTTTTACATAATAAAACTTGATTCTTCTTTTAATACCTAGTTGTTTAAGATGATTCTTTAATAAATCGATTGTTAATTTAGAACCATAAACTGGGCATTTTAATTTATCTATAATATAGGGTACAGCCCCCATAGAACTTACGTGCCCATTAGATAAGAAAATCCCTTTAATCTTTTGTTTATTACGTACTAAGTAACTTATATCAGGTATAACAGCGTCAATACCGATCATTTCTGTTTCTGGGAACATTAACCCTGCATCAAGAACAAAAATCTCATCCCCAATTTCAACCATATACATGTTTTTCGCTACTTCTTCCACACCTCCTAATGGAGTAATACGAATTTTCGCTAATTTCTTAGATTTATTTGCTTGAGATTTATCCTTATTTACATTATTAATCTTCTTAACGACTTGTTTTGAACTATTAGTTTGTTCTTTTGCTACTATTTTATTTTTATTATTAGAGCGACTATTATTTTTCTTCTTTATTTGAGTATTATTTTTTTTACTATTATTATTTTTTTGTAAATTTTTAGAAATACTAATACCACTATTATTACTCATGTTTTCCTCCTTGTATCATCGATTTTATAGGTTCAAAATCTCTTCTATGGATTGGTGTTACCCCATGTTCTTTTAAACCTTCTAAATGTTTTTTTGTTCCATACCCTGCATTATTCTCAAAATCATAATGTGGATATTTTTTTGCATATTCTTTCATTAAATTATCACGATATACTTTTGCTATTACTGAAGCAGCTGCTATAGACACACTCTTCTCATCACCCTTAACCATACTAAAGTTAGGAATCGGATAATTTTCAAATGGCATAGCATCTATAAGTAAGAAATCCGGCTTTACTTCCAATTTCTCCACCGCTCTTTGCATAGCAATACGTGCAGCATTATAAATATTATATTTTTCTATCTCAATATTATCTACTTCACAAATTGCATATGCCACAGCTTCTTTTCTTATCTGTTCATATAACTCTTCACGTTTTTTCTCTGATAATTTTTTTGAGTCATTTAATCCTTCGAAATAGTTATCTTTCTTTAAAATTACCGCTGCAGCAACTACCGGTCCAGCAAGCGGTCCTCTTCCTACTTCATCTATTCCGCAAATATACTTACATCCATTATTATAACATTTATTTTCGTAAAATGATTTTTTTTCATACTCTTTTTTATAAAAAAGTTTTTTTTCTTGCTTTTTAGCATAGCTTATAAGTAATTTCTGAACTCCGCTTCTCTCATCTTTTTTTAACTCATTTAGTATTTCTTCGGAAATATTATCTTGGTTTAAGAGTTCTTTTACCTCACTAATTTTCATCATGTTCCTCATTTTCTAATAAATCACTATAATTATCTAGTGTAATAAGTCCAAATTTTTGTGTTCTAAAATCTTGGATTAATAGCTTTATAGTTGAATCATAATCATAATCTCCACCGATTTTTTTAAATCTCTTTTCAGCTACTTTTTCCATAATAAATACATTTTCATCTTCACTTGTCACGTTTATTTTATAAAGATTATTTAAATTCTCTAAATAATTATATTTTAATAATTCTATTAAATATAAACTTACATCATCAAGTGGTGTAATATCATCCTTTATAGAACCAATCAAACTTAATTTTTTACCAATTTCTTGATTATCGAACTTAGGCATAAGAATCCCTGGTGTATCTAATAATTCTATATCTTTATTTAATTTTAACCATTGTTGTTTTTTCGTAACACCAGGTTTATTGGCTGTATTAGCTACATTTTTCTTAATAAGTTTATTAATAAATGTAGATTTCCCAACGTTTGGAACACCTATTACCATAGATCTAATTGCTCTTGGTTTAATTCCTTTAGCTACTTGACGTGCAATTTTTTCTGCTAGTTCTTCTTTAGCTTTATCAATTACTTTATTCAAGTTATTACTATTTTTTGCATCAGTATAAACTACTGTATATCCTTTATTTTCAAAATAACTTTTCCACTTTGCTGTCTCAGCTCTATCACATAGATCAATCTTATTAAATATAATTATTTTCTTCTTATCTTTAACAACTTCATCTAAGTACATATTATGTGAAGAAAGTGGGCAACGTGCATCAACTAACTCAAAGACTATATCTACTAGTTTTAGCTTCTCTTTAACTTCTCTTGTTGCCTTGGCCATGTGACCTGGAAACCATTGAATAACCATAAATTTAACTCCTTATCTTTTTATTTTATAAGTTCCTTGTTTTAAACAGTCTTTATTATTTTACCACATTTTCAAGTTTTTTTAACCTATTTTGGTGTCAATTATTCGTAAAACATTAATATTTTATAATTTCCATCCATAATAATTTATAAAATCGTTCATTATTTGTTTAAAATTTTTTTAAAAAATAACAAAAAAACAAGATAGCTATGCTACCTTGTTCTTCATATTTATCTTTTATCAACTTTTTTAACAATTGTATCACCAAGTATTTGTACAGCGAATACGATTATTAAGATTAATACCGTTGCAACAAATGTTAAAGTATTGTTGTTACGCTGGAATCCGTCTAAGTATGCTAAGTTACCTAGTCCTCCAGCTCCAATAACACCTGCCATAGCTGTTGATCCTACTAAAGCAATTGCTGTAACAGTTAATCCTGAAATTATTGCTGGTAAACTCTCTGGTATTAAAACTTTTAAGATAATAGTCGAATTTTTAGCTCCCATTGCACGAGCTGCTTCAATTACACCTTTATCTACTTCACGAAGACCAATTTCTACTAAACGAGCGTAGAATGGTGCTGCTGAAATAATAAGTGCAGGAATAGCAGCTTGAACACCAATAATTGTACCAATTAAAAACTTAGTAAACGGAATTAATAATACAATTAAGATAATAAATGGAATCGCACGGAAAATATTAACTATTGCAGTAACAACAGCATAAAATCCACGTCCAAATGCACTCTTACTATTAGATGTTAAATATAATAATAACCCTAAAAACAGACCAACTAAAAACACTGCAATAAGTGACTCAAAAGTCATAATAAGTGTTTCAATTGTTTTATCTTGTACTTTTTCCCAATTAACTCTTGAAAAATCAAACATTATAACACCTCCGTTAAAATACCTAGTTCATTTAATCTAGATATCGCCTTATCTGTATTTTCTTTAGTTCCAATTAATTGAACAAACAGTGTACCAATATTAGCATCCGCAGTTTTATCAATATGTCCATTAATTATTGTAAAGTCAAAATCAATTTCTCGTACTAAAGTACTAAGAATTGGTTTTTTCGATGTATTATTATCAAATGTAAATTTAATAATAACTCCTTCAGTGAATATTTTTTTCCACTCTTCAATATTTTCTCTTTCTTCAAACTCTGAAGCGAATGATGTTTGAGCTAAGAATTTCTTAGTAACTTCTTGAGTTGGGTGATAGAATACTTCTGAAACTAATCCATCTTCTGCAATTGTTCCACCATCTATAACAGCAACCTTTGTACAAATCGTCTTAATAACGTTCATTTCGTGAGTAATAAGAACAACTGTAATATTAGTTTTACTATGAATTTCTTTAATTAAATTTAAAACTTCCGCAGTTGTCTCTGGGTCAAGAGCACTTGTAGCCTCATCACAAAGTAAGATTGAAGGATTACCAGCTAGCGCACGAGCAATACCTACCCTTTGTTTTTGACCACCTGAAAGTTGAGATGGATAAGCATGTAATCTGTCTTCTAAACCTACTAATTTAGCTAATTCTTCTACTCTTTCTTTTATTTCAGTTTTAGATTTCCCTAGAATTTCTAATGGGAATGCAATATTTTCTGCAACAGTTCTACTCCATAATAGGTTAAAATGTTGGAAAATCATCCCTATTCTTTGTCGTTTTAAACGACGTTGTTCTTCAGTTATTTTGTTGAAGTCATCACCATCGATAATAACCTCACCATCTGTCGCTACTTCAAGTCCGTTTAACAGCCTTACTAACGTACTTTTACCAGCTCCAGAATAACCGATTATTCCATAAATATCACCTTTTTCAACTTTTAAATTAATATCTTTTAGAGCATGAACTTTATTATTATATATCTTATTAACTTTTTTTAATTCAATCATGTCTATCTCCTTTCTCTTTTTGAAAATAAAAAACACCCTTACTCTGAATTTCAGAATAAGGGCGTTTTACGCGGTACCACCTTATATTTTACTTATTGCAACTACTAACATAGTCTATCCTATAACGTGGATCGCCGAACAAAGTTTACATTTTATGTTTACCTTATTAACCACTCGAACCATTTTCATAGATTTTATAATATACCTTCTCAGCTAACGGCACTCTCTTAAAATATTCCATCTATTACTTATACGAGTATTGGTTACTATTAATTTCTAATAAGTATACCATTATATTTTTCTGGTGTCAAGTGTGATTTTTGAAAACATTCTATAGAATATTCTGAAAATAATTATCTAATTTTCTATTTTAATATTATTTTCTCTAAGATATTCTGCTACTACTCGAGCCATATCATCTAGTAAATCATCTAATTCTTCCCAGTTTTTCACCGTTGCCCCACTCGCTAACGGATGACCCCCACCTGCATACTTTTCAGCAAGAGTATTGATTACAGGCCCTTTAGAGCGAATACGCACTCGTACCTTGTTCCCTTCATCAATAGCAAAACACCATGCATATAAATCTTTAAGACTTCTAAGTAAGTTGACCCCTGTTGAAACTTCACCAGGATCTACTCCATATTTATCCATATCTTCTTTTGTAATTTTTAGATATGCAACTCCATCTTGATAAACATCATAATTTTCAAAAATAAATGCTCTAAAACGCATAATATTTTCACTAATTATCTCCATCTTATCTAATAATGCACTCATATTAAAATCATACTTTATTAATTCTGAAGCAACTCTTAGCGTGTCGTTAGAAGTATTCGGGAATAAAAATCTTCCAGTATCTCCAACTATACCAAGGTATAATAATTTAGCAGCTTCATCATTTAATTTAATACCATAATTTTTATTTAAATACTCATAAAAATTATATATTAATTCACTACAAGATGAAACATCAGTATTAACCAGATTAATTCCTCCATAATTATCTAATGGTGGGTGATGATCTATTTTTATAAGAAAGTTATTTTTAGTAAATAGTTTTCCGTCTATTCTAGGAAAGTTTGCAGTATCAGTTACTATCACCAAAGCATCTTTATAATCTTCTTCAATTACTTCTGAATTTTTAAACAGAAATTCTAGTGATGGTGAATCTTTACCTACTGTTATAACTGTTTTTTCTGGAAAATTTTCTTTAATAAGTTGGTACATTGCCCCTTGTGAACCATAAGCATCTGGATCAGGTCTTTCATGTCTATGAATAATTATCTTATCATTTTCTTTTATTTTTTGGAAAATTTCCTCATATAAATTTCCGTATATATCCATTTAATTTCTTCTTTCTTTAATTTCTTTGGAATACTTGACATGTTACCATAGCTTTGGCAACTAATTCTGTTTTATCATAAACTTCTACATCAAATTTAGCAGTTTTTCTACCAATATCCAAGATATTTACCTTCGTAGTTATAGTTCTATCTAATGGCACAGATTTTAAGAAGTAAAGCGTTGTATTCTGCATTAGAACTTCACTTCTGTTATAGTTATAGCTTGTGATATGAATAGATTCATCTATAATGCTTAGTAAAGCCGAACTTGAAAATGTACCAAACTGATCTAGCATTTGAGGAATAACTTTGACCTGAAGTCCATCCGCTCTTGGAACTATACCTTTACGCATTATTTCATCAAATGTATCATTATTATTTCCATCTTGGAATCTATTATTAGTTAATAAAGAGTTTATAACAATTTTTCTAGTTACAACCCCTAGTAACGTATTCTTAGAATCAATTACAGGAATAAGTTCATAACCTTCAGATAACATAGTATTAGCTACTGAAGATATAGGAGTCTCTAAAGTCGTAGTTTCAACTTTTCTCTCCATAACTTCTTTAATTAATGCATCTTTTTCTTGTAAAAATACATCACGTGCTGTAACTATACCAACTAATTTACCATATTCGTTTACAACCGGATATCTAGTATGTCCAGCTTTTAATTGAAGTTTATACCAATCTTGAACAGTATCATTTAAATTAATAGTATACAGTTTTTCAACTTTTATATAAATACTTTCAACTGTTATTATATCTCGTTTGATTATTTGGTCGTTAGTTACCCTATTAATTAAGTGAGTAACAGAGAAAGTATCATGAGGTGTAATTATCAATGGTAGATTCTTACTATCTGCTAATGCTCTAATTGAATCATTTGGAACATATCCTCCTGTTACTAAGATAGCACATCCTTTTTCAAGTGACATTTCTATAATTTTTGGACGATTTCCAATTATTAATAATGTACCTTTTCTTATATGTTGACCAACTTGCTCAGAGTCCATTGCACCAATTGCAAAATCTTGCACTATTTCATGTACTCCTCCACGTCCTGCAATTAATTGTCCGCTTACAATGTTTACAATTTCAGAATAAGATAATTTTTCTACATTATCTCGTTCTTTCTTCTGAATTCTTACCGTACCGACACGTTCAATAGAAGAAACAAAACCACGATTTTCCGATTCTTTTATCGCTCGATAAGCTGTCCCTTCACTAACTTTTAATTCTTTAGCTACTTGACGAACTGATATTTTACTTCCAATAGGAAGACTCTTAATATATTCTAATATTTTCTGGTGTTTTGATTTCATGATTTTTCCTCCTTATATTTTTATTATAATACAAATATGCATTTATAACACATTATACTCATATGTAATTATATACTTTTTATAAAACTATTTCAAGATAAAAAAATATGAAAGATAAGTTATTTCCCTTATCTTTCATCAATTCATTAAAAATTTTTACTCAATATTCTTATAGTTAAAACACGTTGAAATTTTCTCTATTATTTAACTAATACAGTTTATTTCAGTTTTTTTTACTATAACAATCAAATAAATATTCAACTATAATATTTTACGATTTTCTACCTGCTGGCATCTTCTTAGCATAACCCATTTTATTTTCTTGTTTTACTCGAGCTATTACTAATGTATCATCTGGGGCATTTTCTGTAACTGTCGTTCCAGCTGCAACTACTGCACCATCTCCGATTTCTAATGGAGCTATTAAATTAGAATTACATCCTATAAATGCGTCACTTCCAATTTTTGTTTTGTATTTATTTTTACCATCGTAGTTAACTGTGATTGTCCCACATCCAATATTTGTATTATTACCTACTTCTGTGTCTCCAAGATAACTCAGATGTGCCGTTTTAGATCCATTTCCATATGTAGTATTTTTTAATTCTACAAAGTTTCCAATTCTAACAGACTCACCTAAGTCACAATTGTTTCTTATATGCGCATATGGACCTACACTAGTAAAATCTCCAATTTTCGAATCACTGATAGTTGAAGATAATACTTTTACTCCATTTCCTATTTTTGCATTTTCTAAATATGAGTTTGGTTTAATTTGACAATCTTCTCCAATTACCGTATTAGATTTAATAGTAACATTCGGGTAAATTGTTGTATCTCGACCAATAATTGCATTTGGGGCAATGTACGTATTAGTAGGATCTACTAATGTAACTCCAGCAAGCATATGTTTAGTATTAATTCTATTTCTCATAACACTTTCTGCATAAGCTAAAGCTACTCTATCGTTCACTCCAAAAGTTTCATCAAAATCATCACATAGATATGTTTCGATTATTTCTTTTTGTTCACGAATTAAAGCAAGTACATCTGGTAAATAATATTCCCCTTGGTTGTTATCATTTTTAACTTTTTCTAGCATTTCAAATAATAGTTTATTATCAAAACAATAAATTCCAGAGTTAATTTCTTTGATTTTTTTCTCTTGTTCTGTTGCGTCTTTTTCTTCAACAATCTTTACTAATTTCCCGTTAACATCACGAATTATACGACCATATGCAAATGGATCGTCGGCTATTGCTGTTAATACAGTTGCTTTAGCATTTGTATTCTCGTGGTGATCTAGCATACTATTGATAGTTTCAGGACGAATTAGTGGAGTATCTCCATACATTACTATAGTCGTACCTTCTTTATCTTTTAGTTCATCTTTAGCAACTTTAACAGCATGGGCTGTACCTAATTGTTCTGCTTGTAGAACAAACTTAGTTCTATCCCCTAAGACTTCTTTAACTCTCTCTGCTCCATGACCAACTACAGTAATCACTTCTTTCATTTCTAGATCACTAAGGCTATCTAGAACTAATTCAACCATAGTTCTATCACAAACTTTGTGTAGTACCTTATATAACTTCGACTGCATTCTAGTTCCTTTTCCAGCCGCTAATATAACTGCATATCTATTATTACTCATTTTCAATATCCTCTTTTTCTACTTGGCGTAATTTTTCTATAACATTCCCTAGTTTAACATCAAATGTCCCATTAAATTCATCGATATTTTCAATTTTTGATAAGTATAAATAATCATCTTCATGTTCTCTTGGCGAATCAAAACATTGTGTGATTATTACTTTCCCAACAACATCAACATCAAATTCACTCATTAGACTTTCCATACCTGTTAGGACTCCTCCTCCACGCATGAAATCATCCACTAATAGTACTTTTGATCCTGTATTTAAACTTCGCTTAGATAAAATCATCGTTTCTATTTTCTTAGTTGAACCTGAAACATAGTTTATTGCAACAGTAGTTCCTTCAGTAACTTTATTGTCTCTTCTAATAATAATTACAGGTTTATTCAGTATTGAAGCTATAGCATAAGCAACAGGAATCCCTTTTGTTGCTACTGTAACTACAGCATCTATTTCTTTATTCTTATAAACTGTAGCAACCACTCGTCCTAGCTTGTTCATTAAACTAGGATTTCCTATTATATCAGACATAAAAATATATCCACCAGCTAATAAACGATTTCCATCATTAATTTTATCAAGAAAACCATTAAGAATTTCTCTAGCATCTTCTTCTACTAACGTTGGTGTAAATAAAACACCTCCACTTACTCCTGCTAGCGTTTTAACTTCTCCAATATTTTCTTCTTTAAAACCATTTTTTATTATGTGTATATCTTCACTAATAGAAGACTTAGCTTGATTGAATTTTGAAACGAAATATGTTAATGGAATTAATTTATTAGGATTATTTAATAAATATTCCGTCATAACTACTATTCTTTCACTTCTCTTTAACTTCATCTCATACTCCTTACATGTATGTATAATAATTCACAATCATTATACAATACATTCAATATATTTTATTCGTATATTATATGTATATAATACCATTATTGTTCGGAATAGTAAAGATATAGCAGTGATTTTTAAGTTCATTTTAACTAATCAAACAATTTATTACTGTATATATAAAAAGAAGAGATAGCATTTTCATTCTATCTCTTCTAATTTCTATTATTTTTCTTTCCAAACTTCTAAAGTTCGTATTTGATTTTCCTCTACTTTTCTAACTACAAATGTTAATTTATCTATAGAGTAAACAGCCCCGACTTTAGCTTCATATTTTTCTAAATACACATAAGCTCCAATCGTATCTACTTCTTCATGAGGAAGCTGTACATGGAACAATGCGTTCACATCTTGAATAGGAACCCAACCATCGACTAGATAGTGACCATTTTTTAACTTTTTAATTAAGCTTTGTTCATCTTCATCGAACTCATCTCGAATTTCTCCAGTAATCTCCTCAACTATATCCTCAAGTGTAACTACACCACTAGTTCCTCCATATTCATCAGTTATAACAATCATATGTTCTCTATTTTGTTTAATAGTTGCTAAAACTTGAGAAATAGGTGTATGCTCAAAGATTTTTATAGCTGGAGCGATGTATTCTTCTAAATCTTTCGTTGTTTCTATAGGTTTATCTGTAAATAATAATTTCTTAACATTCAAAATCCCTAGAATTTTATCTTTGTCTCCATCTTCAATTACCGGGTATCTTGTGTATTCTTCTTGTTTTAATTGTCTCATTATAATTCCTAAAGAATCACTCATATCAATTGCTTCAACCTCTGTTCTAGGTGTCATGATCTCTTTAGCAATTTTATTATCGAATTCAAAAACTCTTTCTACATAGCGGTACTCTACATCATTAATTTGACCGTGTAGTCTTGAAGATTTCATAATCGTTCTAAGTTCTTGTTCACTGTGAATATCATCATGTTCAGAAGCAGGTTCGAATCCTAACATTTTCGCTATAAGATTAGCTAATGAATTAAGTAACCACACTAGTGGTCTCATAACTTTATCGAACATATACATTGGCCAAGCTACTCGCAAACATGTTTTTTCTGCAGATTGAATCGCTATAGTTTTAGGAACTAATTCTCCTAAAACAACATGTAAAAGAGTCATAAATCCAAATGCTACTACTAACGAAATAGTATGCGTAACAGTTTCGTTTAAGTTTAACAATTCAAAAATAGGATTAAATAGAGAATGAAATGTAGATTCCCCTATCCAACCTAATCCAAGAGAAACAATTGTAATGCCTAGCTGCGTTGCAGACAAGTAGTGATCTAATTGTTCTACCATCGTAACTAATATTTTTGCAGTTTTATTTCCTGATTCTACTAATTCATTTACCCTTGTTGGTCTAAGTTTAACAAGTGCAAATTCAAACATTACAAATATTGCCGAGGCAATAAGTAATAATACAATTATTAATATTTTAATTAAGATACTGAGATCCATATGGTTTTAATTTAACCTCTTTCCTTATTTTTTAGTCATTAATAAATAATTTTACTACATATGAAAATTTTTTTCAATCATTATAGTATCCTTCGATATTTTAGATTAGTAAAACTAGTAAATATTACAATTCAAAATATTGGAATTTTTCCATTACGGATGATAGTATATAAAATGAATGAAAACGTTAAATCGAGGTGCACCATGGAAAATTTTCAAAAATTTTGGACAGAAAAACTTAAATTAATCAAAACTATTCACCCCCAATACACCCTAAAGAAAACTTCATTTTCTAAATTTGATAATATAGAATTTTATGATCTATCCTTCTTTAGCTGTGACAATTCTAATATTTATGCAAAATACATAAAAAACATACAGTATAGAAAATTATATCCGAACAAAGATATACCAGTGCTTTTTTATTTTCATGGATACCCTGCATCTAGTAGAAATTGGCTTGAAAAATCATCATTTGCTTCATTAGGATATGATGTCGTTGCTATAGATTTTAGAAACCAAGGCGGTAAAAGTAAAGATTCAGGCAGTTCCGCACCCTCAGTTTTTGGACATCTAACAGTAGGTCTTGATGAAAATATAGAAGATATGATTTTTTATAAAAATATTCTAGACACTCTTATTTTAACTAAAATCGTATCTTCTTTCGAAGACGTCAATGAAAAAGAGCTTGTTAGTTTTGGGGCATCCCAAGGAGGAGCATTTTCTATAATATTTTCAGCACTAAACAAAAATGTAACGAAATGTATAAGTCTATATCCATTCTTGGCAGATTTCCAAAATAATTACGAAAAAGATAACAGAAAAAATGCATACTCAGAATTCACTCATCATGCAAGGTGGTTTAATACAAGAGGACAAAATACCGATACTTTCTTAAATAATCTATTCTACCTTGATACATTAAATTTCGCTAAACTTTTAAAGTGTAACGTGTTATTCGGCATTTCAAATCTAGACGAAGATTGTCCTAAAGAAACCCAAGAAAAAATATATTATAATATCAAAAGTCAGAAAAAATTATGCTTATATAAAAAGTATTATCACGAAAATATTCCAAACTTCAATAATGAAATAGTGAACTTTTTGTTAAAAGAAAAATAGGAGTAAAAAATGAAATTAGATAAATATAGAAATTTTAACTACGAAGAAATATTATTAAATATACCACACCCCTTTGTTCAATATAAAAAAATAAAATTTTCAGCAGTTGATAATTCAAAAATAGTTCTTGATCTAACTATCCCTAAATCTAAAATTAAAGGGGTTATTATTGATTCCCCTGAATTTAAAGTAAAAAACAAAGACTACTTAAATTTAGCTAAATACAGTATGCTTGGTTACATAATAGTTTCTTTACACATCAGAGGTCAAGCTGGAAACAGTGAAAATAAAACCCCTTGTTCTCATTTCCCATTCGTTGATTGCAATTACGAAAAACCTTATTATAACTTAGTATTTCAAGATAGCTTAGATACCATTCACCTTGTTGAAAAATTATTTCCAAATAAAGACATAATTGCAACCGGCCTAGGTCAAGGGGCTGCTATTAGCATAGTTTGTGCTAGTTATTACGATTCCATAAAAGAACTATTCATCTTAGACTGTTCGCTTTGTGATATTGTAAATACCTATAACAATAATAAAAAATATCCTTTTTTCAAGAATATTTATAAGTTTGAAAGTGATTTTTCTGATAAGATAGATCATCTATATTCTACACTAAATTCAATAGATGTACTAAATTTCAGTAATTCTATAAGACAAAAAGTACATTATGGACTTTCATACCTAGATCCTAAAACTCCAATTAAAACTCAGCTAAAACTTTTAGATACTCTACAAGATGTAGAAATTCAACATTATAAATTTTTGGACTATAAAAAAATATTCCAGCATCATTTTGATGATTATATACTGGAGATACTTGCTAATAAGTAGTAATAAATCGACATGAGAAATCTCATGTCGATTTAATTTTTTGTAATTAGCTTAATTTACCTTTTAGCTTCATGTTTTTAACAATTTTTTCAATAGAGTTTACATAAGCTGCTTTTCTCATAGGAATAGCAAATCTTTCTTTCACTTCCCAAATATCATTAAATGCTTTTGTCATAACTCTTGCTTGTTTTTCTACAACTTCTTCTTCTGTCCAGTAGTAACCTTGTAAGTTTTGTACCCATTCAAAGTAAGATACAGTAACACCACCACTATTCGCAAGAATATCAGGAATAACCACAACTCCTCTTTCTTGTAGAGTTTTATCTCCAGCTAAAGTTGCTGGTCCATTAGCACCTTCAGAAACAACAGCAGCTCTTATTAAATTAGCTTCTTTTTCATCAATAGCATTCTCTAATGCACAAGGGCACACTACATCTACATCTAAAGCCCAAAATTCATCTAGAGTTAAGCGTTTTGTGTTTGGTAATGTGTGGAATCTAACTCTATTATCTTTACATTCTTGCAGTTCTGCATATGATAATCCTTCTTCACGATAAACAGCATATTGAACACCATCATCATCACGCTCAGTTACAGCAACCACAGTAGCACCAAACTTCACAGCTGTATCAACAGTATAACTACCTACATTTCCAAAACCTTGGACAGCAAATTTCGCTCCTGCTGTAGATTTACCTAATTTCTCTAGTGCTAATTTTGCAGCAAGTGCCACACCGTATCCAGTCGCTTGAGTTCTACCTAAAGAACCACCTAATTCTAATGGTTTCCCAGTTAGCGTTCCTATACCTTGTTCTCCAGTAAGAACATTAAACTCATCAATCATCCAAGACATGATTTGTCCATTAGTATTAACATCTGGTGCAGGAACATCTTGTTTCTCACCTAGATATTTATATAACCCACGAATATATCCACGTGATAATCTTTCTAATTCACCTTTTGATAAGTCTTTTGGATCTACGATAATACCACCTTTACCTCCACCATATGGTAGATTAGCAACAGCACATTTAAATGTCATCCAAATTGATAATGCCTTAACTTCATCAGCTGTTACAAGTGGATGAAATCTTAATCCACCTTTTGTAGGACCGATTGCATCATTATGCTGAGAACGGAACCCTTTGAAGTATTTCACCTCACCATTATCCATTCTAACAGGAATAGAAATCTCAATAAATCTTTGCGGATCTTTTAAAGATTCATACACTTCTTCTTTATAACCTAAAACTTCACAAGCACCTTTAATTTGCTCTCTTGCGTTAACTAATGGATTGTTATTCATAACCACATCTCCTCAGAATGTTATTTTACATTTGACATGTAATATTGTTTTTATTAATTATATCAAATATCAAGGTAATTTGTAAACTTTTATTTTTAACAACTTTTTTAGATTATTATACTTTATTACGTAAACATATTTCTTAATTAATAAGAATAAAAAAAGGCTAACTTATAATCAAAAAACTAATAATAAGTTAGCTCTATAAAAAATAATCCTAGAAATTCTCAAGTTATCTATATTATTTTTATAAGTTTTTTAAGTTGTAATATGTTTTATTTTGAAAGAATTTTATCATAAATTAACTGTCATTAATTTATAATTTTCTGATTTTTTATCGTGTTAATCTTTTCTTATTTAGCATCATACCATGACGCTCCACTACTAGCTTCAGCTTTCAGTTGAACATCTAAATTAGCCGCTTCTTCCATAATTTTAATCATTTCTTTTGTAAACTCTTCTTCTATATCTTTATTTACATCAAATATTAATTCATCATGTACTTGTAATAATAATTTTGCATCTACATTTGTTTTTTCTAAATATTCAAATACATTAACCATAGCTATTTTTATAATATCCGCAGCAGTTCCTTGAATTGGTGAATTCATCGCAATACGCGCATTTAGATTAGCTACAATTTTATTCTTCGCATTAATATCTGGTAATGCTCTTCTTCTATTGAATAAAGTTTCTACATAACCGTGTTCTCTTGCAAAATCTACGATATCAGTCATATACTTATCAACACCTTTGAATGTTTCTAAATATTTGTCAATAAATTCTTTCGCACGTTTTCTAGTAATTCCAAGGTTGTTAGATAGACCAAAATCAGAAATCCCATAAACAATACCAAAGTTAACAGCTTTAGCTTCTCGACGCATTGAAGATGTCACCTCATCAAGGCTAACTCCGTTAACATCACTAGCTGTTTTAGTATGAATATCTACATCATGTTTAAAGGCATCTATCATTCCTTTGTCTTGTGCGATATGAGCTAATACTCTAAGCTCTATTTGCGAATAGTCAATAGATAAGATTACTCTATCATCAGAGGCTGGAACAAATGCTTTTCTGATTTTTTTCCCTTCTTCAATTCTCGTTGGTATATTTTGAAGATTTGGATTCACTGACGATAAGCGTCCTGTTTGAGCTAATGTTTGCTCATAACGTGTATGGATTTTCCCTTCACGAGTAATATCTTTTACTAACCCTTTTGCATAAGTTGAATTTAATTTTGTAATTGTTCTATACTCCATAATTAACGGAATAATTTCATGACTATGTTGTAGTTGTTCTAGTACCTCTACGGCTGTAGAATAACCAGTTTTTGTTTTCTTAATCGGTGGTAGTCCTAGATCCTCAAATAATACTACTCCTAGCTGCTTAGGTGAAGCTATATTGAATTCAGAACCAGCTAAAGTATATATGCTAGCTTCTAAAGTTTTAATTCTTTCATCAAACTCAGCACTCATTTCTTCAAGTGCTTTTTTACTAACATGTATTCCTTCATATTCCATATTAGCTAATACTTTAGCCACTTTAATCTCTATATCTTTATACAAGTCCGTCATATTTTCTTCTGCAAGTTTTTCTTCCATCAATGGTTTTATCAATGCAATACTCTCTGCAATTTCAGCTATATACGGATTAATAACTTCTTGAGCCGGTAAAGTTCGTTTTGCCCCCTTACCATATATTTCTTCATCACTACTCATTATTTTTCCAAGATAGTTAAAGACTATTTTATCAATTTCAGTTTTGGCATTAACATCAAGAAGATAAGATACAATTTTCACATCGAAAACTTCTCCATTAATATCTACGCCGTTTCTCTTCGCTATAAATAAAATCTTTTTAAAATCATAAACAGTTTTAGAAATTTCACTTTGAAGATAATCTACTACAAACTCATTAGTGAAAAATTGTTCTTCACTAAAAATATAAGCAGTTCCTTCTTTATAGACTACTATTCCAACTACATCTGAATTATGATAATCTTCCGTATAACACTCAACATGTAAAGTACTGTCGGTAAAATCTATTTTCGTATTTTTATCTGCTAAAACAATACTAACTTCCTTTTTAGGAGCAACTGTCTTTTCAGCAGTCATGTCCACCTCTTCAGTAGAAGTTTCTTGAGATAATTTTTTTAAAAATGAAACAAATTCAAGTTTTTCAAATAACTCTCTTTTTAGTTCTACATTCTCACTATATGTTAAATCTTCTAACTTATTATCAACTGGAACTTCAGTATAAATAGTTGCTAGTTTTTTACTTAATAGAGCATCTTCTCGACCTTCTGTTAGTCGCTCTTTTAGTTTTTTACCACTAATATTATCAATATTTTCTAGTACATTTTCTACAGTTTTATATTCAGTCAATAATTTTATCGCAGTTTTTTCACCAACTCCTGCAATTCCTGGGATATTATCACTCTTGTCCCCCATAAGACCTTTCATGTCAACGATTTGTCCCGGAGTTAATCCATATTTTTCAGCAATAAACTCAGGCGTATAATAATCTATATCTGTAACACCACGCTTAGTATAGTAAATTGTTATATTTTCACTAGCTAGTTGAGTTAAATCTTTATCTCCAGTCACTATTATTACTTCTAAACCTTCTTTTTCAGCGATTTTAGCATAACTTCCAATAATATCATCCGCTTCATAATCAAAATGTTCTTCATACTTTATTCCATATGAATCAAGAAGCTCTCTAACATATCCGAATTGTTCTACTAACTCACTAGGAGTTTTATCCCTAGTACCTTTGTATGCTTCATAACTTTGATGTCTAAACGTTTGTTTCCCCTTATCAAAGGCAACTAACGCATACTTTGGATTAGTGTCTGCCAATATTTTTTCTAGCATCAATGTAAAACCATATACACTATTTGTATAAAGTCCTTTTTTATTTTTTAAAGCTGGCATAGCGTAAAAAGCACGATAACTCAAACTATTACCATCTATTAATATTATCTTATCCATTTTCTTCTCCTAATAATTCTTAAAAAAACTATAAATGGGAGCAACTCAAAAATCTTATTTTTACAAAGCGATTTTTTCTAGTCACTCCCGTACAATTTATTTAATATTAAAGCTCAACCGTAAAGCTTATCGATATTCCATTAAAACTTTACATCTACATATTTTAAATTGATGAATATATAATCTTTTGTTTAATCCATCGTTAGCAAATAATCACTAAGTATTATTTTACAATAATTTGTAAATAATTTCTATTTTTCTCTTCCAAGAGTGGTGTTCAATTTCTTCTAGTAACTTAGCAGGAATCTCACGTTGTTCTCTTGTTCTTTCTATCATAAGTTCTAAAGCACCTACTATTCTATTTACAAATGCTGGTTTTTCTTCTTCAACAGCCTTATCAGTGTCATAAATAGTTGGCATTGCTATATATTCTATTATCTCAGAATTATTTATTTTGTCTCCAAGAAATTCTATAAGCCCTTCTATCTCAGTAGCAACTACTCTTAATCCACTTCCTAAAGCTTCAACCGCTATAAGACCTAACCCCTCAAAATAAGATGGTAGTATAAAAATATCTTTATGCCTCATTATTTCCCCTAAATGCGCTTGATCTACGGCATTATAAATTTTTATTTTCTTAGAATCACCAACTAAAGCTTCGACCCTAGGTCTATCCTCTTCTTTCAAATTCCCTATTAATTCTAATTCTACGTTATTGTCTTTTTTCTCTAATAATCTAAAGGCCTTTATCAACTCATAAAAACCTTTTGATTCATCAAATTTTCCTGCATATAAAATTTTTACAATACTTTGTTTTTCATATTTTTCAACAGGATAAAAAATCTTCTCATTATATCCAGCACCAATATTTACAATTTTATCCTCAGGGTAGCTATAGATATTAGAAATCCCTTCTATTGCACCACCGCTTAATGCTAATATCTTATCTAACTTAACAAGGCTTTTAACATACTTATCTTTCATTGCTGGGTTCTTTTCAGCTTGTCTTATATCCGTATTATGACAAACCCCAATTACTTTTTCACCTTTAAACACATCGCAAACTATAGAACTTAAAATCCATAAGTGATGTGTGATTACAACGTCTGGCTTAAATTCTTTTTTAGCTATTTCTAATTTTTTACGGAATGCACTTTGCCAAGTTTCCAACATCTCAACAGTCATATTTTTGTACAGAGTATTTTCATAAGGCATAATATCGCTCATCCCTACGATAGGAAAACTAATATCCTTACCTTGAAACTCAACTTCAAACTTTTCGTCTAAGAAATTAAAATCATATTCCGGCGTTGTTGCATAAACCGCAGCTTGTTCAACATCAAACTTCTTTAATCCCTCAATCACATTAGTAAAATATACACCACTTCCTGTCTTAATAGGCAATTGTGCTAAAACGTGTAGAATTTTCATAATTATCTTCCTCTATTTCATATTTTCCTTCACTTATATTATAACCTAATTTAACATTTTTTTATAGTAAACGTATTAATTCTTTAGGTTAGTTATATAAAAAAGAAACTCACCTAGAATAATTCTCTGCTCCATGTGAATTTCTTATAATTAAATTACTATCTCTATATTCTATAATTTCACAAGGGAGTGACTCAAAAATCGTGATTTCTAGAAACAAGATTTTGTCGAGTCCCCCCCTGCACAGTTTATTAGATATCTAAAAAGCTTTCATAAAGCGAATCTAGATATCAATAAACCACTGCGTCTATGAGTTATCATATACACTTTTTTAAAAATTTATGACTTTTTAAGTCAGCCTCTGTAACTTTATTAAAACGATAACCTATCGTTTATTTTAACTTCTACGCTCAACCACAAGATGATGCTTCTTGATCAACTTGTGTTTCTATATAATCATTTTTATTATAGAATGCATTTCTATATTTAGCAGTATTGAATGGTTCAATTAAATTAAAAATTGTGTAACCATCTAAACCAAGTTTTTTGCATACTTCTTTACTTTCTTCAGGTTTATCACTATAAACAAAAATTTCTGAATCTTTATTTAACTTATCTAAAATACTGTCTATTTCATTAGGTGAAACTTTGATTTCTTCATCACTTAAAATTTCACTACCTAAGTTTAAAAACTGCTTATTTTTACTTACTGAGATACGGTACTTGAATTCAGATAATAATACATTGCTGTATATTGCTTTACCATAGTCATATTGTTTAACCCCATCTCCAATATGAAGTTTCGTGAATCCACGCTCTCTTAATAATTTTTCAGTATTACGTGATGTTACATCGACTACACAATATAAAATTATATCTTTATCTTTATAATCATCTAGCACATCACTATTATTTTTAAAAAGTTTAATAGGTAAGTTTACCGCATTTATCGCATGCCCTCTTGCATACTCTTTTCTCCAACGAACATCTACAACAATTGCTTCATCGAAAGTTTTTTTCTCTACTTCTGCCCCAGCAATTCGTCCTGGCTTACCTTTTAACAATTTAAGCCAGAATGCATAAAGACCTAGTAATATAATTAACAGTATTATACCAATAACTACTAATATGTTCATCCTGTTTACTCCTTTCTTAACATAATTATATTATATCATACATTTTGTATTTTTAATAATAAATAATATTTTAAAATTGTTTTGATTTTTTTTCTATTTAAGAGTAAAATTATGATATAGATATTTTTTAGAAAGGAGATTTAAATGAAAATTTCCAAAATCAATAAAATAGAAAATAAGAATTTTAAACTTGAAACATCGTTACTTTTTGATGGAATTTTGGTTGGATTATTTGCTGGAATTGTCGGTGCTAGCTACAGATTACTTATAGGTTATAGTGAGAAACTAGTTCACTATACTGCAGAATTTATAAAAAATGGTTTCATATATAAGATATTCCTCTTAGGGGCGCTAATATTACTAGCCTTATTTTCTGGTTTCTTACTAAAACGAGAACCTATGGCTAGTGGAAGTGGAATTCCACAAGTATCTGCTGAAATTACGGGTCGATTAAATCCTAACCCATTACGCATACTTATTTATAAAATTACAGGTGGTTTAACAGCAAGTTTAGGTGGCTTATCTCTTGGACGCGAAGGTCCTTCTATTCAACTCGGTGCTATGAGTGGAAAACTTGTATCGAGAATTCTAAAAAAGGATATCATTAAAGAAAAATATTTTATTACTTGTGGTGCTAGTGCTGGACTCTCAATTGCTTTTGGCGCTCCATTGGCAGGGGTCTTATTTTCAATAGAAGAAGTTCACAAGCAAATCACAAAAAAAATCATTATTTGCTGTTTTAGTGCTGCTGTCGTAGCTAATATAGTTGGTCAATACATCTTTGGACTTACAGCTATCTTTAAATTCCCAGATATACCTTATGTGGAAGTTAGTATATATCCTTGGGTTGCCTTACTAGGAATATTATTGGGAATATTTGGAACATTTTATAATATTACTATAAAAATACTATTTAGAATTTATGAATTCTTGAAACTAAATATAGTATTTAGACCTCAGATAGCTTTTCTCATTTCATTTGTACTTTTTATTTTCTATCCTATAGTACTTGGAAGTGGGCATAATTTAGTAGAATTTTTAATTGAGAATAAATTTAGTTTTATGTTTTTATTAACATTATATTTTATAAAAACTTTATTCTCTCTTATATCATTTACTTCAGGAGTTGCAGGCGGTATATTCCTACCTATTTTAATTCAAGGTGCAATACTTGGGACATTATTTAGCAACTTCTTTGATGCAAAATACACAGCCTTATTCGTAATATTATCAATGTCTGGATACCTAACAGCAATTGTCAGAAGTCCTATTACTTCAATAATATTACTATTTGAAATGACACAAAAACTTAACTATTTCCTTCCTATAGCACTATGTTGCCTATTCGCTTATATGACTGCGAATATACTAGGAACAAAACCTGTTTATGAATATTTATTAGATCGCATACTAACTAGCAATAAACTAGAAGATAATGAAGTTGAAATGGAGGTAGAAATCCTCACAACAATATCAAACGATAGTTTCTTAGTTGGAAGATCTATCAGAGAAATAGAGTGGACAAAAAACACACTTATCTCTCAGATTGAACGCTCTGGACGTGAAATAGTACCAAAAGGAACAACAGTTTTAGAAGCTAACGACAAACTTACTGTAATAATGCCAAAAGAAAGTGTTGATGCATTCTTAGAAAAATTTAGTAAATAATTAAAGACTAGAAGATTTATTAAAATTCTTCTAGTCTTTGTTCTTATATTACATTAAAATGTTTTAACGCATTTGTTATTCCATCATCATCTACGCTTGTTGTGATATAATCTGCAATCTCTTTAACATTCTCTCCAGCATTTCCCATCGCTACACCTATTCCAGCATGTTTAAGCATATCTATATCATTACCACCATCACCAAATGCCATAGTTTCCTCTAATTTAATACCAAAGTGCGCGATAACCGCATCAATTCCAGTATTTTTTCCACCATCTTTTGGAATGACATCAGTAAAATGAGTAGTCCATCTTGCTGCTTTTGAAGTAGGCATATATGCTAAAAAGCCCGCTTCTTCCTCTTCTGATACAAAGACATTAAGCTGATAGATTTTTTCACTAATTGCTTTATCATATGCTAACGGATCTTCTTTAAAACGCTCTGGATCTCCTAGCTCATCTTCTAACCATTTTACCCTTGAATTTTTCAAATTCATAAATGCACCATCTAGTAAAGCAAAGTCACACGCAATCTTATTTTCCTTAAAATAAGGAAGGACATTTTTTATATCTTCTTGAGATAATATCTTATCATTTAAAACTTCACCATTTTCTAAATAGCAATATTGACCATTTATCGTAATATAGCCATCAAATTTAAAATCTAATAAATCATTTAAAAATGTAGTATGAAATGGTGCTCTTCCTGTAGCTATGAAAATCTTTATCCCCTGTTCTTTTAATTTTTTTAAAGTATTTACTGTATTTTCTGGAATTGTTTTTGTTTTAAAACTTCTTATTGTACCATCAATATCAAAAAAAATTGCTTTTATTTTAGTCATTTTTATTCTCCATCTTATTTAAATCAACTACACTATCTCTCGTTTTTAATTCATAACCAATTAATAGTTTCATAGCTGTTTCTTCTTTTTTTATTACATTTAATAACATTTCTACCGTCTGCTTAGCCGCATCTTTTAAATCAAATTTTATCGTTGTTAACGGTGATTTTAATAATGCAGATGAAGTATAATCTCCAAATGCCGCTACAGAATAATCTTCACCTACATTTAAACCCTCTTCTTCAAGAGCCTTTATTGCTCCATAAGCCAAATTATCAGTTGCACAAATTAAACAACTATCTTCTTTTAACTTTTCAATATTCTCTTTTACTATTTCATAGCCTTCTTCCATTCCGAAATTAGTAATTAATATATTCTCTGGTTCTAGATTATACTTTTCTAATGCTCTTAGAACCCCTAATTTTCTATAGTATCCTACTGCAATATCGTCCTCACTGACACCTAAGTAAGCTACTTTTTTATGACCGCTTGATAATACATAATACGTTAAATCCCTAGCAGCATTGAAGTCATTGTACTCAACACTATATGTATACTCGCCTTCTTGTCCTAACATAACAACAGGAACATCTATAGATTTAATAGTACTTTCATAAGCTTTACTCATTGTAGTAGGTAATAAAACAATTCCATCTACATTCATTCGCGCTAATTTTTTTATATATTCCAATTGCTTATTCTCATCAAAATTGGTATTCATTATTAGTGTCTCATAATTATTTTCTTTTAATTCCTTATCAAGGTATTTTAAAGTATTTCCACTGATATAAGAGTGCAAACATGGAACAATCACTCCTATAATTTTACTATCAATACTTTTTAACGCTTTAGCAAAAGTGTTTGGCGTATAATTGTATTTATCTACTATTTCTTTAATTCTTTCTCTTGTTTCTTTTTTTAAATTTCCACCATTAAAATATCTAGAGACAGTAGTAGTACCTACTCCGGCCATTTTTGCTATATCTACTATTGTCAATTTTTTCATAGATTACCTCCTTAAATCATAACTATAATTATAAACGATTCAACTAAATAAATAAAGAATTATATAAGAACATTTTTAGAAAATATAAATACTAATTTTTTTTGTTAAATACTTTAATTTTTCATCATGAATACAAAAAAATAATCCACTTTTGATTTTTATTCTAATACAATTCATTTCATATCTTCTAATTAAGAATAATACAAATCGCTATAATAATAGTAATCTTTACTATTTTTGTTATATTTTTAAAACTATCTTCAATTTACATCGATAAACTGTATCAGTACAAATTAAAAAAAATCACACAACAGATGTCTAAACACTATCAAACATGCATAGAACAATATGAACAAATAATTTTAAAAAATTAAACAAAACTCTTGAAATCCTTTTCCGAAAGTGGTATAGTTTAGCTTGGAGGTATATTATGATAGTTCAATTAAAAAACGTATCAAAACAATATAAAGATGCTAACTTCAAATTAGAAAATATATCATTTGATATCAATAAGAAAGAAGTTATTGGAATTATCGGAAGAAATGGTACAGGTAAAAGTACTATTCTCAAGATGATCAACGGGATTGTTTCATATGATAGTGGAGATATACTTTATAAAAACTCTTCTATAAAATCTATGGATGCAAGCACCCTTAGAAATACTAGAAAAAATCTAGCATACATATTCCAACACTCTAATCTTATTGATAATAAAAGTGTATATTATCATTTAAGTTTAGTATACAAACTAAATAAGGTTTCTGTTGATAAAAAGAAAATAGATGATATTCTTGAATTCATGAATATTACAAGACTAAAAAATAGTCTTTGTGGTAGCTTAAGTGGTGGTGAACAACAAAAGGTCGCTATTGCTATGGCACTACTACAAGAACCTGAAGTTCTACTTTGTGATGAAATCAGTTCTGCTTTAGACACTAATAGTGAGAAAGAGATTTTCGCTCTTCTAAACAAACTACGAACTACAACTGATATTTCGATTGTTATGATTTCACACAGTCTTTCATTATTGAAGAACTTCTGTGACAGAGTAGTAGTTATCGATGATTCTACTATAAAAGATATTGTCGTACCTAACAAAAATGCAAAAGACGATTACGACAGTAATTACTATAACTACGTAAAGGAGTTTTTATTAAATGATTGATTTATTTAAAGCCAATTACGATGGTATTATGAAAGCATTTTGGGAAACAAACTATATGATGATTTACTCTATGTTAACAGTATTTTTCATTTCCCTGCCATTAGGTATTATGCTTTTTTCTTTCAGTCGTGATTATTTATTAAAAAATAGAGCAGTTTATGAAGGTCTTAGCATTGCACTTAATGCCCTACGTAGTGTTCCATTTTTAATTTTTGTATTCATACTAATTCCTGTAAATAGATTTCTATTTAAAACATCTTTTGGGAATATTGCAGCAATCTTGCCGCTTACTCTTGTTGGTGTAAGTATTTATGCACGTTTTGTTGAACAAGCCCTTATTAATGTTCCTAAAAAAATTGTAGATAGAGCTATAAGTATGGGAGCTACAAAAATTCAAATTATTAGATACTTCTTATTACCTGCTACAATGGATAACTTAATCTTATCATTCACCTATACTACTATTAGTTTACTAGCGTATACTACTGTAATGGGTGTAATCGGAGCAGGTGGACTTGGTGAATTTGCATTTAGATATGGATATCAAGAATACAATTATGATCTGATGTATTTAATAGTAATAATATTTATTGTATATGTATTTATTATTCAATCTATAGGTTATGGATTAGCTAAACGTTTTACAAATAAAAAGGAGAAATAAAACCAATGAAAAAACTATTATCATTTGTTGCTAGTCTTTTAGCTCTTGTACTTGTATTAACAGCATGTTCTAATCAAGCTAGCGATAAGAAAGAAGAAAAAAAAGAAAACAAAACTATTAAAGTTGCTGCACACGTTCCACCATTTACTGATATGTTAGAATTAGTTAAAGAAGATTTACAAAAAGAAGGATATACTCTTGAAATTGTAAAAGTATCTGATAACGTTCAAGCTAACGTTGCTTTAGCAAATAAAGAAATAGATGCTAACTTCTTCCAACATGAACCATTCATGAAACAATACAATGAAAAAAATAAAACTAACTTAGTAGCTGTGGCAAAAGTTTACAACTCAATTCCAGCATTCTACTCAAAAACTGTTAAAAATATTAAAGATCTTAAAGATGGTGCTGATGTAGCAATTCCATCTGATGCTTCAAATCTAGCTCGTGCATTAAGATTATTAGCTCACGGTGGATTAATTACATTAAACGATCCTAACAGTTACAATGTTACTGTAAAAGATATCAAAGATAATCCAAAACATCTTAAATTTACAGAAGTTAGTCTTTTAAACTTAAGTGATGCATATGCTGAAAAAGATTTAGTATTCAACTACCCAACTTACATTGCTAAATTAGGCCTTACACCAATGAAAGATGGACTTCTAATGGAAGATAAAGCTGACTTTACATACGCTGGTGTTCTTGCAGCTCGTGAAGATAACAAAGACGATGCAAAAATTCAAGCAGTGAAAAAAGCTTTAACTAGCCAAAAAGTTAAAGATTTCTTACAAAAGAATTTTGAAGGTAAAGCTACTGCAGCCTTCTAATAAATATATTATTATTAATCCAAAATCTATATTATACAATCAACAACCTTACCTCTAAATAAAAATATACTTAATAGGAGAATATATAATGAAAAAAATAATTTCATTTATAGCTAGCTTAGCTGCTTTATTATTAATTTTAACAGCATGTTCAAGCAAAACTGAAGCACCTAAAAAAGAAGAGAAGAAAGAACCAGTTACTGTAAAAGTAGCTTCTCACACTTCTCCAATGACAGACATGTTAGAAATGATCAAAGAAGATCTTAAAAAAGATGGTTACAACTTAGAAATCGTTAAAGTTTCTGATAACGTTCAAGCTAACGTTGCATTAAACAATAAAGAAGTTGATGCTAACTTCTTCCAACACAAACCATTCATGGAACAATTTAACCAAAAAAATAATGCTAAACTTGTAGCAGTTCAACCTATCTACAACGCGACTGTATCATTCTACTCAAAAACTCTTAAAGATATTAAAGATCTTAAAGATGGTGCTGATGTAGCTATCCCTTCAGATCCAACAAACTTAGCACGTGCTTTACGTTTATTAGATCACGCTAAAGTTATTACTCTTAAAGATCCAAATAGCTTTACAGTAACAGAAGCGGATATCAAAGACAATCCAAAACACCTTAAATTTACTAAAGTAAGCTTACTTAACCTAAACGAAGCTTATAACGAAAAAGATTTAGTATTTAACTACCCAACTTACATCTCTAAATTAGGATTAACTCCTGATAAAAACGGTCTAGCACTTGAAAAAGCAGATGACTTAACATTCGCTATCTCACTAGTAGCTCGCGAAGATAACAAAGATGATGCTAAAGTTCAAGCAGTTAAAAAAGCATTAGCTAGCGAAAAAGTTAAAGATTATATTAACAAAGAACTTAAACCAAAAGGACACGCTACTCCAGCGTTCTAATATAAATTAAAATACTTAGCAGACAATGTTTGCTAAGTATTTTTTTACCTTAATATACCTTTATAACTAGCCTTAATCACTCTGTTTAACAATGTTCCATTGATTATTAAAACATATATTATTATGTAGCTCTTCTGTTGAATGCGAGGAAAAACAGTATTTAATATAGTATATATATCCATTCATAACAAAAAAAGAAACTGACTTTTACGTCAATTTCTTTTTTTATACTCTTATTTGTGTAATTCTTTTTCGAAAGCTTCTCTAACTTGTCCTACTGAGAATCCGATGATTACTTGAATTGCTTTACCGTTACGAGCAACTCCTAGAGCTCCAGAACGTTTTAAGAACTCATCATCTTTAACTAAGCTTTCATCTTTAACGTTAACACGTAATCTTGTTACACAGTTAGTAACGTCTACGATATTATCTTTACCACCTAAACCTTCTAAAATGATAACTGCTTGATCATCATGAGTAGCTGCATCATCTCTAACTTCAGGTTTAGCTGCTTCTTTACCTTTTTCACGGTACTCTTGTTTAGAGTAAAGTTTTGTTTCAGCATCATCTGCTTCACGTCCAGGTGTGTTTAATTGGAATTTAAGAATCATAAATCTAAATACAAAGAAGTAGATTGCTGAGAATACTAATCCAATTGCGATTTGAACGAATACTTGAGATGAGTGGTTTTTGAACATTGGTAACCAGTTAAGAGCTAAGAAGTCGATTAATCCACTTCCGAAGTTACCTACAACTCCAAATTGATACATAGTTGCTGACATTAATGCACCTAATACTGCGTGAGTAGCGAATAACATTGGTGCTGCGAATAAGAATGTGAACTCGATTGGTTCAGTGATTCCTGTTAAGAAACCAGTAAGTGCTGCTGGGATTAATAACCCTGCTACAACTTTTTTCTTGCTGTCTTTAGCTGTTACATACATAGCTAAAGCTGCTGCTGGTAAACCAAATACTTTTGAGTTACCATGTAATGAGAATCCACCTTGTGGGAATAACTCTTTTAATGGAGTTGAGCTTTGAGAGAACTCTTGAATGTGTTGTACCCAGTAAGCTGTGATTCCATTTTCTACTACTGCTGGTCCAAACATGAATGGTCCATAGATAAAGTGGTGTAATCCTGTTGGGATTAAAATTCTTTCTAGGAATGTGTAAGTGAATACCCCTGCAACTCCAGATACTTTTAAGAATCCTTGTAATGCAGCGATTCCTAATTGAACTTTTGGC
Source organism: Gemella haemolysans ATCC 10379 (assembly GCF_000173915.1). Lineage (NCBI taxonomy): Bacteria > Bacillati > Bacillota > Bacilli > Caryophanales > Gemellaceae > Gemella > Gemella haemolysans. The sequence goes on along the minus strand of NZ_ACDZ02000014.1, from coordinate 56,094 downwards.
CATAATAGAGCTGTTAAGAATGCAGCTGGAATCATAATGATAAATCCTACTAAGATAACGAATGTTGATCCTTGGAAAATTCCTAGTAATTCAGGTAATTTTTTATCAAAGAATTTGTTGTGAATCCATACTGAGATAGATGCAATAACGATAGAACCGATGATTGAAGTATCTAATGTGATTGCTCCAGCGATTCTTGTAATACCTGTAGGTAATTTAAGAGCTGGTGTTACATCTACTCCAAAGAATTTGAATTGAGTTAAGAATCCGTTGATGAAGTAGTTGAAAACCATGTAGATTAAGAACGCTTCTAATGCAGCACGACCATTTGCTTTTTTAGCAAGACCGATTGGGATACCAAGTGCGAATACTACTGGCATTTGATTGAAGATTGTCCATCCTCCTTGTTCAACTACGAACCAGAAGTTATACCAAAGAGTACCCTCTGTCGCGATGCTCCCTACTAAGTTAGGGTTTTTGAAAATTGAAGTTAATCCTACTACTAATCCGAAGAATGCGAATATAATAGAAGGCATTAACATAGCGCCACCAAAACGCTGAATTTTTTGTAACATAACATTTTCCTCCTTTTTTTTATTTTTCTGCTAATGTTACTTCTAAGCCATTATGATCAGAAATTATTGGATAATTATCATCATTAAATATAACAAAACTTTCTTTTACATCCAATTTTCTATTAATAAAAACATAATCCAATTTTTTCTGACACATAGAATCTTCCCAACCACTTATATTTTTATATACGGTAACTCCCCCGTCTTTTTTCTCGGCTAATTCATATGTATCATATAATCCTTTATCAAGTATTCTTTTGTAATCATCTACTTGATGAAAATAATCCGTATTGAAATCCCCCATGAAAACTTTAAGATTTTTGTTATCTGTATAATTAATTAGGTTGCTAAGATTTTGATCTATGTCTTCCCCTTTACAAGTTGGCAAATTCATATGACAACTGTAAAATTCTACGATCTCATTATTTACTTTAAGATCTACTTTTAAAATTTTTCTTGATTCGATAGAAGTCACGGTTTGTTGTGCCGTACAGTAAAAGTCCTCTACGGCAACAACCTCACCTTTAGCTAATATCGCTAGTCCTTCTTCGAATTTATCAAATCCAATGTGAGAATATGTCCAGTAATAACTGTAACCTTCTTCTCCATATTCTCTAATCTTATCTAACAATAATTTCCCGAAGTTATCTGTTTTTATACCTTGTTGAACATCTTCACTATTAATCAATTGATTTACTTCTTGCATGGCAACCACGTCATAATTTTTTTCTACAATTACCTTCGCTAAAATATTTAATTTTTCTAGTTGATTTTCTTCTAACCAACTATGAACATTAATCGTTAATAGTTTCATCGTATGTTCCCCTTTATTTTTATTTATTCCAAATATCTTCATTATATTGAGCAATTGTACGGTCAGATGAGAAGAATCCTGCTTTCGCAATGTTCGCAATAACTTTCTTCATCCATAATTCACGGTTTTCGTAATCTGCTAACATTTCTTCTTTCTTAGCGTAATATTCCTCAAAGTCAATTAGTGTCATAAACCAATCTTTGTTAAGAAGTTCGTTGTATAATCTTTCTAGTCTTTCTTTGTTTCCAAGTTTAACTAAATCATCAGATACGATAAAGTCAACAACCTCTTTAACACCGTCTTTTTCATAGTATTCTTTAGATACATATCCAGCAGTTTCATAAAGTTTAATGATTTCATCACTTTCTTTACCGAAGATATAGATATTTTCACGACCAACTAGTTCGTCAATTTCCACGTTAGCTCCATCTAAAGTTCCTAGAGTTAAAGCTCCGTTTAACATGAATTTCATATTACCAGTTCCACTTGCCTCTTTAGATGCTAATGAAATTTGCTCTGAAATATCAGTTGCTGGTATTAATTTTTCAGCTACACTTACGTTATAGTTTTCAACTAAGTATACATTTAAGTATTTGTTTACTTCTGGATCATTGTTAATTAATTCTGATAGACATAGAATTAAGTGAATGATATCTTGAGCTATAATATAAGCCGGTGCTGCTTTACCACCGAAGAATACAGTGATTTTTCTTTCTGGTAATTTTCCATTTTTAATATCTAAGTATTTTTTGATTACATATAAAGCGTTCATTTGTTGACGTTTATATTCATGGAATCTCTTAATTTGCGTATCAATAATACTGTTTTCATCTAATTCAATACCTTGAGTTTCTTTTAAGTATTCTTTAAGAACTAGTTTATTCTCGTGTTTAATTTCTTCTAATTTAGCTGCTACTTCTTTACTATCTACAAACGCTAATAGTTTTTCTAATTTAGTTGCATCTGTTAGGTATTCATCACCTATTATATCTTTTAAGTATGCTGCTAATGGTCTGTTAGAGAACTCTAACCAACGTCTGAATGTAATACCGTTAGTTTTATTGTTGAATTTCTCTGGATATAATTCATAGAAGTGTTTTAATTCAGAGTTTTTAAGAATTTCAGTGTGTAGGTAAGCAACCCCGTTTACACTGTTAGAGAAGTGAATATCCATGTTTGCCATGTGTACTCTATCATCTTTATCAATGATTTGAATATCTTCACCTTCATATTTTTCTCTAATAACTGCATCTAATTGTTTGATGATTGTTACTAAGTGTGGCACCACTTCTTCTAAGTATTCTAATGGCCATTTTTCTAGAGCCTCAGCTAAGATAGTGTGGTTTGTGTAACCAGTCATTTTTTGAACGATTGTGTATGCTTCTTCAAATTCAATTCCGTGTTTTTCAGTTAGTAAACGAATTAATTCAGGAATTACCATACTTGGGTGAGTATCGTTAATTTGAACATATGCATATTCATATAGATCATGTACATTACTTCCCTTAGCAATAGCTTCATCTAAAATTAATTGAGCTGCATTTGATACCATGAAGTATTGTTGATAAATACGTAGTAATTCACCATTTTTATCACTATCATCTGGATATAAGAATAATGTTAAGTTTTTCTCAATTTCAGTTTTATCGAAACTAATACCATTTTCAATGATACTGCTATCTACTGATTCAATATCGAATAAGTTTAGGTAGTTTTTAGTATCTTTTTTGTATCCTAGTACATCAATTCTTTTTAGAGTTGAAGTTAGGTTGAAGTTTTTGAATGGTACTGTGTATTTAACATCAGTGTCTCTTAACCATGAAGAATCTTCAATCCAGAAGTTTGGTTCTGCGTGTTGTTCATTTTTAACAAATACTTGTCTGAATAATCCACAGTGGTAGTTTAATCCAACTCCATCACCATTGATTCCTAATGATGAGATAGAATCGATGAAGCAAGATGCTAAACGCCCAAGACCACCGTTACCTAGTGATGGTTCTAATTCTGCTTCTTCAACATCGCTAAGACGTTTGTTAGCCGCATTTAATTCTTTTTCAATTTCTTCATAAATCCCTAAGTTAATTAGGTTGTTTGATAAAAGTTTACCAATTAAAAATTCTGCTGAAATGTAGTAAACTTTCTTTTTATCTGAGTTTAAAGCTTTTTTATCAGCTTGTTCTTTTACATAATTTAATAGTTGTATATATATTTCTTTGTTCTCTAAAGTACTTAGTTCTTTATTTGTATTATCTAATACATATTTACTAAATGACATTTTATACCCTCTCTCTTGAATATCTTACTGTAATGTTTCTTAAAAATTCTTTTCTCTCTTCTGTTAGATCTTCTGCAAGCATTCTCCATTCCCAGTTTCCTCCAACTGTTGATGGAACGTTCATTCTGCTTGTTGCATCTTTGTCTAATAAATCTTGCATTGTTACGATTGCATAATCACTTACTGACGAGTAGATTCCTCTAATCATTGCTTCAGTGATTGTTTCATCATCACGACGGTTCAAGTATTCAGAAACTAGTTCTTTTTCTGATTCGCTTAGTTTTTCATACCATCCATTAACTACATCATTATCATGAGTTCCTGTGTAAGCAACACTGTTTTGTGTATAATGATGTGGGCGATCTAAGTTATCTTCTCCAGGGAAAGCAAATTGAAGAATTTTCATTCCTGGATATCCAGAATCATCTAATAATTTTTCTGCTTTAGCATCGATAAATCCTAGATTTTCTGCAACAATTGGTAAATCACCTAACTGTTCTTTTATTTTTTGGAATAATTCAATTCCTGGACCGGCTTCCCAAGTACCATTTACTGCATTTTCAGCATCTTTATCTATCTGCCAGAAATCAGAGAATCCTTTAAAGTGATCTATACGAAGTACATCGTAGATTTTGAAACTCTCTTGCACTCGATATATCCACCATGAAAATCCTTGTTCTTTGTGTTTTTCCCAATCATAGATTGGATTACCCCAAAGTTGACCAGTAGGACTGAAGTCATCTGCAGGACAACCAGCTACATAAAGGGGTTCATTGTTTGCATCAACTTTAAATAGTTCTGGCATAGTCCACATTTCAACACTATCAGCACTTACATAAATTGGCATGTCTCCAATAATTTTAATTCCTTTTTCATTAGCATATTCTTTTAACGCTAACCATTGTTTAAAGAAGAAATATTGTGTTACTGTATAGTATCTTATGCTATCTTGAAGTTCTGTACGATATTTTTCACATGCTGTCTCTTCACCTTTTTTAATATCTTCATCCCAGTGAATAAAGCTCTTATATCCAAAACTTTCTTTTATAGCCATATACTCAGCATAATCAGCTAACCAACTTGAATTCTCAGCTTCAAATTTTTCAATTTCTGCTAATACTTCACTATTTTTACTAGTGTTAGCGACTGCTTTTTCTAAAATTGGTCTTCTTGCTTCGAATAATAATGCATAATCAACTTTTTCAGGGTTTTCTCCAAAGTTAACATTCACATAATCACTTTCTTCAAGCAATCCATCTTCTTTTAATAATGAAAAATCAATTAGATTTAAGTTCCCTGCTACTGCCGAGAAACTTTGGTATGGTGAATCACCATAACTAGTAGTTGTAAGTGGTAAAATTTGCCAATATGTTTGTTTTGTTTCTTCTAAGAAGTCTACAAATTTATAAGCACTTTTACCAAATGTTCCTATTCCAAATTGACCTGGTAATGATGTAATATGCATTAAAACACCGCTTGAACGTTTTGACATTATTAGTTTCCTCCGTTAATTTTTAACTTGTATTTACAAAATAAGTTCTTATAACTTAACATTTATTATTATAATAAAACACTTTCATTTTGTCAACACATTTATGTAATTCTTTTTATTTTATTATATAACCTATACGTAAATGTTGAAAGCACTATGAAACTTTTACATATTTCTTGATTTTTTGCCTCAGTACATTTATAATAATATAGATAAACTTTGAGAGGTTAATAGTAAATGAGTAAATATAAACAAGTCTACAGAGATTTAAAAGAAAAAATAGACACTCGAGTATATAAACGTAATACTGAATTACCGAGTGAAAATGAGCTAGTCAAAGAATATGGCTATTCTAAAGATACAATCAGAAAAGCTCTATCTTTACTAGAAATTAATGGTTATATTCAAAAAATTAAAGGAAAAAACTCATTAATCCTAGGGCATGGTAGGATTAAAAATAACTATCTAGGAAATATTAAAACTTCTTCTGAATTAAATATTGATGGAAAATATGAAATCAAAACTTCTTTAGAATCCCTTTATATCATTCAAGGTGATAAAAAGATAATGGATATTTTCGGATCAAATGAAGACAATGATTTTTACAGAGTTAGTCGTAGTAGATTAATAAACGGTGAACGACTAGAATACGAGGTGTCTTATTTTGATCGTAAGCTTGTTCCATTTATTAATAAAGAAATAGCTGAATCTTCTATTTATAAATATTTAGAAAAGGAATTAGGATTAAATATCACACACTCGCGACGTGAAATTTCATTTAGATATGCTACTGAAGAAGAAAAACAACATATGGACTTGGGAGAATATAATATGGTCGCTGTTGTTGAAAGTATCACCTATTTATCAAATGGAAATATACTACAATACGGAATACTGACATATAGACCAGATAAGTTCACATTTGTAACTATGGCGAAAAGATAAAAACGACTCGTAAATTACGATTTTATTAGAATCGAATTTATAGAGTCGTTCTCTTTTTTGTTTTTAATTCTACTAATCAAATATTTTACGTATGGTGGCGGACGGTTCCATCTAACTATAATTGTCATTTAGACAATCAAAGTGGATATTCCACCTTGAAATTAAGCTTAAAATCTTAATTTCACCGATGGAACTTTTTCAAGTTCCATTATCACCATTACAAAATATTTGAATATAATTAATAATACTATTTAAAAATTAATCAATTTATTTATTAATCAAGTTTATATTTTTCTTACTGTTTTTTAGTAGCTGTAGTGAAACACAAAAGTGTTTCACTGCGAGAAAATAAGACTACAGGCTTATTTTCTAACCGGAATATCCTTTTGAGATAACAAAAGATATGGAGGTGTCGCAAGCTACAACTAAAACAGGAAAAAGAAAAATATAAGAATTCACGAAATATAGTATCTAATCACATATAAAAAAACTGATAAAGGAACATTATTCCTCTATCAGTTTTTATTTTATTCTAGATTATTTTAATCTTTCTTCTAATTCTGCTTTTAAATCTTCAAATCCTGGTTTTCCAAGAAGAGCAAACATATTTTTCTTATATGCTTCTACTCCTGGTTGGTCAAATGGATTTAGACCTTGCATGTATCCAGAAATACCTACAGCTTTTTCGAAGAAGTATACTAAGTATCCGAATGTAAATTCACTCATATCTGGAAGTTCTACTACGAAGTTAGGTACCCCTCCATCAGTATGAGCAAGAAGAGTTCCTTCAAATGCTTTAGTATTTACAAAGTCCATAGTTTTTCCAGCTAGATAGTTAAGTCCATCTAAGTTATTTTCAGCTTCTTTAAGTTCAATATCTTTATTTGGAGATTTAACTTTTAAGATAGTTTCAATTAGAATACGACGTCCTTCTTGAACATATTGTCCCATAGAGTGAAGATCAGTTGAGAAGCAAACACTTGATGGATATAATGCTTTTCCATCTTTACCTTCAGACTCACCATAAAGTTGTTTCCACCATTCATTGAAGTAAACCATTGATGGTTCATAAGAAACAAGAATTTCGATTAATTTACCTTTTTGTTGAAGTACGTTACGCATTACAGCATATTGGTAAGCAATGTTAGTACTTAAATCTGGTGAAGAAAGTTCATCTTGAGCTAATTTAGCTCCAGCCATCATTTTATCAATATCAATTCCACTTACAGCAATTGGAAGTAATCCTACTGCAGTAAGAACTGTGAAACGTCCACCGATATCATCAGGTACTACAAATGTTTCATATCCTTCATCATCAGCCAATGATTTTAATGCTCCACGAGCTTTATCAGTAGTAGCAAAAATTCTTTCTTTTGCTCCTTCTTTTCCATATTTTTCTTCAAGTAATTCTTTGAAGATACGGAATGCAATCGCAGGCTCAGTAGTTGTACCAGATTTAGAAATTACATTTACAGAGAAATCTTTTCCTGTAGTTTTTAAGTAATTTACTAATTCTTGAGTGTAACTTGAAGAAATAGTGTGACCTACGAAGAAGATTTGAGGAGTTTTTCTATCCTTTTCATAGAAGTTATAGAAACTATCGTTAAGCATTTCAATTGCAGCACGAGCTCCTAAATAAGATCCACCAATTCCGATAACAACAAGTACTTCAGAATTACCTTGAATTTTTTTACTAGCTTCTTTAATTCTAGCAAATTCTTCTTTATCGTAGTTAGTTGGTAAATCAACCCATCCTAAGAAGTCACTACCAATTCCAGTTTTATTGTGTAATTGATCGTGAGCAACTTTCACATAACCTTCCATATTTTTCACTTCTTGTTCGTTAAAGAAGTTTAGTGCTTTCGAATAATCAAATTTTAAGTGCATTTTTGTTCTCCTTATTTGTTTTCTCACCTTTTATTATAAATCATTGTTGGCTTATCGTCTATAATATAATCGTAAATTAATTCAGAAACTTTATCCGCATTGTGCCTAATCGTATTATTATCAACGATTCCAACGTCATTATTTTTTATTAATTTTATCCCCAATGCTTCAATTTTTTCATGATCGATTTTGACCGGTTCTTGTTTTTCTTTGTGATATTTCGATAAAATACTATCATCAAATTCACGTGAATTAGCAATTACTAAGTCAAAGATGTTCTCTTCAACATGTTTATTAATCGCAACGATATGATCGCAAACCGAATAATTATCTGTTTCACCATGTTGAGTCATGACATTACAAACATATATCTTCTTAGCATTACTTTCTCTAATCTTTTCCGACACATTAGAGATTACTAAATTGGGAATTATAGAAGTATATAGACTTCCAGGTCCCATAATAATATAATCTGCCTCTTCTATTGCTTTAAGTACATCTTCATTAGGTTTAACTCTCGAAGGAGTAATATAAACATGATCTATTACTCCACCTGCTTTTGTAATTGAAGATTCTCCACGAATAATCTCTCCATCTGATAATACTGCATTTAATGTCGCTATATCATTAGTAGTCGGCAATACAGTTCCACGTACATTTAAAATTCTACTCATAACTTTTACCGCTGTAGAAAAATCTCCATGAATATCCGTCATAGCAGCGATCATTAAATTACCAACTGGATGCCCCTTTACTTCACCGCTATCAAATCGATATTGGAACATTTTTTCTAAATATGGTTCAACATCTGATAATGCTGCGATAACATTTCTTATATCACCTGGAGAAGGAATATTCATATCACTTCTTATTTTTCCAGAACTTCCTCCATCATCTGCTACCGTTACTACAGCAGTTATCTCAAGAGGGTACTTTTTTAACCCCCTCAAAAGAACTGATAATCCAGTTCCTCCACCAATAGTAACTACTTTTATTTTAGTGCTCATTTTTCTACCTACCCTTATTAATATCGCGATGTTCTAAATACACTCTATATCCCAATTTTGAAATATCTTCATGTAATTTTCTTGCCACACTGACAGAACGGTGTTTACCACCTGTACATCCAACTGCTATAGCAACCTTATCACGACCTTCATATTGATACTTATCTACCATAAACGTTATAAGTTCTAAATACTTATCATAAAATTCTCGAGTAACTTCATCCTCAAAAACATAATCATATACTTCACTATCTTGACCAGTTTTTTCGCGTAATTCATTTATATAAAACGGATTTCTCAAGAAACGAACATCGACAATATTATCTGCGTCAATAGGAACCCCATATTTGTAACCAAAACTTGAGATTGTAATATGATAACTATCTTTTTTCTCAATTCCGAAGTCTTCCAATATTTTTTTCTTCAAATCTTTTACAGAAGTATTTGTAGTATCATAAATAAAATTTGCAATCCCTTTGATGTCATTCATATCTTTTCTCTCTTGAGCAATACCCTCAAGTAAACTAAACTCAGTTGATAAAGGATGATTTTTTCTGGTTTCTTTATATCTATTAACCAATACTTGATCATCACTATCTAAGAATAAGATTTTCACATCAAAGTACTCACTTTGTTGTATTTTTTTTAATAATTCCTTTAAATCAACAAAAATGTGTTTACTTCTTATATCAATACTTATCGCTGTTTTATCAATATCTTTTTCTTCTATTATTCTCAAGAAATCTTCTACAACTAATCCAGGTAAATTATCTGTACAAAAATACCCTTGGTTTTCAAAGACTTGTAATGCTGTATTTTTCCCTGCTCCACTTATTCCTGTAATTATAACTAATTTTTTCTTCATAGCTTCACATCCATCTTTATAATAATATAAGTTTTATGGAATAATATATTCAGTTTAACAAAGAATAAATAAACTGCTCCATTCCTATATTGTACACTATTTCTAAATTTTTGTGTAGTATTTTAAAACTACAATAAAAAGAAAACTACTGTAAGAAACTTGTCTTACAGTAGTTTAAATACTAATTATCTCGTATTTCTATTTGTATTGTTATCAACACCATTATTTACTCCACTATTGTTTCTTACACCTGGAGTTGTAGCGGTAGTGTTATTATTGTTTCCTCTTGATGATTGATTATTGTTATTTGACGTATCATTTTGATTATTATTTGAATTGTTATCATCAGAGTTATTATTTCGACTATTGTTGTTATTGTTATTATTGTTATTATTGTCGTTATTATTCTCACGATTTCTTTCTTCTTGTTCACGTCTATTTTGTTCTTCTATTTGACGACGTTCACTATCAGAAATAACTTTAACCCCTCCATTTATAGATCCAACGTTCCCAGGAACAGAGAATCCTTTTGGTGGATGTATTCTAACAATATTCTGCATATTTATTCGATACAATGCTTGTGTCTTTTGAGTATCATCTTGGGTCATATACTTCGTAGGACCATCTATTGCATCAAATCCTTGCCACACAGCCATTGTATAGTTACTTGTGTAACCTATCGTCCATGAATCTTTCGAATAGTTATTTATATCGAAACCGAATTTCTGAGCTTCACCTTCACCAAAAGTAGTAGTACCAGTTTTAACTGCCATATCCGCTCCACTAATTCGTGCATTTGCAGCAGTTCCATTAACTACATTTCTTAACATAGAAGTCATAATATATGCTGTAGAATCTTTAATAACTCGTTTTCTATCATCTGTACTGAAACTTTTCACTTCAGTTCCTTCACTATCATATACTTTCTTAATAGCTTTAGGTGTTGCATAATATCCACCGTTACTAAATGGAACATATGCCCCTGCCATTTGTAATGGTGAGAATCCGTCACTACTTCCTCCTATTGGAGTTGTAATTGAATCATCTGTAATATTCATTCCAACATTAGATGCGTATTGTTTTACTCTATTAAATCCTACTTCTTGATAAGTCTTAATAGCAGGTATATTATACGACCATACCAATGCATTATTAATAGTTATATTACCATGGAATTGTCTATCCCAGTTCTGAATTTCTGAACCTTGGATTTTATTATCATTAACAATATGATCAGATCCCCAGTTTAAATACTCAATTGCCGGTCCATATGCAAGTACTGGTTTAATTGATGAACCAGGTTGCAATTTAGCTTGAGTAGCAATATTGAATCCATGGAATGTTTGTTTTTTTCCACCATACAATGCTGAAATACCACTATTTTCATTATTTAATACAACCATCGCTACATTACTTGCTTGTTTTATTCCAGCATAGTTTGCATTAACACTTTCTGTTAATGTATCTTGAATTTTAGAATCAAAGTTCGTATAAATTTTCAGTCCTAAGTTTAAGACATCACCTTCATAGTCCTTGTATTCTTTACTATTTTTCAATTCATTAACAATTTGGTTCATGTAAGAAGTATATTTTGAATCAAACTCACTTGATAATAATACACGTTCACTTTCATCACGCTGTATAATTCCTGATAAAACATCAGTTTTTTGTGCAGCTTGTGAATCTGCTTCTGATATTTTACCATGATATTGCATTAAGTAAAGTACCGTATCACGACGCGCTTTAGCCGCTTCTGGATTATCATAAGGATTATATGTATTAGGGTGCTGTGGCATTCCTGCTAAAAGAGCCATTTGTGGAAGAGTAAGTTGATTTAATTCTTTTCCATAATAATATTTAGCTGCTGTTTTTAGACCATACACACCATCAGAATAATATATTCTATTTACATACATTGTAAATATTGATTCTTTGTCATAGTTTTGTTCAAGTTTATAAGCAAGATATGCTTCTTGAACTTTACGTTTTACACTCTTATTATCATCAAGGAATGTTCTCTTAATTAACTGTTGAGAAATAGTTGATGCCCCTTGTGATCCAAAACCACTAGTTAAGTTTGACACAACAGCTCCTACTAAACGTCTAAAGTCTACTGCACCATGTTCAAAGAATCTATTGTCCTCTGTTGCCAAAATAGCATCTTGCATTTTTTGTGGTATATCCGCAGTTTCTAAGTTCTCACCAATTTGGTTACCTAATTTTGCCACCTCATTGTTATTTATATCATAAACAATTGTTCTCGAATTGTTATCTAATATCTTAGAATCAAATGCCGGTGCTTGGTATATCCAGAACACACACAATAAGAAAATTGATATAATAGCAACACTCGCTACATATAAACCATATCTAATAATCTTCATCCATAATGCTTTATTATTCTTTTTAGAATTTGGATTACTTATTCTATTTGGACCTATCGGTCTTCTCGGCCCCCCTGGACCTCCTGTTCTATTACCTCTAGCTGATTGCTGAGGATTTCTTGGTTGCACTGGTGGTACACCTTGTCTTTGATTTGTACCTTGAGGCCTTTGTGGTTGAATAGGACGACTTTGCCCTTGTCCACCACTTCTCATTATTTCTTCATTTGTTAACGGTCTTCTTTGTTGACCATTATTCGTTGGATTAGTATTTCCTCTAGATATATATCCACCTGGCATAACACTCTTTCTTTCTTGAGAGTGTCTATCTCTTCTCGATAACCGATTGTTATTATTTTCTGCCATAGTATATCCTCTCTTTATATATATTTAAACTTTCACTTTATTCATATTAATTTCTCATAATAAAATGTCATAATATACTACATTAATTTTAATGTATATTGAAAAAAAAATCAATTTACTTTGCATATATTAACTATTATTTAACAATATTGTAACATAAGCCAAGCTCTTTCAATTATAAGCTTATTAATTAATATCAAATTTAAATAATTTACTACTATACTCTAAGCTATCTTTTTATTACATAAAAAAAGAAGCTATCTTATTTTGATAACTTCTTTTTTTTGTATTATTTATTTACTGCTGCTTCAACATTTTTTATAGCTGCTTTAGCTGCCGCAATCCTGGCAATAATTACCCTATATGGTGAGCACGATACATATCCTAAGCCTATTTTAGAGCATAGTAATATTGATCTTTCATCTCCACCATGTTCTCCACAAATTCCAAGCTTAATACCTGACTTGGTAGTTTTGGCTTTTTCAACTGCAAGTTTCATAAGTTCTAGTACTCCACTATCATCAAGATGAACAAATGGATCTGACTCTAGGATATTTTTTTTCTTATAAATATCAATGAATTTTTCAGCGTCATCTCTAGAGTAACCAAATGTTAATTGAGTTAAGTCATTAGTACCGAAACTGAAGAAATCTGCATGTTCTGCAATCTTATCAGCAATTAGACAAGCTCGAGGAATTTCAATCATCGTTCCTACTTTGTATTTGAAGTCTGCATTGTACAATTGAATTTCTTTTTCCACAAGTTCAACGATTTGTTCACGTAACACTGCTAGCTCTTTTTCTAATCCTACTAAAGGAATCATAATTTCAACATTTACTTCAATACCTTCTTTACGAGCTCTAATCGCTGCTGAACTAATAGCCTTCGCCTGCATTAAGTAAATTTCTGGATATGTAATACCTAGTCGACAACCACGATGTCCCATCATAGGATTGAATTCTGCAATGCTAGCTATTTTCGCTTCTAATTGATTAACACTTATACCTATTTCCTCGGCAATAAGCTTAACAGTATTTTTATCTTTTGGTAAGAACTCATGAAGCGGTGGATCTAATAATCTTATATTAACAGATTTACCTTGAGCTTCTTTAAAAATCTTGTAGAAATCTTCACTTTGAATTGGTTGTAATCTATCTAAGAATCTAAGTCTCTCATTAGTATCACTTGCTAAAATCATTTTTCTAACTAGACTAATTCTATCTTCTTCAAAGAACATATGCTCTGTTCTACATAATCCTATTCCTTCTGCTCCAAACTCAAAAGCAACTTTAGCGTCAGTTTCATTATCTGCATTTGCTAGTACTTTAAGTTCTCTAATTCCATCAGCCCATCCTAAAAGTTTATTGAATCTATTGCTAAATTTGGCATCAACTTTATCTACTTCACCTAGATACACTTTTCCACTGCTTCCATCGACTGAGATTATATCACCTTCATGTAATGTTACTCCAGCAATTTTTAACGTTTTTTCAGCATAATTTATAATCATGTTTTGGCAGCCACAGACACAACATTTCCCCATTCCTCTTGCTACTACAGCTGCATGTGATGTCATACCTCCACGTAAAGTTACAATAGCCTCTGAGCTAATCATACCTTCAATATCTTCTGGAGAAGTTTCTTCTCTTACTAAAATAACAGGTTTTGTTTTCGCCGCTTCTACTGCTTCTTGCGCTGTGAAATAAATACCACCGACTGCTGCACCAGGTGATGCCGCTAACCCTTGAGTTAATTGTTTAGCTTCTTTTAATGATTTTTCCTCAAATGTAGCATGAAGAAGTTTATTAATCTCCTCTGTTCCCACTCTTAGAATCACTTCTTCTTTAGAAATTACACCTTCTTCTGCTAGTGATACCGCTACTTCAACTACTGCATTTGGTGTTCTTTTTGCGTTTCTTGTTTGAAGAATATACAACCTTCCATCTTCTATAGTAAACTCGATATCTTGCATGTCTTTATAGTGTTGTTCTAATTTTTTAGAAATTTCAACAAATTCTTTATATAAATGTGGCATGTCATCTTTTAAGACACTAATATTTTTAGGAGTTCTTATACCTGCTACAACATCTTCCCCTTGCGCATTAATTAGATATTCACCAAAAAGTTCATCCTCTCCAGTTACAGGGTTTCTACTAAATGAAACTCCAGTACCACAATTATCTCCCATATTACCAAACACCATAGCTTGAATATTTACAGCTGTACCAAGTTTATCACTAATATTGTGTAGTCTTCTATATACTTTAGCACGATTATTATTCCATGATCTAAAAACAGCTTCAATAGCTAGCATAAGCTGCTCTTTTACACTCATAGGAAATTCTCGACCTACTTCTTTTTTATAAATTGCCTTAAACTCTTCAACAATATTAAACAAATCTTTCTCATTTAATTCACTATCTTGCTCGTAGCCATTAGCATTTTTAACTCTAGTTAAAACTTCCTCAAACTTATATTTTTCTACATCCATAACGACATCTGAGAACATTTGGATAAATCTTCTATAACTATCATAAGCAAAACGATAGTTATTATTCTTCTTAGCCAATGCTATAGTAGTTTCATCATTTAATCCCAGATTTAAAATAGTATCCATCATTCCTGGCATAGAAAATACTGCACCACTTCGAACAGACACCAATAAAGGATTATCAATACTTCCTAATTTTTTCCCAATATTTTCTTCTAAAATTTGAAGTTGTTCGTTAATCTGTTTTAAAATCTCAGGTTTAATTCTTTCCCCATTTTCATAATAACTATTACAACTTTCTGTAGTAATAGTAAAACCAGGAGGAACACTAATCCCTAAACCTTTCATCTCTCCAAGGTTTGCTCCTTTTCCCCCTAATAAAGATTTCATATCTTTATTTCCTTCACTGAAATTATAAACATATTTTTTTGACATTGTAAAATCCCCCCATAAAAAAATTATTATTTTATATAATTATTTCTTTTTATTATTTTTGTTTAAACCTTTAGGCCTCTTTCTCTCATAATCCCAATTATCAATTCAGCTGTCTCCTCAACAGCTTTATTTTGAACGTCTATTATCGGACATCAAAGTTTTCCCATAATCTCTAGAGCATATTCTAACTCTTCGAAAATTTGTATTTCATCAGTATAATCCGAATTCCCTGATACTCCTAGAGTCTTCAATCTTTCTTCCCTCAACTTATTAAGTTGTTCTACTGAATTCGTTAAACCAATTACTTTTCTTTTTACTTCATATAGCTGTTCCGGAAGTATCAAGTCTTGAATAATAGGAACATTCATAACTTTAATGTTTCTATTTGCTAAATATAAGCTTAATGGCGTTTTAGAAGTTCTTGATACACCTAAGATTATAACATCTGCTTCTTTTAGACCATTTATATCCTTCCCATCATCATACTTCACAGCAAATTCTAAAGCATCTATTCTCTTGAAATACTCCTCTCCCATCTTTCTATTTAAACCAGGATTCCCTTCAGCTTTTACTCCTAATTTTTCTTCAAAAGTACTAAGCATTTCACTTAATAGATCAATAACTTTTATATTATTTTCTAACCCTTTTTCTTTCACGTAGCTTGCTAAAGCACCATCAACTAATGTTTGAACAATTACATCTCCCTCATTTACATTGGATATAATACAATCTATTTTTTCTTTCGTACAAACATTGGAGTTTTTAAGTACTTTATACTCCTTATTCTCATAAGAAAACTGCACAAGTGCTGCATCAACCACATCCTTTGCAGTGTTTCCTATTGAATCTGAAATTATATGTACAGTTAACATATTATCCCTCCAGCATTTCCAATAATAACTTAATTAATGTAGTTTTCGATATTTTCCCAACGATTACCTTACCATCTTTTTCGTCCCTTACAACAGGTAAGCAATCAATCTCATGTAAAATTAATTTTCTTAATGCATCAGAAACTAACTCATCTTCATATATATATATAACGTTTGGCACACGAGTCATCGCTAATACTATAGGAAGATTTTGTCCATCAGCATTTCTAGATAATTTCAGCATATCCTTTCTAGATGTTACACCAGCAAGGTGATTATTCTCATCTACAATAAAAATAGTACCTACATCATAAATAAATAATTTCGATAATACCTCAGAATAATTTGCTGTACTCTTAGCCGTTATCGCTATCCCCATTACATCTTTAACTAATTTACTTTTTATTTCTTCGCGTTGTTCTCCTGGTGAAAAGTTATAATTATAGTAATATCCAACATTAGGTTTTGCTTCCAAAATCTCTAACATTCCTAAGACCGCAAGGTCATTTCTTAAAGTAGATTTCCCCAAAGAAAGTTTTTCTGCAATTTCATCACTTGTTATCGGTTCAAAATTCTTTACTATTTCAATTATAGCTTTATGTCTTTCAGTAAGTTTCATTGCTCCTCCTTCTTGTATTATATTTTTTATTATACAATATGTTACACATTAATTCAAGCGTTATCATTAATTAATGTGTAATAATATTTTTAATATATTCTACTATTTACTTTTAAAATAGATATATTATGTGATATTAATAACATTTATTACCAAAATATTAAAATAGAGTTACTCGATATCTATTTTATTTAAATTTAAATATTTATATGTTATAATTAATTTAATAATATATTGAGGGGAAAAATTGTATGTCAAAATTATCAAAACTATTTGCAATTGGTACAGGAATAGCCATTGCTAACTATTATTCAAAAAATCCAAATAAAGTAGAAGATCACACTGAATACGTTAAGAAAAAATCTAAAGATTACTATGGTTACACACGTTGTATGATTCGTTACACTAAGAAAAACGGTGTTGAAGAAGCGGCAATCTACCTATACAACGACCTAGTAAAAAATCTTAAAAAGGCTAAAAATGCTTTAGAGAATAAATACAACGATGCTGTTGATTACGGAAAAGAATTATCTAGTAATGTAACAGATATTAAAGGACATGTATCTAACGTAAAAGAATACACTGCAGAAGTTAAAGAAAACTTAGGAGATGCAAAAAAAATCGTTGAAGAATTCAAACCTTCAGTAGAAGCTTACAAAGAAAAAGCTCTTTCTTCTTTCGAAAAAATTAAAGATCAAGTTTCTAACATCAAAAAAGACGTTGAGGAATCAAATGTTCAAGAAAAAGTTGAAGATTTCGCTAATAAATCATCTGAAACTTTAGATTCTGTTAAAGAACGTGTTGAAACTGAAGTTCTAAACAACACTCCTGAACAAAAAGAAGAAAAATAATATAACGAGGATTTAAGATGAATCTACTATCACTAAATACTCTTCCTAATACAGGCGAAGCGGTTAAGAATTATGGTGCATACATCGGTATAATCATAATAATCGCCGTAATTTTCTTCCTAATCTGGAGAAAAAAGAATAATAAAGATGATTAAAAAACTCTAAGCTAGGTAGAACTAGCCTAGAGTTTTTAACATAAATTAAGATAGTGATTCGAAAATCGTATCGATTTTCGAATCACTATCTATTTTATTTTATACTATTTTAAATTATCTAATGCAGCTATTCTTTCTTTAACACTATCATATTGTTCTTGATATGTTGCTTGTTTTTCTTTTTCTTTAGCTACTACAGCCTCTGGAGCAGAACCGACAAATTTTTCATTAGAAAGTTTTTTATTTACTCTATCTAATTCTTGTTGTAATTTTTCTAATTCTTTTCCTAGACGTTCTTTTTCTTTGTCTACATCGATTAAATCACTTAATGAAACGTAGATTTCAGCACCTGGTAAGATACGACTGATGTCAGTTTCACTTGCTTCTACTTCGCGTTCGATAATAAGTTCGCTAGGACGGGCAAATTTTTCTAAATACGCACTACCACTTAATAGTACTTCTTTTACGCTATCTTGTGAGTATTTAATCTTAATAGGAATTTCACGAGACATTGGCGCATTCACTTCACTACGAATGTTACGAACCGCAGTAATTACATCTTGGATGAATTGCATATCTTCTGTTTCTTTTTCAAACACTAGACTTGCTTCAACTTTAGCAAATTCACTAGTTACAATACTATCTCCTGTGTGAGGAATGTGTTGCCAAATTTCTTCAGTTACGAATGGCATAAATGGATGTAACATTTTCAGAGAAGCATCAAGTACATATACTAAAATAGATTTAGTAGTTTTCTTCGCAGCTTCATCTTCACCATTTAATGAAATCTTAGCAATTTCAATATACCATGAACAGAACTCTTCCCATACGAAGTTGTAAAGAATACGACTCGCTTCACCAAACTCATATTTTTCGAATAATCTTTCGAAGTCTTCAATAGTTTTAGCAAGTTTTGTTAAGATATATTTATCAGCTAATGTTTTTTCTCCAGTTAAATCAATATCACTGTATTCGAAACCTTCAAGGTTCATGATTACGAAACGAGAAGCATTCCAAATTTTATTGATATAGTTCCAACTTGCTTCGATTTTCTCAGTTGAATAACGTAAGTCTTGACCTGGTGTTGAGTTCGTAGCTAAGAAGTAACGTAAGCTATCCGCTCCGTATTGTTCAATTACTTCCATTGGATCTACACCATTACCAAGTGATTTACTCATCTTACGACCTTGTTCATCACGTACTAAACCGTGGATTAAACAATCTTCAAATGGACGAGTACCTGTAAATTCTAATCCTTGGAATACCATACGAGCAACCCAGAAGAAGATGATGTCATATCCAGTTACTAGACAGCTATTTGGATAGTAACGTTTGAAATCTTCACTTTCTAAATCTGGCCATCCTAATGTTGAGAATGGGAATAATGCTGAAGAGTACCAAGTATCAAGAACATCTTCATCTTGAACATAGTTTTCAATATCTTTTGGTGGATTTACATCAACATAAACTTCACCAGTTTCTTTGTGATACCATGCTGGAATACGGTGTCCCCACCATAATTGACGAGAAATACACCAGTCTTGGATATTTTCCATCCAAGTATTTAACGTATTTTCAAAACGAGGTGGATAGAAGTTAACTTTTCTATCTGCATCTTTTTGATTTTCTAATACTTTATCAGCAAGAGGCTTCATATCAACAAACCATTGTTTAGAAAGGTATGGTTCAACAACAGCACCACTACGCTCAGAGTGTCCTACTGAGTGAAGGTGTTTTTCAATTTTGAAGCATACTCCACTTTCTTGTAAATCAGCAATAAGAGCTTTACGACATTCAAAACGATCCATACCGTTATACTTATCAGCATGTTCATTCATAACAGCACCTTCATCCATAACGATGATACGTTCTAAGTTATGACGTTCACCTACTTCAAAGTCATTTGGATCATGAGCAGGAGTTATTTTAACTACTCCACTTCCGAAATCTTTTTCTACATACTCATCTGCAATAACAGGAATTTCTTTATTTGTTACTGGTAAAAGAACTGTTTTACCAATATATTTTTGATATCTTTCATCATCAGGATGAACAGCAACCGCAGTATCTCCGAATAGAGTTTCAGGACGAGTAGTTGCTACTTCTAGATAGTCTCCACTTCCATCAGCTAAGAAATATTTAAGGTGATAGAATGCACCTTCTACGTCTTTGTGAATTACTTCGATGTTAGATAATGCAGTTCTTTGAACTGGATCCCAGTTGATAATTTTCTCACCACGATAGATTGTACCATTGTTGTAGTGATCTACGAAAATTTTCGTTACTGCTTTATTTAATCCTTCATCTAATGTAAATCTTTCTCTTGAGTAGTCTAAACCTAATCCAAGTTTAGCCCATTGTGCACGAATATATCCAGCATATTCTTCTTTCCATTCCCATGCACGTTCTAAGAATTTTTCACGACCTAAGTCATAACGACTTAATCCTTCTTCACGCATTTTAGCTTCTACTTTAGCTTGCGTTGAAATACCAGCGTGGTCCATACCTGGAAGGTAAAGTACGTCAAATCCTTTAAGACGTTTGTAACGTGTTAACATATCTTGTAGAGTTGTATCCCAAGCATGCCCAATGTGTAATTTACCAGTTACGTTTGGTGGTGGAATTACGATTGTATATGGATTCTTTTTACTTTTATTATCAGCTTTAAAAACTTCTTTTTCCAACCACCAGTTGTAGCGATTATTTTCTACTTCGGTCGGATTATATTTTGTAGACATTTCAGTCATGACTGTTCCTCCTAAATTTTTATTTTATTATTAATTATTTTTACTTTTTCTAATTGTATTGGTGATAATTTTTCTAGATAAAAAAAAATAACCTCCATCCTTACATAAGGACGAAAGTTTCCGTGGTACCACCTTTATTCTAATTATATAAATTAGCACTTAATAAGATTAACGCTCTAACCACGTTTAAAGCTACTTACTTTCACTCTAAATGCTCACCGTCTACTTCAAAGTCCTGTCTAGGAGAAATCTCTCAACCACTGATTTCTTTTCTGTATCCTACGGTACGCAAGAACTTCTACTTATCGGCTCATCGCATATATTTTATAATTAAAATATGTTTAATATAATAACACACTTTTTTTCATATTGCAAGTGAAATAAAAAATTCGTGAATGTAGTACTTAAAAATTTGTAAATTTCTACGTCCCCTACCTTTTATAAATTTGACAATCTTAAGAAATAATAGTACATTATCTTTAGATTAGAGGAGGTGCTAATATACCAAACATTAAATCAAGTACAGATTTATGTAATAAATACAATGAAATTTCTTCATTTTGTCATGAAACAGGCGAACCAATCATTATTACAAAAAATGGTCGTGAAGATCTTGTCGTTATAAGCATTGATTTATTCAATAAATTCATAGGAAGATACGAACTATATCAACTTCTAGAACAAAGTGAATCTGATTTTACAAACGGTCGTACCCTTACTTTTGATGATTCCATGAAAAATTTAAGAGAGGAACTGAAAAAAGTACTTCGATGAATAGAAATTCTATCATCGAAGTACTTTTTTAAATATTAATCTTCTTTTTTATTTTTCCATGCTGTGGCATTATCTATTTTAATTGGTAAATTATCTAAATAGAACTCAGGATCTTTTCCTTGTTTATGTTGTTTCACGTAGTCTTTTAATACTACATAAACTACACCAGAAAGACCGATAATAGCGATTAAGTTAAGTAAACTCATAATTCCCATTGTTACATCCGCAAGCCCCCAAACTAAATCTAGGTTCATTACACTTCCTACGTATACAAAGATACATACAATAACACGATAAACATTTACAGCCCATTTTTTAGGAAGTAAGTATTGAATGTTTGTTTCTCCGTAGTAGTAGTTACCAATTACTGAACTATATCCGAATAAGAAAATAGCTACGATTAAGAAAATTGTTCCAATGCTTCCTACTTGAGAAGTTAAAGCAGCTTGTGTAAGTTGGATACCTTGTAACTTACCAGCCCCATATTCCACACCAGGATACAGTAGGATTAAGAATGCTGTTGCTGTACATACTAAACATGTGTCGAAGTAAACTCCTAACGTTTGGATAAATCCTTGTTTAGCTGGGTGAGTACTATCAGCTGTAGCTGCTGCGTTAGGAGTTGATCCTAAACCAGCTTCGTTAGTGAACATACCACGTTTAATTCCTAAAAGTATTGATGTTCCCATACCGATTACTCCACCACCTACTTGTTCAAGACCAAATGCTGATTTCACGATTTGAGCAAGAACACCAGGTAATTTGTCAATGTTAATAATCATAATAACTAATACGATAAATAAGTACGCTACCGCCATTACTGGTACTAACCATTGAGTAATTTTAACAACTTTTGTTACACCACCAAAGATTACGAAAATTGTAAGAATTAATAGTGCAATCCCTGCAATATGTGTATCCACATTGTATACTTGTAAAGCTTGAGCAATAGTGTTAGTTTGAACTGAGTTAAATGCTATACCATAAGTTATAGAAATAACAATCGCAAACAATACACCCATCCATTTTTGTCCAAGACCTTTTTCCATATAGTAAGCAGGTCCCCCACGATAAACACCTTTTTTATCACGAACTTTATACACTTGGGCTAATGTTGATTCGGCAAAAGATGAAGCTCCACCAAAAAGTGCCATTATCCACATCCAAAATACTGATCCAGGTCCACCCATTGCAATCGCAATAGCAACCCCTGCAATTGTACCAGTTCCTACCCTTGATGCTGCTGAAATCGTGAATGCTTGGAAAGCTGAAACACCTTTTTGTTCACCATTTTCACCTACTTTAGGCTTTTCAGTAATAAGTCTAAACATTTCTTTGATATAAGTAAATTGAATAAACTTCGTACTAAATGTAAAATAAATACCAGTTACCATTATTAACCCAATTAGGAAATAAGACCACATAAAGTCGTTAACGGTAGTTAATAATTCTAAAAATCTATCCATTAAGAGTCAACTCCTCATTAAAATTTGTTTTATTACGTTTTCTATTATACTTTAAAAAACACTACAGTTGTAAATATACGTTAGAAAATCTAACATGATAGTGTCATAAATTAACAATACTTTAAATACTTTACTAAGGAATTATAAAAAATTATTGAAATCTTACACAAAAAAACATGTGATTTAACATAATATTTAAATCACATGAAATTTTTTTCTTTAAACATATTCAATTCTATTTACTTCTTCATTGTTGTTCATTGGATAATTATTCACAGGATAAGGATAGTCACCCATCGGATAGTTATCCATCCCATTATACATAACAGGAACAACTAATTTTCTATCACGAGCCTTCAAAATAGAATCAATCTCATAACTATTTAGATTATTATAATCTAACTTTTCTTGAAGAACATATTTACCACTTCTAACTCTAGCTCTAATGTCTGTAGCCGCAACAAAGTATACAACCATAAAGACAATAGAAAATACAAATTGACCAATTGAGAAAATATTTCCTAGTATAGTATTATCCTCGAAAATAAATGCAGTAAACATAGATAATACTGTTAATCCAGCTTGAATGTATAATACTATTCTTCTACCTTTGGTGTCAAGAATAGGTAGATACATAATAAATAACATAATAAAATTAAACACCGTGATTATTAATGCCCCTATTATCAATAGTATCAAACCTGAAATCAGTGTCATTGCATTTTCTTCATAAAATCTATCACTTGTAATTGGTGAGTTAATCAATGCGAATACGAATCCTCCTATGACTATCATAGGAATCATAAAAGTTATTATATAGGCAATTCCCCAATTTTTCTTCCAAACACGCCCTTTATACTCTTTATAAATTCTATAAGTATTATAATACGGTATAAAAGCAAGTCCTGCCTTAATACCAAATATATCGAACATAATTTTTGAAAAAATAGCCGTGATAATATATCCGATAAGTACTACAATGAGCAACACGATTAAACCTATAGCCAATATCTGACTTAGCAGATGTTCATCTATTTCAAACATAAGAATTCCTCCTTTATTTTATATAATTATTTTAAATTACATTATCATCCATTACATAATAATTCGTTATTTTAGAAATTTTAGGTACGACTAGCTTTCTCTCACGAGCTTTTAAAGTTGCATTTACTTCAAAACTATCCATAATCCCGTAATCTAATTTTTCCTGAAGAACATATTCTCCACTTCTAATTCTAGCTCTAACTTCTCTTGCCGATAAAAGATAAACAATCGTAAATACAACAGAAAAAATCATTTGTATCTTCACTAACAATAGAGAATCAAAATGAAGATCTACTTTAAGCATAATACTATTTCCAAGTACAACTAACAATGTTAGTGCGGCTTGAATATACAACACTACTCTTCTTACTTTTGTATCAAAAATAGGTAAATACATAATAAATAACATAATTACACCAAATACTTTTATTATTAGAAAACATATAAAAACTATTATTATACTAACAAGAAAAAGAAGCATGAAATTAAACACAACTTCATTATTCACCTTATAACTCATCAAATTTAATACTACACCTGTGATTATACCAGAGGGAATAATAAAAGTTATTATATACGCGACTCCCCAGTTTCTCTTCCAAACACGACCTTTATACTCTTTATAGATCCTATAAGTATTATAAAATGGTATAAACGCTAAAATCGGTTTAACACCAAGTATATCAAACATAATTTTTGAGAAGATAACTGAAACAATATATTCAATACTACCATAAAAAACAGCTACCCCTCCAAAGATATTATATAATTGTTCTAACATATAATTATCCAAACTAAACATAACTTTCCTCCTTTTCTACCTTTATTATACTAAAAATCTTTATGAATTAATAGTAAAAAAAGAATGAAATTGTCTGAAAAGACAACCTCATTCTTTACAATTATTTATGATAACTTGCGCCTGTTATTATACGATAAGCTCTATATACTTGTTCAAGTAAAACAACACGCATCATTTGATGTGGAAACGTCATACTACTAAACGATAATGCAAAATCACTACGCTTTTTCACACTATCAGAAAGACCATAACTTCCACCAATTACTAATGCCACATCACTCTTACCTGTAAGCATTAAATTATCAATTTTTGAAGCAAATTCTTCACTTGATAAATTCTTACCTAAAATTTCCAAAGTAATAACATATTGATTATCTTTAATTTTTAATAATATGTTATTCCCCTCTTTTTCCATCGCAAGAGCTATTTCTGAATCATTCTCTACCTTTACTTTTTCATCAGAAATTTCAATAGTATTTAACTTAATATATGCTCCAAGACGTTTTTCATATTCTTTTATAGCATCTCTATAAAATTTTTCCTTAACTTTACCTACACAAATCAAAGTTACTTTCATTAGAACCTCTTTCTATCTACACATCTTTACCAAGAACAAATTTTTCAATAGCATAAGCGAAACCATCTTCATCATTTGACTTAGAAATAAAATTCGCCGCTTCTTTTAAAGTAGGATTAGCATTATCAACCGCAACTCCCATACCAGCGAACTCAATCATGCTTAAATCATTAAGACCATCACCTAATGCCATTACATTCTCATTTGTTAAACCAAGTTTTTTACATAATGAATCTAAAGATACTCCTTTAGAAATACCCTTATCGTTAAGCTCAATAAAGAACGGTTTAGACATAGCAACCTCATACTCATCACCTAATTCGAGCGCTAGTTTATCTTTCACCGCAACAGCTTCATCAGGATGTTTAAGAATTATTACCTTAGCCGCACCTTCTTTAATATCATCTTTCATATTTTCACTAATTACTAATTCTGCACTTACTAAACCAGACTCAATTCGTGCATATTCATTATCACGATTTGTAAGAACTTTCCCACCTTGGTAAGTAAGAATATCACAATTATTCTCCAAAGCAACGTCTATTAAGAACTTAATTCTCTCAGGAGATAAAAACTTCTCATAAATCACTTCATTCGTTTTAAGATTAGCAATTCTAGCACCATTAAATGAAAGCAAGTAGTTATCATAACTATCAAGTTGTAAATCTTCTACTATACTCATCATTCCAAAATCAGGTCTACCCGATGCTAAAATAACCTTAATATCTTGTTTCTTACACTCTTCAATTACTTCTCTATTTTTCTTAGAAATCTCACGATCACTATTTAATAGAGTATCATCAATATCTGTAACAACTAATTTTATCATACAAAAGCTCCTTTAGTAGATTTCAAAAAATCTATAATCTTATCAATTTATATATTTCACTTCTTTACATTATATCAGATATCACTACTCTCTCATAGCGAAAAAGGGAAAATCATATCAATCAGATATGACTTCTCCGTTTTTCATTTGTATATCTAGTTCTCTCTTTTTATTTAATATACAGCTGTCTACCTTTTTTAAAAAATTTATTCTCTAAATAATTTTCAAGACTCATATTTATTTACACCATCATTCTCATGTAATAAATATAATTGGACCTTCATATAGATTAAAGAATAAAACATTTCCTAAATCCACTAATTAATTTTGACTGATTGTATAATGTTATTTTGTCTTTTTTGTATATTTTTACGTTGTCATTAACACCTACAAATCGCAAGTAAAAGAAATTAGCTGATTTTTAACCCGTAAAACAAAAAAAGACTTATCGTAGACTAAAAAATCTACGATAGGTCTAAACTTCACTTTTAAATATGTTGTGAGTTTTTATTTTTTCTTCAACACAATTAAACAACTATATTTTCAAACTTTTTATATCAATATTTTATAGTTATAACTTACTTTATTCTATCTCTGTATACCCAGTTGAAAATCCACTGCAAATTAATAAATGGCTTATTTTCTTCTGATTCTTTTAATATAGGTTTAAAATTCTCATATATTTCTTCTTTTATTTTATTTTCATCTACTGTTGATATATCTATATGTTTCATTCCATTACCAAAATCTACTATATCATCTAACATAAACAAATCATTAAAATAATAATTTTGTCTTTCATTACTTATATATACATATTCATAGTTAGCGTCATTTACACTGTATCCATATGATAGATATACATTTTTTGTAGTATTTTGTATAGTTTTATCTCCGTCAACTTCATAACTAAACCCTTCACGATCAGCACTTGCCTGTATATTTTCTACCAACATCATTATTTCTAAATCCCTAGTATTACTACTTGGTGAATGTTTCGCATAATACACTGAACTACCTTTTAAATTTGTATCCCCTATAAAATAAATTGTTGCTAACGCCAACATCACTATTATAATTTTTTTTATCATTTTGCTCGTTTCCTCTCTTGAAACCATTTTTTTATCCAGTTTTTTGCTTTATTATATTTACCTGATATCCAATTACTTGTTGGCTTAATAACTTTGTTATAAATAGGATCTACAAAAGTTTTTACTACTTTATTATATACTGGTTTGATTATATTATTATAAATTGGTCTTTCTATATTTTTAAACTTTTTATATTAGTATTTTATAGTTATAATTTACTTTATTCTATCTCTGTATACCCAGTTGAAAATCCACTGCAAATTAATAAATGGCTTATTTTCTTCTGATTCTTTTAATATAGGTTTAAAATCCTCATATATTTCTTCTTTTATTTTATTTTCATCTACTGTTGATATATCTTTATAATAACGAACTTCTTTAGAATTATATATACCTTTCAATTTTAAAAAATTATCAAAATAATAACCTAGTCCATCCTCATACATATATGCATATTCATAGTTATCGTCATTTACACTGTGTCCATATGATAGATATACATTTTTTGTAGTATTTTGTATAGTTTTATCTCCGTCAACTTCATAACTAAACCCTTCACGATCAGCACTTGCCTGTATATTTTCTACCAACATCATTATTTCTAAATCCCTAGTATTACTACTTGGTGAATGTTTCGCATAATACACTGAACTACCTTTTAAATTTATATCCCCTATAAACCAAATTATTGCTAACGCCAATATCACTATTATAATTTTTTTTATCATTTTGCTCATTTCCTTTCTTAAAACCATTTTTTTTTAACCAACTTTTCGCTATATTATATTTACCTGATATCCAATTACTTGCTTGCTTAATAACTTTGTTATAAATAGGTTCTACAAAAGGTTTGACTACTTTACGTTGTTATTTCTGTAACAACTAATTTTATCATACAAAAGCTCCTTTAGTAGATTTTAATTAATCTATAATCTTATCAATTTATATATTCCAATTCTTTACATTATATCAGATATCACTACTCTCTCATAGTGAAAAAAGGAAGAGGATGACACAAAAGTCCTAAATTTTAAAAAAACATATATTATAACTCATAGAAGCAGTGGTTTATTGATATCTAAATTCGCTTTATAAAAGCTTTTTAGATATCTAATAAACTATGCGAGGGTGACTCGACAAAATCAATTTCTTCGAATCACGATTTTTGAGTCACTCCTTATTCATTTTCCTCATTAAATCACTCTAATATTAAGTTTTTTCTAAAATTAACATAAAAAATAAGACCCAAAGCATTTCTACTCTGAGCCTTTTATTTACTTACAACAAATCTAACTTGCTACCTTTTATGGCGGCTTTTTCCATATTTTTTAACAACACTATTCCTAATATTAAAAATACGAAAGCTAACACTAACTCTCCTCTAATTAGATGTATGTTGCTTATTACACTCTCACCACCTATTAATTTTTGAGCTAAAAGTATAGAACGTGTTAGTGGTAAAGTATAGCAAAATTGCTCTACTAAATATGTAAAATTACTAACTGGAAAATTCGCTCCTGTAAATATTAAAAGTACTTTGTCTATAGTATTCGTTACTAGGTGAATTTCTGTCGTTAATAATATTAAACACGAGATGAAAAATCCAAAACAAGTCGCTACAAATATTGCTAATATTAAAATAAAAACAAACTCCAATATTTTTTGCCCATTCCAAGCTAGTCCTAATAATAAACTAAGTACGCTAACTCCAAAAACTACCGATACAAAACTTAGGAACATAGTTGAGATTGCACTTGAAATTAATATTTCTGAAATACTCGTTTTAGTAGCTAACATTAGAGACAATGTTCCACTTGCCCTCTCCCTTGCTAACTGAAGACCAACTCTATAAATTGCCGTAAATGCACTAGTCACTATCGCATTACTTATAACCCATTTTTCAATATTTTCTGCACCATAAACATAGTATCCTACTAGTGAATAACACATCATTTGCATTAGTGGAATTAACAAATCTATAGTGAAGAAAGCACGCCAATCATTTAATACCGAAGACATTTTATATGAAAAACTAACTCTTCTAAAAAATCTATATACATTTTCCATATTAAAACACCTCCAAAGTTCCATTGATAACACATAGTTTCTTAATTTTTCTAAATGAAAATATACTAATAATAAAATAAATAATTATAATAATCACCAGTATAAAAGCTACTCTCAATAATTCTTCATTACTACCACCTTGAACAGCTAATTTATAACCTTCCATCGCCCATGTTGGACTCAATAAATATGAAATATATTGAATAAATTTTGGGAAGATCGAAATAGGAAAGACCATTCCAGTTAGCATTATTATTGGATAATCAATAACATTCATAAGAATACTTATTTTTCTAGATAAAGTAAATAATCCTGCCATCATAAAACCGACAGCTATCATAGACACTATCATTAAGATTGTTATTAATACAAAATAACTAAAACTTGCAAACTGGATAGATTTATTAAATAAGATTTTTACCGTCAGCATATTAAGTCCAAAACTAAAAATTCCCCAAAGTGTATTCCCTAAAATTTTTCCAAAAATGATATTTTCGAAACCTATCGGTGAAGTGAAAATCATTGGCATAGTTCCTAGCCATTTTTCTCTATCCATATCACTAGCTGATGAAAAACAAATACTTCCCCAAAAAGTAGTAATTCCCGCTCCTATAAAAGCATATAACATAAAATCTTCCACACTACGATTTTGATAAATCATCCCGAGTAAAATTCCACTTAATATAGGACTAATAAAAATACAAAATCTAAACATTGGACGTGCTATTGATTGTTTCATCTGAACTTTGGCACTCATTAATATTGCTCTTAACATATTATGCATCCCCCAATAGTTCTATATAAATATCTTCTAACGTTATTTCTAAATTCTTTTTATTTTTCTCTTCTTGTTCGCGTTCTTTCTTTGCTTTTATTTCTTCTTTTCTTTCGTTAGAAACTAAACTTTGCAGACCTACTACATCGTCTATAGCCAGTAACTTACCTTTTTTTATTATCGCAATTCTATCACAAAGTTCTTCTGCTTCTGGCATATAATGAGTTGTTAGTAAAATAGTTACTCCTTCTTTAGACAGTTTTTTAATTAATTCTCTTAATTCTTTTGCTCCCACCGGGTCTAATCCAATACTCGGTTCATCTAAAAATATTACTTTTGGATTATTTAATAATGCTCTTGCAATTTGAAGTCTTTGTTTCATTCCTTTGGAGAAAGTTTCCACCTTTTTATCTATAAACTCACTTAACCCCACTTGAGCTATTAATTTTTCAATTAACTCTTTTTGATCTTTACTAGGAATTTTGTATAAATCTGCAAAATATGCCAAATTATCTCTTGCACTAAGCCGCCAATAAAGGCTCCTCTCACCACCAAAAACAAAATTAATATATTCTCTAACTTTTTTGGCTTCCGAAAAAGTATCAAACCCAAACACTTTTGCTTCTCCTTCGCTTGGAGCAAGCATCGTAGTCAAAATTTTTATCGTTGTTGTTTTACCCGCACCATTAGGTCCTAACAAACCAAAAATTTCTCCTTCTTTCACTGAAAAGTCTATTCCTTTTATAGCTTCAAATTCACAATTTTTCGAAGTCTTAAAACTTCTTTTTAGACCTTTTACATCTATTATATTATCCATTACTTTCTCCATTTCCTAAAATAATTCCGACCTAGACTTTTCAACAACTAATTATATTCAAATCCCTTAATAGAGAGACTTCAATAACTTTTATTTATATTCTACTTTACGTTGTTATTTCTATAACAACTAATTTTTTCATACAAAACTTTAGTAGATTTTAATTAATCTATAATTTTATCAATTTATATATTTCACTTTTATACATTATATCAAATATCACTACTCTCTCATAGTGAAAAAGGAAAAATCATATCTGATTGATATATAATATACGTTTTATTGTCTTTTATTGACTTTAACACAAAAACACGTTACAATAAAAGCGTTAATAATAGAAATATGATTTTATCTATCTGTAATTACAAACATATATTATTCTCTACATTAATAAAAGAGGTTATATTTCATGAATAAAAATTTAAAATTTATACATGCTATTCTTTCTACTGGTCTTTTAGTCCCCCCTATATCTTCTATGTAATTAAAGTATAGTTAAATCTAAAAAACATCTATTTGGATGTTAGTAGGGGTTAAATTAAATAATGGAGATAACAATGACACAAAACATATTAACTTGTTTTAAATTTATAACAATTATTAATATAATAAATTATGTAATAACAAAGAACACATTCATAATAAATTATTTACTTATATGTACACTTACCGGAATATTCTTAATAATAATAGATTCAGATAAAAATAAATTAAATATATTGACTGATAAAATCAATATAATTTCATTACTAATTTTTACAAGTTTAATAAATATCCTTTACATAATTAATATAAAAATAACAAATTTAGAATATATTATTTTTATATCGCTATCTTATATAATCATTAAATATATAATAAAGAAAAAGACTAGCTAACGAGAGTAATAGCCCTCAAAATTTAGACAAATTTTGGGGGCTATTAACAATGCTTAATTTGATTTATTTTAGTGATTTACTGATAAACAATTCTTTTATGATAGCTACATCTAATTCAGACTGTATAAAAAAGAGCCTTTCTTTTTAGAGTCGTGACTCCTACGACTACATCAACTTGAAAGTATTTTCTTTTTAAAGTCGGTATTACTCTCCGACTTCTTCTACACTTATTATAATGAAAAAATTAATCTACGTCAAATTTATATATAGTAAAGATATAGTAAAATTATTCTGAAAAAAAGCATGAATTTGTTTTAAAAATTAGATAAATATTACTTCCATTTTTACTTTTTGGATTATATAATCTTATTTCGTAGAATTTTTCTTCTCATTGCGATAATCTATAATATATAAAATAATCTCAACTACTAAAAAAATTATAGCAATTTTGATCACCTTTGGAAAGAAAATACAAAATATAACTGTCGGTATCAATTCCACCAGTAATTGTCGTTTATTCTTTTTGAAAATAGGTTGAGAATTTCTTCTAAACATAAAATAAAGAAAAGCAATAGTTATAGTTGCAACTATAGATCCTAATATACTGTCCATTATCAATACCTCCTATTATGTATGTGGAAATTTCATATTCTGTATAATTTTATTTTTATAGTGTTATTAAACTTTACACCATTATTTTAATATGAAAATATAATGGTATCAATACGAAAATCTTAATAATGCATTTCATATGAAAAAATGTACACTTAGTCATCTATCACAACTAAGTGTACATTCTTTTATCTCTCATCACCTAATAACTCTGATCTTATTATCACGCTTATTGCTAAAACAAACATTATTAGACTTAAGAATATTGTAACATAAGTATTTATATCAAGATCCATATCAAAAATTACAGTTCTCATACTCGTTAATTGGTAAGTTAATGGATTAAGTTTTGATATATAATATAGCACCTTAGAATTGTCTAAACTATAAAAAGTTGGTGCAGCAAAAATTATCGGTAGTAATAATGTTCCTAAGATAAGGTCTCTAGTTCTATATGATACAGTTCCTAATGAGATAATAACCCCAAGAGAAAACCAAAATACTAGACTAATAATTACAATAATTAATACTTTTAAGAAAGGAACTATCTGTATTTTTATTCCTAAAAAGAACGATAAAAAGTAAATTAGTAATACTTGTACTATTGTTATTCCTAATGGAAATACTAATTTTCCTAGAAAATATGAAATAGCTGATGTCCCTTTTATTCTTTTATATGCTAGAAGTCCCCATTTTTTATCTAAATTCACCCTATAAACCGACTGATTCATCTGAGAATTTAGTATTACTCCAATTATTCCAACGAAAATATATTCAATATAGCTAACATTTTCTCCTTTAAAAGCTAAACTTGAAAAAGAATTCCCTATTCCAAATCCAAAGAATACAAAGTACAAAATTGGAATCATAAGCTGAGTATATATAATCTGCTTATTATTTTCAATCGCCTTATATTCTATATACGATGTTGCCCAAAAATTCTTCATAACATTTTTCATATAATTACTCCTCCAATTCCAATATTCTCTTCAAGGTAATTTCTTCTTTCTGCAGGCTTCCTATTGTAATATTTTCTGCCAATAATAGTTTTAATACATTTGAAATTTCCTCTTCTTTTTCCAAGAAAATTTTTAAATTTTTATCATCAACAATTGTAATAGTATCTTTATATTTATCTACTATATCTTTACTTAATTCACCATTGTAAGAAATATTGTATACTATTTCTTTATTATATTCTCTTAAGAATGTGCTCATTTTCCCAAAGTATAAACATTCCCCGTCGTTTATATAAATTATCTTATTACAATACTTTTCTATAAGATCTAAATCATGAGAAGATATAAATACAGCATGTTCTTTATTATTATTTTTTATGTATTCTAATATATTTTTTGATAATACTACATCTAATCCTGTAGTAGGTTCATCTAAAAATAATATTTTTGAATTAGACACTAGACTTCTTGCTATTTGTACCCTCTGCAATTGTCCTCCAGATAATTCTGTTAGATCTGATTTCTCCTTACCTTTTAAACCTAGAACAGCAATAATATCATCTACACCTTTCTTACTAATAGTATTTTGAGAATATAATGCCCCCATATAAATATTGTCGTATACATTTAAGTACCAATCTACTGATTGATTTTGCATACAGTAGTCCACATCTCGAACAGACACTCCTTCACCGAAAGATACCTCACCTTCGATATTAGAAAACAATCCTAATGTAGAATTAATTATCGTAGTTTTCCCTGAACCACTTTTACCTATAAGTGCAATCATATCTCCTTTTTCCGCAGAAAAAGAAATATTTTTAATCGCGTAATCACTAGAATTTTTATATTTATATGCTAAATCTTTTACTGTTAAAAGTTTTACCATTTAACTCCCTCCTTCCGATATTACGTTTTACTTTTAATTACTTTCTAGAAAAGGTTGATTTGCAAATACAAATCAACCTTCAACTCTTTAATATGTAGTTTACATGTAGCTTACACAATAAAGTGCGTCTTCTTGAATGAGTGACTTTTTAATCAAGTGTCTACTTTAACAGATACTATAAAATCATTATCGTCTGTTAAAATAGCTGATTCCTCTCCTCTATCCAAATTATGATGAGAAACAACAATTTTTTAAGATCATTAGAAACTCAAAAAATAATGATGATTCTCTTTATTATTATTTACATTATAAACTATAAAATTCCAATATCTAATACCATTTTTTTGTCCTCCTTATTTTATGAGGTTATAAAGCTTTATAGATTTATTGTAATATAAAAACGATGTGAAAGCAATATGAAAAGAAAAAAAAAAAAAACGCTTTCAAAAATTATCACCTGTTATTTCTAGTTAATAAATACCGGTTTTCGTAGTAATATAACATAGTATTACTTCTCAAATAGAAGCAAAAAATGTACACCAAGCTATCTCTAAAAAAACTAAGTGTACATTATTTTATTAATTTTTCATTTTTTCTAAAAGCTTTTCCTTAATCTAATAAAGTGCTCTCTCTATTTCTTAAATTTACATACAATACATGAATAGCCGAAATTGCATTTATTAACAAAATATAATAAGCAATGTTTTCTACGTATAATCCTACAAAACTCAATATAATAGTGAATAATGGTGCACTTATTCGAAAAATTTGAACTATACTTTTTCTATAATCTTTATCATTAATTTTTATGAAATTAGTCCTTAATCTTATACTGATTGATACCCCAAGTGCAACTATTAAAGATAATAATATCACTTGTAATGGTAAAAACACCTTACATATAACCAATATAAAGAATACTATATCAAAAAATATGTAAGACATAAGTATTCTATTTAAATTTATATCATATTTCTTAGTAAGTATTAAAAATAAAACTACTGTTAGTCCTGGTACAAAGAATACAATACTAGAATACTGTATTAAATTCCTAGCCGCTAATTGTTTTATAAACAACGGTATAAAAAATACTGCTGCTCCTGATAATAACGCTGTATTGATAATGATATATTTTCTTTTCAATTTATTAAAAACTAATCTCTCAGGATTTTTCTCAGTTTCATTTTTAAAATTATTTATTTTAAAACTTGAAAATAAAACAAACATAATTATAAATACTATTAAATATTCATCAATATTAACCTTATAAATATAACTACCTAAAGAAAAACCAAGCAATTTAGACAAGTTGCTGTATAAGGATATATCTGTTACTCCTGCTTTGATAGACTTACTTTTCTCTATTACAAATAAATTGTAATTAAGTAGCACTATCGATATTAATAAGTAATAAATAAAATAAAATGTTAAGACGTAATATAAATTTATGTTATTTTTAAGAATAAACACTACTACTGAAAAAACTATTAATATATAATAAAGATACTTTGTTTTTATACTAGTTAATAATCTGATATAACTAGTATCTAGAAAAATAAATATTTCTATCAAAGTTGTTATTAACAAAATAAAATATATAGGAAAATTATATACGGATATAAATTTCACCGTTATGTATGAATATAAAACACTCAAAATTAAGTTCAAACATAAATATAAACTTCTCGCTAATTTAACATTAAATTCTATAAAAAACACCTCCTATATGATTTACTCTCGCTTTATATTCACTATTCTTCTTGAATCTGTTTTTTTTGTTTTTAACTATATTAACGTGTTTTCCTTATAAAGTCAATATTTTCTGAATATTATGTTTATTTTTCTTTTAATTTATGATAAGGAAATTATTTTCGCTAGCGAATTCGGTGATTTTTGAAACAATAAAAAACAACCCCATCTCACTAAATCAGGAGATAAGGTTGATACTTAGTAATTTATTTCTTTTGTCTTTTAACTCTTTTCTTTCCTTTTTCTCTTCTTATTCTTATTAAAAAGAAACACAAGAATCATTATAAAATATCCTACATACATGATATTGTTTAAAATATACAACATGTGATTGTTTATTAAATATCTATTAATAATATCTATTACTATAATAATCGGAAATATATAAATTAATAATTTTTCAAAAAAATCTTTTTTTAGTTTCATAATTTCTAATCATCCTTTTTCATAATTAACAACATATGTACTAATTTTAAATTATTAAATCTATTCTTCCTCACTTTATTCTCCCATTAATTTCAAAAAATAGGCTCTTGATTCAGCAATAACCTAATCTGATACTATAATTTATTCATCTTTTAACAAAAAATAACAATTAATGTAACTGTCTACTATTTCTCCAATTTTATTATCATCTATCAAATTTGGAATTTTTTCTTTAGTTTTTTCTATTAATAAATTTCTATCTAATAAATGTATATCCTCCGCTGCTATTTTATCAGTAATATCCGAATAGAATATAAGCAAATCTTCAGTTTGCTCTGTATTTAGTCCATTTTTAAAACAAGCAAATGTAAATGACGGTTCTTCACCGTGCTTAACCCTTAAATAATCTACTAGTTCAACAATAATTTTAAAATTTAGTAAATTATCATTAAACATTTTTTCAATCATAAGATCCATAATTATTTTCCCCTTTCTGTTGTACTTATTTTAATACATAATTAAATTTAATATGAAAGTACTTTAGCTTATTGGTAACATTATTACCAAATTATCTTATTTTCTTTCTCCAACATAGTATTAATAGCATTATTATCTTCTATTACTTTATTTAAAATTGCTATTTTTACTTCCTCTTCTGAACTATTAATATCTTTATACGCGTAGTTTATTGCTCTTGAAGATGTTAATATTGCCCCTAATCCATTTTCATCAAAAGCATATTTTATATCCTCTATACTACCACCTTGGTAACCTAATCCTGGAACTAAGAATAAAGATTTACTCAAGATAGTTCTAAATTTTTTTAGTTCTTCTGGATAAGTTGCACCAATTACTGCTGCAATATCTGAATAACCATATTTTCCAACTTGTTTGATATTATTATTGATATAGTCGCATACTAATTCAGAAACTGTTTGATTCTTACCTTCAATAACATTATCTTGTATTTCTCCTGATGATAGATTACTCGTCTTAACTAAAATAATAGTTCCCTTATTTTTCTCAGCACCGAGTTTAATAAAAGGATTTAATCCGTCACTTCCTAAATATGGATTTACCGTTACAGCATCAACTGATAGTTTTGATTCCCAACTTTCTTTATCTAGAGTTTTAAAAAATGTTTCAGCATATGCATTCGATGTATCACCAATATCTCCTCTTTTTGCATCAGCTATAACTATCATTCCCTTACTTTGAGCATATTCTACTGTTTTCCAAAAAGCATCCAATCCGAAAGAATCATATTTTTCATAATATGCTAATTGAGGTTTTATAGCTGGTACTTTATCGTATATTAAATCAATTATTACCTTATTAAATCTCAAAATCGCACTAGCTGCGCCTTCAGGAGTTCTACCATATTCTTCCTCCGCCTGCTTTAAAATATAAGTTGGATACTTCTTCAAATCAGGATCCAATCCAACACATAAATGAGACTTCGTTTTAATCACGCTTTCTATATATCTATCTGCGAACATACTATCTTACCTCAACTTTCTCTATATATTTTATTATTAACTCATGAATAAGTTTTACATCTTTTGTTGAATCAACTATTAAAGTTTTTCCTTTCGGCAAAACTTCTAAAAAGTTATTTCTTACTTGTATAAAAGTATTATCATTTTTTTCTTCAAATCTAAGATTTTTACCATCTCGAACTCTCACTCTTTCCAAAGCCTTATCTGGATCTATATCAAGAAAGATAATAATATCAGGTTCTTCAATATCTTTATTTATATTTCTAATTTCTTGATATTTTATTCCTCTAGCTTTAAAAAATGCAAGTGAACTATACAGGTATCTATCTGATATTATATTTATCCCTTTACTAAGCGTAGGTTTAATCTCTACTTCGTTTTGATAAGTTCTATCCGCAGCAGCTAAAAGTGCGATAGAATACATATTAGGAACAATTCCATCCTCTAGATAATCTTTAACTCTTTTATCATTCCTATAAAAATCTGTGGGCTGCCTTGTACTATGTACTAACTTCTTATTTCTCTTAAACCACTCTTCTAGTAAATTTATTTGTGTTGTCTTTCCTGACCCGTCAAGCCCTTCAAACACAATCAATAAACCTTTTTTCACAATAACTCCTCCCAATACTATCTATTTTCTGTTACAACTTAGTATTTAAATTGTCTTTATAACATTATATCAAATTACACCATTCTCTCATACCAAATAAATACCTTTAATTCAATCTGTAAAAGTATTTTTTAATTTATATCCGATAAATCTACGATATTTTTTTAATACTCATAAGTGATATTGCTATAATGATAATTAAAGAATATAAATTTATGTACGAAAAATATTCTTTTCCTAATTTTTCTATCAGAAACGCTATTATTATACCTCCTAGAGAATACAAGATACTTCCTAAAACTAGAATTAATGATAATACTTGCCCCATTATTTTTCTAGAAATTTTTCTTTGGAAGAATGTTGCTTTATAAATTAGTACTGGTGCTGAAGCAACTCCTGCTATAATAAGTATGATTACTGAAAGAATAATATTCGTACTAAAATAAAACAGTATCAATAATAAACAATGCACTATAATACCTAGGCAAATTAATTTTTCTATTTTAATTTTTGATATAAATTGCAAACCTATTATAAGCGAAGCCAGTATAATACCAACAGATTGTAAAGAATTTAATATTCCATACGCTACACTATCATTATTTAAATTTTGTTCTACATATATTGGTAATAAAACGATAAAACTTCCCCAAGTGAACATATTCCACAATGTCGTAT
Source organism: Gemella haemolysans ATCC 10379 (assembly GCF_000173915.1). Taxonomy (NCBI): domain Bacteria; kingdom Bacillati; phylum Bacillota; class Bacilli; order Caryophanales; family Gemellaceae; genus Gemella; species Gemella haemolysans. The sequence continues at coordinate 16,775 of NZ_ACDZ02000014.1, read as the reverse complement.
TAATTGTCATAAGGAATATTTCACTATTTTTTACAATATACTTCATAGAACTAAATATTGTATATTTTTCCTGTCTATTTTCATTGTTACTAAATATCTCGTCACTTTTTATTGTACTTATTATTATCGCTGAAATGAAAAATAATACGGCTCCTATTATGAAAGCAATTCTATTATTACCTAACACTCCCATTATCGCAACAGAAATCGAACCAAAGATATAAGAGATGTCAAAAAATATTATCATCAATGCATTAGCTGTTACTAATTGTTCATCATTACACACCTCTTTTATTATTATATCTCCTCCTGCTGATAAAGGAATTCCTATAACGCTATTCAAACCTATCAATAATCCTATAATACTTAAAGATATCTTATCATTAAACGGTAATAAGAATATAATCAGAAAAATACCAGCTCTTAGTAGTAAAAACAAGAACATTGCTTTTCCAATATTAAACCTGTCTAACACTTTTGATATTACTGGTCCAAAAACTATAGCTGGCAATTGAGTCAACACACCAAAAATAGCTATCAATAATGGGTTTTTAGTTTCTTCATAAATCAACCAGATAATACTTATACTAACAAATGATTGCGCTAATGTTGTGAAGTTAATCGAAAAAAAATACTTTATAAAATCAACATTTTTTAAAACACTCATATATTTACTCATAAATTAATTCCTTTTTATTCCATAGTCTCTCATGTCTTATTCTAAAATTTTAATAATATGTGAATTTATAGCTTTTAAATACACCTTCTAAAAATTTCTCCCTTATTTTTTATAACATATAAACAATTACTATATTTATTATAATATGAAAATAAAATGGTAACAATTTGAAAACTTTAATATAAAATCATGCTCCCTCTACTTCACTTCTTCCTTTTTCTTATAATATTCTTTCGCAAAATCTACGCAACTTTTTAAATCTATACAAAGAACTGATGTTTTCTGAATCTCTTTTATTTGATAACTTCCCTTACAATTTTCCATGAATTCTTTCTGTACTGTTAAAAAATCATCATATATATCTAATTCGATATTAGAGAACTCTAACCACTCTCCATCCACATTAGCACTTTCTTTTATTGTTTTTCGATTTAGTGAGTACTCTGCAAGATGCAATGCTGTATTAGATTCAAAATCAGTTCCTAATAACAAAATTTTGGCATTCTGATCATACAATCTCCCTAATGGTGAATTGTATCCTAAGCCATCATCTAATGGATGCTCTTTTATAATTTCCTGTGCTTTTTCTCCTACTGCAGAAAAAGAATATAGTGGATGAGAACTTCTAACAGAATGTTTTAGATTCATAACAAACTCGCTAAATTTCCCCATACCTCGTGTACTAGATAGATCAACATCATAAGATAAACTCTCCTGTTTTATTTTTTCTATCCACTCCTTAGGAACTTTAGGATATTCCCAATACTCTGGAGACATATTTTCTAAAGATTGTGTTGGGACAACGAGTGTTCCACTTTCTCCTAATCTTTCCATAAGAGCTTCATAAATACATCTTGCACCGCCGATTATATAACCGAATTTACTAAGAGAAACATGTGCAATCAGGGTATCACCTTCTCCTATTTCTAAATCTTTAAATAAATTTAAAAAATCACTTTTACCAATAGGCATTAAATTATTATCTAAAGCATCACTCATAAACTTATAACTCATTCTTTTCCTCCCTATTAAATGGGAGTGACTCAAAATCTTATTCTCAGAGAAATTTATTTTTTAGCCACTCCCCTATTTTCATTTTTCTATTCAATCTATATCATTTTTTTACTAACTTTCACTTGTATCACAATTTTATAATATTATCAAATTTTCCTCTTAGTTCATCACTTATATCATGGCTAATCATTATTATAGTTAATTCTTTATTTCCTAACAACATTTCTACTAAACTTTTCGCTGATTCTTTGTCTAAAGCTGATGTTCCTTCATCAATTAAAAGTATTTTTTTACCATTAAATAACGCTCTAGCTATAGCCAATCTTTGGCGTTGTCCTCCTGAAAGATTCTTTCCATGAACCTCTACTTCTGAATATAAGAAGTCTTCCTGTGTTAATCCCACTTTTTCTAAATACTCTGCTACATCACTATCCTCTACTACTTCTCCCATAGTTATATTGTCTTTAACAGTACCTGAAAATACAAAATTTTCTTGCTGAATTATAGTCAGTTTTTCTAGTATTTGTTTAGTAGATAATTTATTCAAATCGACACTACAATACTCTACACTACCTTCATAATTTCTTAATTGCCCTGTAATAATTTTAAATAATGTTGATTTACCAACGCCACTATCTCCACTTATTAAATATTTATTCCCCTCTTTTATATCAAGATTCACATTATTAAGGATTTCTCTATCACCATAACTGAAATGTAAGTTTTTAATTTTAAATAATGTTTCTCTTAAAGAATATTCAACGGGTGAGTGAGTATCCTTATTATTTAACATGAATTCATCATGCTTAGAGAAAATAGGTTTTGCACCTTTAATAAATGCTATTCTATAACCTACTTGGCTCATACCATCAAATACAAGATTAGCAAACATTCCTACAGCTGCAACTGCACCGATTTCCAAATTATCTTTAACAACTAAACACCCTGTAACAAAAACTAATAACACTTGGAAAAAGACATTTAAGCCAAAGTTAAGCATATAATAATTACTTTCCAACTTACTTTGTTTAACAAATACATTTTTCAAAATTCTACTTATATGAGCTATTCTTTTAGGAATTATTTGTAATTTATTAAGAGAGAAATACGTATCATAACCTAGAATCGTCTCCTCTAACGAAGCTACATAGTTTTCATTTTCTTTAGTAACTTCTGATCCCATATTATGAAGTTTTTTATTAAAAATTTTTGGAAGATAAATTAATATTCCTGTTCCTATAATAGTAATTAAAGAAATAATCCAGTGATATTTCAATAGAGCATAAAGAGAAAATACCACACCAGAAAGACTGTATATTATAGCAAATATATTCCTCAAACCTTTTTCTTGAATCATTTGAATATCATTGTTAAACCAAGATTGATAAACACCAGATGAGTTATCTTTATACTTTTCAATATCTAATTCTATAAGGCTACTAGACAGATTATCCTTAACATCTATTCCAATGTCTTGAATAAAAATCTCCTCTCTTACCTTTACCACCCTATCAATTACTATAATAAAAATCCACGTAACTGATAAGAATAAGATAATTTCAAAGAAACTATGTAGATTTCTATTAGTAAGCACAGTTATAGCATCTGCATTTAAAAAGTTACTCTTCATAAGAAATAACTGTCTTAACAATATAAGAAAACAAATTAATAAGAACCTATATTTAAACTTTAAAATATATTTTTTCATAAATACCTCCTACTTTTAATTCCACTTAATTTAACAACACGCTATTAAGGGGAATTTTGAGAAATATATAAATTCTATAAATATTCAAATACCTTAAATTACTAACCTAATAATTTCACACAACCCTTAACTATTTTATTACTCCCAATTTATCTTTCTTTTCTAAATAACGCATATATCATTAAAAACATTATATTTTACTAAAAAGATAATTTCAAGCATTTCTATAGAAATTACTGAAAAAGGATGTCACCTGTACAATACAGAATAACATCCACTCGTCTAAACTAAATATATATGAGTTCAGAATTTTGGGTACACATCATTTCTTTGAAATCACGATTTTTGAGTCACTCCCAACCGCACTTGAACAGTCTAACTTTCTCGCCTACCTTTATTTTTCCACTTATCATAAAACAAATAACTAAGAAATTCTATTATAAAGTCCGTATTAATTTCTCCTATTTAAGATTCATCAACAAAATAATATTTAAAATTTATATTATTATTTTACAATTCTTCTAGATAATATCAATAATATAATAAAACTTGCTAATAACAGTCCATAAATCATTAAGACGAGTTTTACTTCTATCGCTAAAGATAATACTAATGAAATATATATAATAATTAGTAATGAAAATAATAGAACTCCTATGAAATTCATATAGATTTCTCCAATTACAAAAGTTCTTATTTTATCTAGAGATATTCCCATGTTTTTTAATATCTTAATTTCAGCTTTTCTTTCTTCTAAACTTAATATCATCGAATTAAATAGATTTATTACAAATATAATTAAAATAAAGATATTTAAAAATAACAAACCAAAATAAACAAAGTTATAAAACTGTAAATTTTCACTTATTACATCTCTTGTATATAGACCTTCTAAATGTCTATTAGAATTCACGTAATTCTTAATAGTATCAGTATTGTTGTCAGTATTATAGACTTCTACTGATAAGATATTAGAAGTTTCTATTTTTGATGTTTTAGGTGCAATAGCTACTAAATTATAAGGATAAAATTGATTATCTATTATTGTGGATATAACATACTTCTCCAATTTTCCTGTCCTAGAATCTTTTAAATCTAAAGTATCACCTAACTGTAAATTCAATAATCCCCTAAGCTTTTCATTCAGAATCAATTCATTATCTAAAAAATTATTATTTAATTTTTTCCCTGAAATCACATTAAAAGTTCTCAGTTTATCTCTTTTTTCTATGTCTAATTTAATAATTTCTATTTCATTTATATCAACTTTTGATTTTTCACTTAATCTTCTCCAATCATCACTATAAGGAACATTTGAAGCTATTCTATAGTCTTTTGTATATAATATTTCTACTATATCATTGCTTCGTATTTTTTCCATTATATATTTTAAATCATTATTATTAACAAAATTCTCACTTTTATTCTGATCAGCATTTGTTATTATATAATCAGCAGGTAGCTGATTTAAAGTATTTTCTTTAACCTTATTAGAAAATATAGATAAAAAATTAAAACTAAATAATAATAAGACAATTGATAAAACCATCAATTTCATTATCATAGCATATTTCTTATAATTATTTGCAAATGATTTAACTGGATATGAAATATCAAAGAACTTTTCTCTTTCAGACAACTTATACAATCCTACAAAACAGTGCTTAAATACTATAAAAAATGATATTATTGAAACCACTACAGTTAAATATTTGAAATTTTCATTATCTAATATCTTAGATAATACAGAGAATAATAAATTTATTATTAATAAGGATAAAATTTTCCCTCTTAATTTTGTATTGATAATACTATCTTTTTTATGAATAACCTCAATATCATCTACATATTTATTTTTCTCTTTTCTAAGCAACAGATATGTTACTAAGAAAACTATTAGTTGATTTAACAGTAAATATACAACAGCACAAAAAACAAATATTGAAAATGAAAGTATTTCAAAAGATACATCTAACTTCTTAAAAATACTATTAGAAAGTAAATATATACCACCTGATAAGAATATTCCTAATACCGATCCTACTGTTGCTAAGATTAAGTTTTCACCTATAAATATTTTATTTAAATTCTTATGACTAATTCCCATTCTCTTTAAAACTGTCATTTCAAAAAAACGAGATCTTATTCTCATTTTAAAAATTCCAAATAATGATATTATATATGTCAGAAACATTCCTGTTACCATAATATAAAATAAAGGAGTATATATTCTTATTTTTTTATAATCTAATTCTTTACTTTTCATACTATCATATTTTAATTTTTTATCATTAAAATATTGTTCTAACATTTGTTTTATAGCTTCTTTATTTGCTTTTGTTTTCAGCTGAAGCAAATTAACTTTATCTTTATATTTATTATTTTTCTGTAGGTCAGATAAATTAATAAATATTTTCAACGATAAACTATCCTGAATATTACTAGAAACAATTGCAGATATTTTATAACTATTATTATATATAGTCATAGTATCTCCTACTTCTAATTTATACTTATCAGCATAATTTTTATTAATAACTATTTCGCCAGTATTCAACTCTTTATTTCCATTTAATATTTGGTATTTTGCAAGTTCCATAGAATTATTTTCAAGTCCATAAATTGTTGTTTTGTCCTCTAATTCTAAAACTAGTAATTTATTAAACTTTTCGTAGGGAATAGGAATCCCCCTTATCTTATCATTATCAAAAAACACATTTTTTTCGATGTACCCAAATTGTAGGTCATATTCTCCAAATTTCTGATTATTTTTATTTTTTAATCCAGTACTCACACTAAAGAATATAAGAGTAAAAACTAGTAATAATACTAGACTTATACATGAAGATATTAATAGAATTTTGCTTTTATTTCTATTAAATTTTATTGAATTTAAAATATATTTCTTTATCATATCTTCTCCCCCATAAACTAAATGTTAATTTTTAATAACTCTCTTTGTATCAAATCTACTCGATTACTTAAATCAATATCTATATTAGTCCTGTCAAAAGATAAATTTGAAATGATGTTCCCATCTTTTAAAAAATATACTTTATCCGCATATGCAGCAATATAAGAATCATGACTAACCATTATCATCGTTTGCCCTAATTTTTTTATAGATTCACGAATAAACTTTATCAAATTAGCTGCGTTTTTGGAATCTAATGCTCCCGTAGGTTCATCCGCTAAGATAACTTTAGGGGTATTCATAAATGCCCTAGCAAATGCTACTCTTTGTTTTTCTCCTCCTGATAATTCAGTTATATTTTTATCCTTTTCATTCTCCAAATTCGCCATTTTTATAAAATAATTTGCTTTATTTCTAATTGTTTTTATGTCTTCCTTTTTTAATACTCTAGCAGGAAAAATAATATTTTCGTACGCAGTAAAGATATCTAGGAGTTGATAATCTTGAAATACTATCCCTATATTCTTTAATCTATATTCTGCAAGTTTCTCATTGTTAAGACTAGTAATATTTTTATTATCAATTACTACTTTACCACTATCTAACTTTAACAAACCTGCTATAATTTTTAACAAAGTACTTTTCCCTGATCCACTCTTCCCCATAATAACAATAAATTCACCTTTTTCCACGAATAAATTTAAGTTATCTATGATTTTTCTATTTTTAATTTCTTTATTAATATTTAATAAATTTATCATATTTTTCACCCATTCATTACTCCAATATATTTCATATCACATAAAAATAAACTAAATTTTATAAAATATATCAGTCTTCCCTTTATTAAACTATTTATGTAACCGTACTTTTGTTTTATCTTTAATATTTGAATTTTTTTAAAAAAGAAAGTAATCGTTTACTTTAATTGTATTTTATCACAATGAGCATAGAAAGTGAATATTTCAACATATAAAACTTAGTTTCTTCAAATAAAAATATTTATCTTATTTAAAGAATTAACAACTCATATTTACGCATAATAGAATCAATATTTTTTTATTTAAAAATTGATTTAAATACAATAATATTTCCTCTCTCTTTATCCACTATATTATTTTTTTCTATATTAGCAATAAAATTTCTTAACTTTTTTGTGTTTTAGTTAATTAAAATTTTCAGAAAATTTAATCTAATTATCTTGACACACAAAAAAAAGTCAGTATAATTAAAGTTACATAGATACTATAGGGATTCAAAAATAACTAAATCTTAAAAAAGTTTATATGAAAGCTCGTATTCCTAGTCTAAACTCATCTTATAAAAGCTTTTTAGAGATCTAAGAAACTTCGTGGAGAAATTGACAAATCGAAGTCTCGGAAGTCGCTATTTTTGAGTAACTTCTATAGAAATATAATCTATACAAAGGAGAGCAATATGATTAAAAATATTTTAGAAGTTATAACATTGAACAAATTAAAGTTATGCATTATGTTTATTTTGACATTAATAGTATCAATAGGGACTGTTTATGTTGTATACGCTCGTGTTGATATTGTTGATTCTGTAATATACAAAACAGGGTCTCTTTGGACAAAAGTTGGCGTTATTATTTGTATTTTAATAATAGTAGAATTGCTTAGAGCGTGGTTGAAAATTATAATTGCACAATTAGTTAAACAATGGAAAATTTATCTAGGTGATAGAATTAGTAAAAACATAGAAGCTATGTCTCAATCAGAATTTAATAAGGTTGATTCTGGTGAGCATATGACTAAATATACTTATCAACTTGAATTATTATCTGCATATTTATTCTCACCATTAACTGGTTTACTTAGTGCTATTGTATTATTTATCTCATCAGTAGTATTTTTATGGCTTATTAACTGGAAATTTGTTGTATTCGCCCTATTATCATCAATAGCTATGTTTTTAATAAGCGGTAAGTTCGGTAATAAAATTAGTGTAGGATATACAAATTTATCAATTTTATCAGGGAAATTTTCTGGAGTTTTAAAGGAATATTTAACAGGTTATGAAGATTTAAAAAATATCGGTAAGATAAATTTATTCTCAAAAAATGTTAAGACTAGTCAGATCCAAAAAGAAGATCAACAGTATAGTATTTCTAAATTAATGGCATTTGCTGAGTTAACTTTTCAAAGTATCGAGAAGTTACTTGAATTATTAATTTTTATATTTGCGATTTACTTAGTTTTAAAAAATGAATTAACTATCGGAACAATAGCTTCGGTATCTACTATACTAGGCATATACCTTACTTCTATCAATCAATTGGTTGATTTGTATATTAAGGTAATCGGTACAAAAGAAATATTAAACAGCGTTATAACTAAAGCTACTGCTAAAGAAACTATTTATCCACACGTTGAAGAAAATATTGAATTTAAAAACTTTAATTATAGTTTTGGAGATAACCATGTTATTAAAAACTTTAACTTTAATATAAATAAAGGTGGAAAATATGCAGTAATCGGTAAAAGTGGTTCTGGAAAATCTACTATAATCAAGTTGTTATTAGGGAAATTACAATCCAATCAAGATAAAATCTTAATCGATGGAAATCCTCTTGAAATACAAGATGATATTAACTTCTCCAAAGAGATTGGATATGTAAGTCAGCAAACATCTATCTTTACTGGTTCTATTAGATATAACATAACTTTAGATGATAGTTATTCAGATGAAGAAATATGGAGCATACTGGAAAAAGTTTGTTTAGCTGATAGAGTTAAATCTTTATCTGATGGCTTAGATCATAACTTATCTAATATGGGAGAAATCTTATCAGGAGGAGAAAAACAAAGGTTAGTTCTTGCGAGAGTCTTAATTAGAAACTATCCAATTTTAATTCTTGATGAAGCAACCTCGGCATTAGATGAAAGAACAGCAGTACAGATAGAAAACAATATCTTAGCTGACGATAAGTTAACCTTAATAATGATTTCTCACCATATACAAGAAGAGATTAAAAAACAACTAACAGAATGTGTAGAATTAAAAGTACAGTAATATGATTTATTAAATGGATTAAACAAAATGGGAGTGACTCAAAAATCAAGATTTTTAAGTCACCCCCATTTTTTTATTTTTCCCTATATAATCTAGCAACAGCAGTATAATAATTATATTGAATACCTACATTCCAAATTAAAATTTTAAACTAAAAATTTCTACACTTTGAACAGTGTTTACCTCCTGCAATTGTTCAAAAGCATAAACTTATGCAAATTTCTTATAAAAGTATAAATATCTCATTATGAATAGAAATGAAACTAACACAAATAGAAATGCAAACTTAACTAGATTATCTATAAATTGTAAATAGATAAATACTAGTAAAACTCCTGCCACTTCTACTAAGTATTCTATTACACTCGCTTTTTTCCAGTTGATTTTGTCATATAAGTCAACCACATAATATTGAGCAATACCTAATATCATAAACGCCAATGCAGCTAAACTATATGCCTTAATATCTGTTTTATCTTGAGTGAAAGCTTCAGGTAAAAAGCTTGTAGTGTTAGTTAAATATTTATTCATCGCTATAAATAAGAAACCTACTAATTCAACTTGCAATATCAACAAACCTAAATCTTTAAGCTTATTCATTTTTCTCCTCCTCCCTTTTAAAATTATTTTATTAACTAATACAATATAATTACTTATACTTATTCGATTATATTATACCACTTTATAAAAACGCATTCAAAATATTTGTGATGTAATGTTACGTGTATTTTTTTAATTCATCAGAAAATAATACTATACACAAACCTAATAAAACTATAATTACCGATATTAATATCGCCATTTTTACAGAAAAATATGTTGAAATACCTCCACCTATTGTCGCTCCTAGTGGAATAAGCCCTCTTCCAAAAATTCTCCAAATAGCAGAAACACTTCCCAACATTGATAAATCAACATTACTTTGTTTTATAGTAGTAGCATTCACATTATATAAAGGCATCGCTGCTCCTATACACATAGTTGCAACAAATAAAGATAATGTACTCTCTTCACTGCTTAAATAATAAAGAGTGAAACCCACTGCATATAAAATAAATGATAATATTATAGTTCTTCCCATTCCTATAGTATCAGATATTTTTAAAGAACTTATCGATGCTACTACAAGACCTATATTCCCTACGCTTATAATCATCCCAATTGTATATGGAGCAACATTTAAAACTTTACTTAAGTAATAAAACTGAATCGACTGAAAAATACCTATACCAAATACCAATACAAAGTAACTCATCGCCAATCTAAATAATATTTGATTATTAAAAACATAATTATATGCTTCTCTTATATGAACTATCGATTTCTTTTTTGTTTTTACTTTATATTTCTCTATATCACATGGAAGTAATATCTGACAAAAACTTGCTAGTATAAATGTTATCCCATCTATTATAAAAATAAATGGAGCAGAAAATAAACCAAATATAATTCCCCCAACACTTGGAGCGGCAGTATCAATAACACTATTACTTAATTCCATTTTATAATTTGCTTTCTTTAGATTTTCTTTCTCTACTACCATAGGAATTTGACTATAAAAAGATATACTCCCAAATAATAAGAATGTATTCAATAAGAAAATTAAAATGTAAAACCCCCACAGTGGTAATATTTTGAAAATAGAAAATACAAATAATATTATAGAAATAACAAAACAAATTATATTTGTAAAAATCCCTATTCTCCTTTTATCCCCCCTATCTACAATAACTCCTATTATTGTTCCAAAAAGTAAGCTCGGTAAAAACGACATTACTGTAATCATAGAAGTTTCTAATACCGTAGTATCGTAAATGAATATTCCTACTAATGGAAATCCAAATATAGTCAGTTTATTTCCAATTGAACTAACTATCTGTGATAACCATAATAAATTAAAATTTCTATTTAACATATTAGACTCTCCTATATCTATATTTTAAAATATTATGGGAGTGACTCAAAAATTGTGATTCCGGACAAGGAGATTTTATCGAGTCATCTCCGAAAAGTTTATTAGATATCTAAAAAGCTTTTATAAAGCAAATTTAAATATCAATAAACCACTGCGTCTATGAGTTCTCATATAAACTTTTTTAGAATTTAGGACATTTGATTCAGTCCCTTTTTCCCCATTACATATACCTCATCATACATTCTCAAAGTTTCTGGATAAGATCTGTGTGAAATATGAATTAAAGTCTTATCTTTCATACTTAATAGTAATTTTTCGACTAAAATATATGTATCTTTATCCAACCCTGACAATGTTTCATCTAAAACTATAACCTGCTTTTCCTGTAATATAGCCCTAATTAATGCTAGCCTTTGTTTTTGTCCACCAGATAAATTTGCTTTTCTCTTATCGTACGTAATATTAATCAAATCAGAAGCTTCTTTAATTTTGTCATCTAATCTAGTTTCTTTTATTAAGGTCATTATTTTACCCGCTTCTATGTTTTTATAAAAAGTAAGATTATCGATAACCTTACCTACAAATATAAAACTATCTTGAGGTACATAAGTTATTAGTTTCTGAATTGTGTTGTATTCATAACTGTTAATATTTTTTCCATTTAAAAAGATGTTACATCCTTCAAGGTTTTTCGTTAATAGTAATGCTAACGTCGATTTTCCACTACCACTATCCCCTTGAATTAAATACTTTCTACCTTTTTCAAAACTAGCTGAAAAATTACTAAAAATTTCTCTATTATTAAATTTATAACTTTCATTTAGAACTTCTATGTTTTCAAAATCGATAGTTTTATGACCATCTATATATTCAAACTTCTCTTTAGAATCTAATTCTCTCTTTATATCTTTTACCGATGTTATATTAGATATAGAAGCTGTTATCAAATTAACAGGCATTACTAACTCTGCAGAAATAGTAAAAATTGATACTATATCCCCTACACTAGTATTTCCTAACAGAGCTTGACGACCTCCTATATATAAAATAGCAATAATAGTAGCATAGAATACTAATCCTGTTAAGACATTTACAAGTGATGCTAAAACATTCTTTCTATTAACAAGTTTATTTATTTTTTTATATTCGTTAAGTAATTTTTCATAAAATATATTAGCCGAATCACTATTTTTAATAACTAATAACCCTTCTAAAAAATCTTCAAGTTTATCGTTATAACTAGCCTTTTGTATAGAAATACTGTTTTGAACATTTTTCAAATATAATTTGAATAGGTTAGGAATTAAAATCGGAAATAGTGACAATCCTATAACCCAAAACGCTGTTGTTACATCTAATTTGAACAACGCTATTGTAGCAAAAATAAAATAAATTATCCCCTGATACAGAGAAAAAATCGTATTATAATATTGATCTTTTACCATTTCAATATCATTATTTACAGTAGATAATAAATTTTTACTCTTTGTATCTAGTTTATTTCTAAGTAAACTACCCACAAGTGTTCTATGAATATTAAACCCAACTTTATTTAGATAAATAGTATCTAAAAGCTGACGTAAATATTCACATATAAGCATTAGTATTATAATTACAGATAAATATATAATTTGATTGTAGAATAATTGCTCATTTTTAGTAGTAAGGGCATCAACAACATATTTTATTTGATAAGAAAAATAAATATTAATCCCCGAAACTACTGTAATAAGAAATAAAACTATCGCAAATAAAAATTTCCTCATATTTCCCACTCCTTAGTTGAGTCCTCTATTTAAAACTTCAGTTTTTATTTTATAAATAGCCTTTTAAAATCTAAATACAATAAAAAGAAATCAATTGCTCATAGAAGCTAATCAATTTCTTTCTTAATATTTGATATTCTAAAATAATTCAATCTATAGATTAACTTTCCACTCAACATAAAATCCAATTAACGTTTGTTAAATTATAGAAATTATATCAAATAAAAAATTGCTAGTCAATGTTATTTCTGAAAATTTAAGGTTGTCTATAGAATTTATAAATTAACTTGAAACTAGTCTTTTAACTAGAACTAAAAAAATACATGTCTTCTCTTTTCTATTACATTAATAGTACTCCATACAAAAAAGCTAGGAAAAATTCCTAGCTTAACATTCACACTTGAAATATAGGTAGTGAACCACCTTCTTCTATACTACTATATTTATACTAAAAAATCAATTTTTTATATTTCATTTTAGACCTTTTACTTCTTTAATACTCTCCTATAACCTTATATTTTCTCAGTATATATTTTAGCTGTTCACCTGTAACATCTTCGTATTTATAATCTATATTTTCTACTGCTAGATAATTCAATACTTTCCTAATGCTAACATATCCTTTTTTTGCAACCACGATATGATCTAGCATTTCAATACCAACTATTTCACCAACTTCCATTAGATTTATCGTCGTTTTAATATCTTCTATAGAAGGAGTTGCGTCTCCACTCGGGTGGTTATGTACACAGACGATGCTCGAAGCACTATTTTTTATTGCTAGTTTAAATACTTCTCTTGGATGCACTACTGACATAGATAAGCTACCTTTAAATACTTCTCTTTTCTCTATTATTTTACCTTTCGTATCAATATCTAATACTACGAAAACTTCTTGCGTTAAATTCTCTAAAGATGATTTTAAATAATTGGCTATTGACTGCGGGCTATCACACTTCACATCTAAAACATTCGTCGCATATATTCTTCTTGCAAACTCTATATTCGCCAAAATATGTATCGCCTTTTCCTGACCTATCCCCTTATGTTTCATAAGTTCTGTTAAAGTTACATCTCTTAACTTTGTAATGCCTCCTATATCTTTTAGAATTATATCGGAAAGCTCAATTACATTTTGATTTTTTGTACCTGTTCTTAGTAATATTGCTAGAATCTCTTTATCACTGAGAGCTAAAGCACCTAATTTTTTGAATTTCTCCCTCGGACGATCTTCTTCACTAAACTCTTTAATAGTGTATGCTACCATAATAATCCCTCCCTTATTAATATGATTGTTAAATAACTAAGTGCAATAAATGGCACTAGTGGTAGTTTCGTTTTTCTTTTAACTTTTTTCAAAATAATTAATCCAATAGCGAAGAATCCTGCATATAAAAATGTGAAAATTAACAAATACACTCCCTCAAATAAATTTAAATTTAAAGCTAATACACAAAATACTTTTATATCGCCATAACCTAAACCACCTCTTGTGAAAATATATAATATATGAAAAATAATAACAAGATAAATAAAATCTAAAAAATTAAATAAATAATAGTGTATATATATAGAAGAAAAATTTAATATAATTAGAAGATAAAACAACTCATCATTAACTTCAAATGATTTTATATCTTCTATTCCTAAAAAAATGAGAATAATAAATATACTGACTTCAAGATAACTAATAAAAATAAAATGATTTTGGAAAATAATAAATAATACAATAGTAATAAAAGTAAAAATTTCGTATAAAAATATATCTAATGGAATTTTTTGATTACAGTAACTACATCGTCCTTTTTTAAACAAATAGCTAAAGATTGGAATTAAGTCGCTCCCCCTTAATTCTTTATGACAACTTGAACAACGACTTCGTCTAAATAGGAACTCTTTTTTATTCTCACTATCTACTAAACATTTCATTGCGCTAGCAAATATAAGACTTACAATAACAATAAATATGTATCTTTCCATAAATAACTTCCCCCACTGTATAACCCTTCGATTATATTTTATCATAAACATATTTCTCTAACCAACTATATCCTTGCTGGTGTTTTAGCTATTAAATAATATTTTTTTATTCGTAATATTTTTTAAAAATCTCTTCGGAATTCTGTATACAACTTTTCCTCTTGAATAGATTTTCACAAAAAATCATACTCATTTTCAATTTCTATTATCATTCTAGTCCACTCATAGTAATATCTATTTTCAAAAGAATTTACATTTTTTCATTTTTGTAGTATAATATTGTTTATAGTTTTCCTGAGGCAAGATTTCTGCCTTAAGGAAAGCAGTTTTATATTCTTATTCTACACTATTATTTTTAGAGAAGGTGATTAAATGATTTTTAAAAAATTTTTGAGAAAAAGTCAAGAAGAGTTAGAAGCTGCGAATCAGCTTTCTCTTCAAGAAATTAACAATACAGTTGATGTTCCAAAAGAAGGAAGCTTTTTAAAGAAAGTCCTGGCTTATAGTGGACCGGGAGCATTAGTAGCAGTCGGTTATATGGATCCTGGTAACTGGATTACCTCTATCGCTGGTGGTGCTCAATATGCGTATAGCTTACTATTCGTTATACTTATATCGAATCTTATCGCGATGTTGCTTCAATCAATGTCTGTAAGATTAGGTATTGTAACTGGTATGGACCTAGCTCAAGCAACTAGAAAGCATACTGGTAAAAAAATGGGATTTGTTCTCTGGATAATTACCGAACTAGCTATTATGGCTACCGATATTGCAGAAATTATTGGTAGTGCTGTAGCTTTAAAATTATTATTCGGTATTCCTTTACTAATAGGGGTTATAATAACTATCTTTGATGTATTCTTACTCCTATTATTAGCACATTTTGGATTTAGAAAAATCGAAGCTATTGTAGCTACCTTGATATTTACAATTCTAATAATATTCTTCTATGAAGTTTTATTAGCTAACCCTAATACCGGAGAATTAATTAAAGGTTTTATTCCGAATAAGGATGTAATTAATAATAAAGGTGCATTATTTATTGCCTTAGGTATAGTGGGGGCTACAGTTATGCCTCACAATCTGTACCTACATTCTTCTATTGTTCAAGCAAGAAGATACGATAGAAAGGACAACAAAGTTAAAAAAGAAGCTATTAGATTTTCTACTATAGATTCTAATATTCAACTTTCAATCGCATTTGTTATTAACTGCTTACTATTAGTTCTAGGTGCTTCTTTGTTTTATGGTCATGGTGATAGTCTTGGACGCTTTACAGATCTTTATAACGCTTTACAAGATAGCAGCATTGTCGGAGCTATTGCTTCACCACTCCTTAGTACACTATTCGCCGTAGCTCTATTGGCCTCTGGTCAAAATTCTACTATTACTGGAACATTATCAGGACAAATAGTTATGGAAGGTTTCATTCACATGAGACTTCCTATGTGGATGAGAAGAATGCTGACTCGTGTAATTGCGGTAATGCCTGTTGTCATTTGTTTAATAATTTTTGGTGATAGTGAACAAGCAATTGAAAGCTTACTGATTTATACACAAGTATTTTTAAGTATTGCTCTACCAATATCTATTATTCCTCTAACACTATATACATCAGATAAAAAACTTATGGGAGAGTTTGTTATTAAACCATGGATGAAAATTGTTGCATGGATCTGCACAGTCGTATTGATAATCTTAAATTTCTGGTTAATAATATCAACATTCATATAAAAAAAATCGGACTGACAAAAATCAGTCCG